>JACOXV010000040.1 GCA_016182225.1 Candidatus Levyibacteriota bacterium
GGAATTCTGCCCATTGCTGGTCGGTATATGGCTGTTGCTCCCTCGGCAAGGGGTTACCCTTGTCATCGTAGAGAACAGGCTTGGGTTGATCATCAACAATCGGTGCATCTTCTCGAACCTGACCCAGGTCCGGTTTTGCGTTTCCGAAGATGATCAGCGAGTCGGCAGCGCCGATGAAAGCACGAACAGTCATGGCGTAAAGAATGCGCCCGTCACTTCCAAGATACTGGATTTGCTCCAGACTCGAGTTAGGTGCATTCATCCACCCGACGCGTTCCATTTCAGCAATTACGCTGTCCTTCTCGTCTTTCGGAAGACCTTCTTCGTTGAGCTTACCGGAGAAGGGATCAGTTCCCCATCCGCGGAAACTTGCGAGCACCTGACCGATGTCATTCCACTCGAAGTTGTAGATGGGTTTGATGGTGATATAGTCCCACGGCGTCGCCTTGTCTGGGCGATAGAACACCGCGTATTCGGTCTGACGGTCAAGCAAGACTCGATCCCAAGTGGCATACTTGTCAGCGTCTCCTGCCGAATAGATCAGGTATGCACCCGAGACATCGAACGTTCCGCCGGGAGCGTACTCCAGCCACGGAGACGGTGAGGACTCGAGGTCCTTCACCATATCGTTCACGATGTTGACAGCGCCAATGGAGTCAGATGATGTGTTAGGCACATCCAGATGAGTCCACCAGCCGCCCGGCAAGGTTGAGGCAATTCCGCCAATCGAAGTCACAGAGTGACCCCAATTGAAGAAAAAGCTTCCCCATGCAATGCGAGCCTGCCAAACCTCATTGAGTACCAATGCGCGGAGCTTGGAGTTTCCCAGCGCCAGCTTGACGTCATTCCCATCTTGCGAACAAGGAATATCGTAATACCAAAGCGACTGGAAGTCCCGAAGCTCAGGATTGGCGTACTGGAAGAGGTTCCGATTGAAGTCGAGCCTGATCTTTGCCCCACAAAAGATCTTGCCCGAGCTGTCTACGGCCGAATAGGTCGCAGACTCAATTGTCATGTAGCGGGTTTGACCGGCATACCGCTTGGTCTTGACCATTCCCAGAACCTGGGCATTCACGCCATTTGGCAGTGTCACCTGGACGTCCTGGGTTTTTGAGCCACTCATCTTGCCGAATACAGTCTGGAGCGCAAGTCGTGGGGCGACTTCATTCACTCCCCGGAGTTCGGCGATGTTGATTTCCTGATTAGAACCGGCTGGTCCCCTCAAGTTGTACGTGACAACGTCGGTGAGATCATCGATGGACATGTCACTTCGGAGAGGAAGCGGCTGCCCGCTTTCGCATCCGAGAACTACAAAGACCAGAACGAGAAGCCCAACTAGGCTCCGACGAGAAAACATGTTCCCTCCTATGCTTACCAATCAAACGCTCTTTGCGGCGCAGACGGTTGGCCAAACTTAGTCAGCCAGCCAAAGCAGTTAAAATAACTGCCCTCGCGGGCTGACTAAATAGGAAAATTGATAATTACCGCAGATTGTAAACGTGCAAAATAAATCAATAATTCACTAAAATATCACAGCAAATTGCGAAATCTAATGAACTATCGGACTTGAAATATATCATCCCGAAGGTAAGTTGTCAAGACTATGGGACAGGACTTCGAAGCTAATTATACAATAAAGGGGTACAAAAGTATTTAAGTAGCAGGAGTGGGGATCGAACCCACCGCTGGGCGCTTATGAAACGCCCCGGGACACCAGTCCACTTCCTGCCTCATCACTCCAAGTATATCAGGTTGACTAGCCTTGAAGCAAACTGGTATAATAGTCCAACGCGCGGGGTAGTGTACAGTGCACGTGAGGCTCATAATCTCACAGGCTAGGCGCAACTCCTAGCCCCGCAACAAATTTTTGACTTTTAATTCTCTTAGGCCTAAAATATCCCCCGCATGACAGAAGTAGAGCCAATTTCTTACGAATCAACCACATCGCCTGAGGTTATTGTGCCAAAATATGACGCTATTTTGGTTCATGGCTACTGGATGAGCGAACACCCCTCAGGACTAGCATTAAGAAGTCGCCTTGCGGCAAGAGCAGCAGCTCTGGCATATGATGAGGGAAGAGGTGCTCGCAAGATAGTTGTTGATCTAGGATTTCAGTGGGGACCAGAATACCCTTCAACAGGATTACTAATCGCAGGAGAGCTTCAAGAAAAATATGGTGTACCTCCTGAATCTATTATTTTCAGAGAAGAATCCTACAGCACGGGCGGAGAAGTTAAAACATTTGTAGAATTAGCAGAGGAAAACGGGTGGAATAATCTTTTAGATATAGCATTTTCCAACCATTATTTAACAATTCCTGATATATATAGAGAATATGACATACAAGCAAGAGTTACTTTCAGATCAGTTGAGGATATATTAAGAGAAAAAGATATACACAGAATAAACCGTACCTATAAAAAGAGACGACTTCTCAATCCCGGGGTACCAATTCATGAAAGACTATATGAAGAGTCGGATGAGGAACGAACAGTTAGCTTCGAACATAATAATACAGCAGGTCTTATCGAAAATTTATCTGGATCAAGATATGGAATTGCTTATAGATTTTATGAGAAAGCTAAATGGGCCCGCATGCATATTCCCGGATTTAGCTATGATTCTCTTGAGCGAAAAAACAAAGCTAAGCGTCTAAAATTAGGCAAAGGAAAAGAATTTCCTGTTCCAATTGACGTCTATAAACTTTAAGCTAAAACTCAATCCCCAATAACTTTAGCCATTTTTGCCAATTCGGAGAATTATCTATTTTGGTAACTTTAGGGGTTGGCGTTGGTTCGGGAAGCACCACCTTTGCTTCATCTTTTTTCACTAGAAAAAGCTTATTTCTTGCCTCCTGTTCCACAAATTCTTTACTCTGAACCTCACGAAGTTTTGTTTTAAGCTCTCTATTTTCTTCTTTCTGAAAAGACAGAGTCTTTTCAGCCTCTTTTATAAGATCCTGCTTATTCCAAAGAGTATAAATGGAGTGAATGAGGCCATTAATAATTATTATTGACAACCCTATTGTGATGAAAAAGGACAGTTTTTTCATAATACTTATTGACTAGCTTGTATAATTCTGATATTATAGGCTATTATGAATCCTGTTAGACTCGCCGATGCGAACACAGAATTTAAAAATTTTCTTAAGGAAAAGGGCCATTCAGGTTCTACTATTGTAGCATACGTGAAGGATATCGATCAGTTAATCGAATTCCTAAAAGACCTTGAGAAACACCATGTTCAAGATGTAAAGAAAGAAGATATCGAGGCATTTCTTGGCAAACTTTCAACCGAAGGCTACACTCCTAAATCCATTTCCAGAAAGATTAATTCAACTAGAACCTTTTACAGGTTTCTAAAGATTAATGAATATGTTACAGATGATCCCTCCCTACTCGTAGAACATCCCAAATATCAACTTGCTCCGCCCAGAATTCTTACTCCAACAGAATACAGAGCTTTAAGAGATGCAGCCAGAAATGATGCAAGGATGTCAGCAATTATTGAGCTTTTACTCCAAACAGGAATAAGAATTGGTGAATTAACTAATTTAAGGCTTTCAGATGTCGGAAAAGATAGTCTAAATATAAAACCCTTTGAAAAGCATCCTGAAAGGACTGTTTCGCTTAATAAGAGGGCGAAGGAGAGCCTAGGAAGGTACATGGAAGTTCGTCCAAAAGTAAATGAAGACCATTTATTTATCACTAAATCCGGGAAACCTTTCTTAATTAGAAATATAAGAACTTCTGTCGAGAGGTATTTCAGACTTGCTGAAATCAAAAATGCAAAAGTAAATGATTTAAGACATACTTTCGTTGCTCATCATTTAAAGCATGGAGTATCTTTAGTGTTATTATCAAAAATGCTTGGACATAAAAGACTATCTACAACGGAACGCTATCTGGAATATGTTCCGGACCGAGCCGCCGAATCCCAAGTCCTCTCAGAACTATAAACTTAGCTTCTAGCATCTAGCAACTAGCATTTAGTTTTTAGTATAATTGTGGAGCTTTCGGGCTAGTAGCTCAGTGGTAGAGCGCTACTCTTATAAAGTAGATGTCCTTGGTTCGATCCCAAGCTAGCCCACTATGCCTGAAGATCCAATTGAAGGCACTCCAACAGCCGATCATGTTGAAGAATGGCTTAAAAGCCGGGCAAAAGCTGGTGTGAAACCATCGGATATCGGACAAACCGAAGAAGAACTTCCTCAGGGAGTTATTGCAACTAGAACTCGCGAGCTCAGAGAAAAGTTCGAAAATCTCGTTCCCATGATTCCTGAATTTGTCCATGCATCGCATATAGCGTACCAAGCCCCGCAGGAGCCTGAGGAAATCTCACTTCCACCCGTGGTATTTACTAAAAAAGGATATCTCTATTACTATCAAAAAACCTTAGTTGAGGGTTATGTATTTAATATTACAATCTGCAGAAAAAAAGTTACAAAAAATATGGAACCAATACCAAATACATTTGTAACGAAGGGTGATCATTATTGGGAAGAAAAGCTTTTCATACAAGACTTTGATGAAGGAGAAGATTCAGGAGTTGGATATCAAGGTCATGATGATTTTCAATGGCAGAAAGGGTTAAACGGAGAAAAGGCAAAGGCTCCATTAAAAAATACAAACTATGTTTTTACTCAGGCAGAACGAATTTATCAAGATCTTTCTTGAACAAGTAATCGAGCCAAATAAATTATAGTTGTGCGCGCTCCCCTATTAGAGATTCGATAACATTTACATCTTTTCCGTACTTAAGACGCGATAATTCTTTTATTAACTCAGAAACTCTTGGATTCATTATGGCTTTTTCTTTTCCTAAATCTTTTGTTGTATCCAAAGAAAATGGAGGAACGGGCTCTCCGTTAACTACGGTTCTCACATAAGCGTTGAATCGATCAATATTTATAAGGTCTGCCTCTGTAAATGTAGGCTGGAATTCGTGCTGGAGATAATTCGCATCCGTTACTCCTACACGAAATGACGCTATTGTACCTACGTTTCCAAAAATTGCGTTTTTAACCTCCTCCTCCATTTGTCCTATAAACTGATTAGCCACTATCAAATTCAGGCGATATTTCCTGGCTTCAGATAGAATTTGAGCGAAGTCTGGTGTGGCAAAATTTTGGAACTCATCAACATAAAGAAAGAAGTCTCGTCTTTGATCCATAGGCATGTTTTGCCTGCTCATTGCCGCAATAAGAATTTTAGGTACCAAAATAAGACCTAAAAAACTTGAATTTTCCTCGCCAATTTTTCCCTTTGACAGATTGATTAAGAGTATTTTTCCCTGATCCATGGTTTCTCTGAAATCAAATGAGGATTTTGATTGTCCTATGATATTTCGCATCATTTTGTTCGTTACAAATCTACCAAACTTCGAAACAGTATAATCAAGGACTTCAGATTTATGGAAATCCGAAGTCTGCGCTATCTGGTCTGTCCAGTAGCGTCTCACGATGGGGTCTTGAACTTTGGGTAAAAGTTCCTGAACAAAGCGAGAATCTGTCATAACTCTTACTACCTCTATAAATGTGCTTCCCGGTTCAGACATCACAGTAAGCATTGCATTTCTTATACCGTGCTCAAACCTAGGCCCTATAATTCCCGTCTTATTTGGATCATATAGCTTATACATAAGATTTATGATTGATGAGACAACATAGTGTTTTTCTTCTTCTGTATTTGCCTCAAGCATATTTAGCCCCATTGGACGCTGAGTATCTGATGGATCAAAAAGTATTACATCTTCTGCCCGCTCTGGTGGAATAAGCTGTAAAACATCTTCGATAAGATCTCCGTGAGGATCAATCACTGCAACTCCTTGCCCTTCTTTTATATCCTGCATAATCATTTGCTTAAGAAGTTCTGATTTTCCTGTACCGGTTTTTCCTATGATATACATATGGCGTTGTCTATCTTCTTTTCCCATATAAATTGGTCTAGATAACCCTCTATAAGTACTTTTACCAAGATATAGTCCGGATTCAGGAATGCTTGCAGGAGCAGGGGCTCTTTTCGCAGAGATCCAATGAATATGAGGGGTGGTTACTGCTTTATTTGGGAAATGAAAAATTGTTGCTATTTCCTCCGTTGTCAGAATTGACGGTGACCCTCTCATGGGTATGAATCTGAAGATAAAATCAGTCATAAACATTTTCTTAAAGCGGTCTTTTCCTTTTTTGAATGAATTTGCACCTGTAAATTGGCTAAAACCATTAACAATATTATTAAGATGTGCCTCAGCAGATTCTTTAGTGCTTGAAGAAACAACAATTCTTATGATTGCTTCAAAGCCCGGCTTACCTACTTTATTTTCAATTCCCTCCAGCTCTTTTGCATCTGCGGAATATTTTGCAGTTTCTGGATTTGCCTCATTTTTCTTAGTTTTGGAAAGATAAGTTTTTCCTAACTTTTTCCATTTATTATCAGCTGGTGCTATAAGAATCTGGATAGCCGCTCCTTCCCCTTCAGTCATTTTGGCAAGAGTAGAAGTGATCGAAAGCAGTGGATCAGTTGGCAAATCTTTATAGACTTTTATAGGAAGGTAGTTACTGGACTTAAGCTTAAGCGATGCAAAAGCTACTTTTCCGCTCTCTGAGAAAATATTATAGTCATTACCCAAAACAAAACCGGATCTAAGAGAAGATCCCTCCTCAACTTCTTTTATTTCCGCATCGGGATAGGCTCCATTTATCTGCTTTTCTACGAAATCTCTATATTTATTTGGGACTGAAACATAAAACCTGATATCTCCGGGCATTCCTACTATTTCCAAGGAAATATTGGGCTGAAGCTTCATAAAAGAAAGTCTTCCACTCTTTCTTAGAGAAGCAAAAGAAGTTAAAAGCTGCTCTGTTGCGTCAATTTTTATTTCATTATCACGAGGAAGAGCAACTTGCAAAAGCGTTGAATCCAAGGATTCTTTTTCTCTATTTCTGTGTTTATACCATAGAAAAAAAATATAAACTGAAACCATTAAGAATCCTGCTAATCCGGCAAGAAATATCAAGAGAAAAAAAACTGTAATAAAAATAGAAATTGGATCAAATAGCATAGTTTAAGTTACTGGTTCTGGATTTAAGCTTTTTGGTCTCAATATCTGTCTTAGGGCAACTTGTAATTTCCCTTTAAAAGAATCGCTTCTTGCATCTCTTATCTGATTCCTAAGCTGAGAAAGATTTAACGAACTAATCGAGTCAAAGCCACCAGAAGGTTCTGTTGGATGAGACGCATAGGCTCCTGAATTACTTATACCAGCCTGTTGTTGATCAGTTGTCAATCTAAAATCTTCAACTGCTCCAGGAGTTTGCTCAACATATTGCGAAACTTCAGTGGATATTCGAGGCTCTGGAATTTCGGCAACCGGTGCTATTTCTGAAACGGGAGCAGACTCTGCACCAAATTGACGAGATTCTTTGCCCCCTATAGTTATCGGTCCTATAACTGGGTCTTGGCCCGGAACAGGAGCTTTAATGGGATCTTCTTTCACTTGATCATTCATATAACTATGATACCATCTGGGGTAAAGTTAAACAATTTAATTTAGCAGTGGTTTTTCGTCAGAACAGGGGAATTTAAATCCGCAACCGCACTGTTTTGTTCGCTCTCCTGGAGCCTTTAGTGTTTCGTCTGCATACCACTTCTGGCAATCAGGACAGTGATAATGATTATCTTCTTTGCTTGCTCCGCAAGAACAAACCTCTGTACCATCTGCCTTCATTCCAAACTCTGCAACAGAATATGGCATCAATCCCCCGTTTGTCATATTAAATCCAGCTGAAGCACCACATCCAGTCGTTACTTCTCTTACCATTCTCATCCCAAGAGCTCTAATCTCTTCTTCTCCCAAATCTTTTTCAAAAAGATTTACTTCTCCGCGTCTAATTTCCATCCATTTATCATCTGCCCTATTAAGAATTGCGTTAAATGCTATTTTTTGCCATTCCAAATCATCCGATGCTAAAGCATTTATGTAGGAAATAATAAGCGGGGCGCAGGCTTTAATTATTTCTTTATATTCCTCTTCTGAAATATAATCGTGCTCCCTATGCATAAACTTATGAAGATCATCAGGGGTTTTAAACCTTGATGTATCAATTTGAATAGGATGCGAAAGAAAAAAAGCTGCATCCGCATTCTCCGGAACGTTAACACCAAATGACTTTGCCAAACTGACATATTCTTCATGACTTAAAGATGAACTATATCGTCTTGCTTCTATATAAATTCCTTTTTCATCCTGTTTTTTTATAAAAAAATCATAGAAATTATGCTGATAAGAAGATCCTTCTTCTCCTTTTTCAGAAATACTAAGATATGTCGTTCCAATCGGAATATCCGGGCTTACCAATCCGCCTTTTCCGTCACCACCGCTTTCGACATTTCCAAATCCCACCACTTCTGCGTCTTCTCTTTCTCTATCAACTTTATTTCCTACCAATCGCCTGTGATTTCTTCCCCTTACCAAAACGTCCATAAATGGCTCGTTCATATTTTCTCCATAAATCATCCCATTTTTTATTTCGTAGCGAGTAGTACTTAGTAAAACATTAAACCGTTCGCCAATAAGTGTTTCTACTTGACGAGTTGTATAACTATCCAGTGCCTTCCTTTTTTCAGTCTTGGGTTCAGGAGCCAAGCTTAAATTTCTATAGTCTCTCTGGTCAAAAGAATGTGTATATGCCTCAACCATTTTTACCTTTTCTTCCAAATTTTTTCCCCTGGCCTGAGCTTGCCGAATGGCTTTTCCTTATGATTAACGTATCGGGCAAAAGTAAACATTAAATCAGATAGACGATTCAAATAAATCAGGATATTTGGATCTATTTTTCCTTGTCCTGAGCTAGGCGTTGGACCTTTTTCCGAAACCTCAACAATTCTTCTTTCTGCCCGGCGAGTAACCGTTCTTGCTAAATGAAGATATGCACCTCCCTTTCCTCCTCCAGGTAATATGAAATTAGAAAGCTGTGGAAGTTTCTTCGTTAACTTATCAATGAGTCTTTCAAACTCTAAAATCCTTTCGGGAAGAAAATCAAGCGGCATAGGATGGGGGAAAGCTAAAGATCCTCCTATTTCAAAAAGGTCATTTTGTATTATCTCAAGCTCTTTTTTTATTTTTCTGTTTTTGACAAACGCAGCACAAATCCCTAACACACTGTTAAGTTCATCCACTGTTCCCAAAGCTTCTATTCTTCTGTTAAATTTTGAAACTTTTGTTCCATCAAAAAGTGAGGTTTTCCCTTTATCTCCTTTTTTTGTATATATTGCCATAAAAAAATCCTTCTCTGGGTAGGTTTCCGAGAAGGATTTTGTAATATTTCAAAGCGAAATTCCTGATCCCGGGAACTTTAGAAAGAGTGGTTTTCCGACTATACGGTAGCGGCACTGTGAAGGTATCAAACCTCGCTTACCCAACCCTTTACTTTAAATTCTCAATTTATCCTTCGGCTCTGCTCAGGATAACCCTGAGTTTTATCGAAGGGTTAGCATTCTGAATATCCACATGCGTAGCATTTTCTACAGCCTTCTTCGTAGGCTAGACTAGCCGCTCCGCACGTTGGACAAATATCAAAAAGATTCGTGTCTGTCGATTTATCTGAGCTAATAGCCTCTTTTATAGGAAGCTGCTGCAGGACCACAACTTCTTCTTTTACTTCTTCTTTTGCAACAACGAATGAAGAACCATTTGTATGACCATTCAGCCCATTTCCATTTAGTCCATTCGAATGACCATTTGTCAGTAAATCACCGTTTGTCTTAGGCAGAGCATCTTCAACTACACCATTTACTTTAAATTCGTAATGGCGTGCAAGAATTTTGGCTACTGCGTCCGG
This sequence comes from Candidatus Levyibacteriota bacterium, assembly GCA_016182225.1. Classification (GTDB taxonomy): domain Bacteria; phylum Patescibacteriota; class Microgenomatia; order Levybacterales; family UBA12049; genus JACOXV01. The sequence goes on from JACOXV010000040.1 coordinate 9,839, forward strand.
AAGAGAACCTATTCTATTTGCTCCAAAACCAACACTTCTCGCTCCTCCAATTCCTGTCAGCTGAGCTACTACTTGGCGGATTCTTTCTCTGGGCGAAAGAGTCCCGTTAAGCCTAAGATTTAAAGAAATCATTCTCCCTAACGCATCAGCCATTGCCGCTACATCAGACCCTGGTTTTCCAATGGTTATAAATACTTCAAAAGGCTCTTTATATTCATCGTGGTTAATGGTTATAAATGTTTTTCCTACAGGAGTCTCTATTTTATAAGTTACTCCCTCCATCATCATCGGTCTTCGAGCCTTAGGAACTTCCAGGGGAATTTGAGGTTTTTCTTCTTTTTTATCTTCAATTCTTTCCAAAACCCCAAGCCTTGATCCGTCTCTCATATAAGTTATTCCTTTAAGACCTGCGTCATATGCCATTTCATAGAGCCTTTTAACATCATCTACTGTATGGTCTTTGGGAGCATTTACGGTTTTGGAAATTGACGAATCTATATATTCCTGGGCAACAGCCTGAACCCTCACATGCTCTTCGGGAGTTAAATCATTGGCGCCCACAAAATAATCGGGTTTTTCCTCATTTGGATGATCTTTTAACCATTCATTATAAAGTGGATGATAAACATTATCCTCTCTCCAGCCTTTATTGCCCTTATCTCGCCATCGCATTTTATAACTAAACTCATAAACAGGTTCAACGCCAGAAGAAACTCCGGATATAAGAGAAGTTGTCCCCGTTGGAGCAATTGTAAGCAAAACCGCATTTCTAATTCCGTATTTAGCGATTTTATTTCTTATTTCTTTAGGCAATGCTTGAATGTGCCATCCTTTAAGATATTTTTCTTTATTAAACTTTGGGAAAGGACCTTTTTCGCGAGCTATCTCTGCTGATTCATCATATGCACTATTTCTAAGAGTTTCAAATATTTTCTTAAGAACTGGCATTGCTTCTTCCGATCCATATCTAAGCTTCATTTTTATCAGAGCATCCCCCAGACCCATAATTCCAAGTCCTGTGCGTCTTATGTCTTTTGCAACTTTTTCATTTTCTTTATAGAAATAATATGTATCACCAATGACATTATCTAAAAATCTCATTGCAACTCTTACATCTTTTCCAAAATTATAATAGTCGAACTCTCCTTTTTTATCTACGTAAGCTGCTAAATTCATAGCTCCTAAATTACAAACTGCCCAAGGACCTAAGGGCTGTTCTCCACAAGGATTTGTAGCAATTAAGTTTTCGAAGTACCAAGTATTACTTCTTTTATTACTCCTATCTAAGAAGTGGAGGCCTGGCTCGGCAGATCTCCAAGCTGCTTCACAAATCAAATCCCAGAGATATTTAGCTTTTACAGTTTTGTAGAGTTTTACTTTTCTTTTCTTCTTCTTCCACTCTTTTAAATCTCCTGTCCATTCTTTGTCATAATGGGGATCGTCAAGATCAGGAAATTCCAGATTCCAATCTCCGTCTGTCTTTACGGCTTCCATGAAATCATCGGAAATACAAACTGAAAGATTTGCCCCACTTATTTTTGTAAGGTCCTGTTTTACTGTTATAAACTCTTCGATATCCGGATGCCAGTCATGAAGCATAAGCATTGTAGCTCCACGTCTACTTCCACCCTGCTGGACTACATCATGGGTGGCATATGAGAAAAGACCTGCCCATGTAATAGGACCTGAAGAAAATCCATTTACTTTTTTTACTCTTGCCCCCCTGGGCCTCAGGGATGATAAATTTAAACCAACTCCTCCAGCTCTTGATTGAATTTCAACCAATTGCTTTAGTGACTCAATAATCTCTCCCCTGGAGTCTTTTGGAGATGGTATAACAAAACAGTTAAAATAAGTTACCTGAAAATCTGTTCCTGCTCCCGATAAAATTCTTCCTCCAGGAACAAATTTAAAATCATACATTGCGTCATAGAATTTTTTAGCCCACTTTTTTTGACGCGCTTTCTTTTCTTGCTTTGCAATTCCCCCTGCTACTCTCTTCCACATCTCCTCAGGAGTTTTTTCAATTGAGTTTCCCTCTTTATCTTTTAAAGAGTATCTGTCTAAAAATACTTTTTGTCTTACGCCGTCAAGTTTCATAAGTTTAGTTATTAGCCATTAGCCTCTAGCCTTCAGTTAACTAATTGCTAGTTGCTGATTGCTAAATGCTAGTTAATTAGTTTTTTTACTTCTTTTTCAAA
>JACOXV010000028.1 GCA_016182225.1 Candidatus Levyibacteriota bacterium
AATGACAGAGAGTGGCCATCCCAAAAATAATTTAATTATGCGAAGAAAACGATTCACTTCCCAAAATTATATCTGCTTTTAGAAGCTAAAACAAATTTTTACTGTACCTGTGGGGTAGACGTAGGCGTTGGGGTTACAGTCGGCGTTGGTGTGGGGATTTGAGACGAACCACTATATATAAAGTTTCGAGTCAGAGTTTTTTGTTCGCTATTTACAACGCTTTTGACTCTTAAATCAAATTTTATATCGCCATTCGGCGGATTATAAAGTGCGATTGATCTATCGTCATAATCAGAATATCTTCCGTTGTTTATTCTATAAGACCAAACAACTGCACAAAAATCTCCTGCTTTATAATTTATATCAACCATAACAGGATTATCACTAACGTTTTCATTTTCTTCTGGACTATCGATACTTATTTCTCCAATTCCAGGCTCGCATGGACCTTGGGTAGGTGTTGTTTGGGCTTGGTTTATTTCATCATCTTTCGCAGTTTGGGTTATAACCACAGGGGTTGGAGTAGCTGATTTGTCCTGATTTCCTCGCAAGTTATTAAGATTTAGAATAATTACTGTTAAAAGCACAGGAATTGTCAAAAGCGCAGTAAAAAACTCCAATTGCGGTTTTTTGGTATGAAATTCTTTGACTCCGCGTTTGAAACTAGAAAATTTTTTTCGAAGAGCTTCCATAATAGTAAAAAAGAGCTTTCAGCTCTATTTCAATTGTAGCACGTTGATTTTTTATTTCAAGTTTCAGTCATCAACGAGGTAATCAAAGTAACTGTCAGAGTCTAGGGGCTCTGGGTCAGGTAGCTTGAACAAACCAACAGAATACCTAAGATAAGAAGAAACATACCTATCTGGAGCCATGGTTAGGGTGTGGACTGACAGTTCATAGTTTTTTGGGTAGAAAACACGTGCAAGTTGCAAATCAAACCTCGGACCAATTAGGAAACCAATGGTACCTTCAGCTCCTACCATCTCATGTTTTCCTCCAAGGTAGCTTTCATGAAATTTAACTTGAAAAATTTCCCTAGCTTCTTCTCCCATTTCTACTGAAACACTTGCAACTGCGCTGTCGTGGATTCGGGCAATCATTTCAGGAATTTTTGTAACTTTAATTACAGCACTTCCCGCCTGTATTTCTGTCGTTGGACCAATAACCCTTACCAGTCCATCTATATAGCTTTCGTCAGTAGTATCTAAAAGGCCTAAGTCTGTTTGATCAATTGTTTGGGTTGCTGCTTCAACCATTCTGAGCGAATCCTAACAAATTTCTTGTCTGATTTCAACTATTTTTCCTTGGCCTATAAGTTTTATCAAATGACTCTTTATCTATAATATAAATTTTTCCTGGATTAAACGCTTTTTCATGGATTTACAATTGCCCTCACCTTTCCTAACGGTCGAAAATAGCCGGGTTGGTAAGGAATCCGTTCGTATCTGGTTTTAAAGGTTGCGGTATTTCTAAATCAGCTAGTAACTCTGGTGATATATACCTATACTCCGGAAACATCTCAGCAATCTCGGAACGCGATTGAAATAAATTCGCTATGGGTAGAAGAATCGTTGCGGGGAAAAGGTCTAGGCAAGAAATTGGTTGAAGCTGTAGAAAAAGAAGGAAAACTTAAAGGTTGCGATATAATTTATACCAATACTTTTAGCTGGCAGGCGCCGGAGTTTTATAAAAAACTTGGTTTCAAGCCTTACGGAAAATTAGAAAATTTTCCTTCCGGAGACTCCTTAACCTACTTTTGTAAAAACTTGTAAGCCGCATGAATTTATAATTTCCTGACCGTGTCTAGGAAAATCTCTATTCCTTGTTCAAGAACTTGGCGGTCAATAACAAGAGGGGGCATTAATTGAATATTACCATCACTGCACATTGCTAGGTGAAGTCCGTTTTCTCTGGCCTTATTTACAACTTTACCCATCATGTTAGGGTCAGTACATGTAACTCCTACTTCCATCCCAATTCCCCGAACATTGGACACGCGATGATCTCCTTTAAATTCATTTCCTAGCTTTTCCACTAAAAATTTTCCATCTTTTTTTGCTTTTTCCCAGACTTTATCTCTTAAGTGGATTTCTAGGGTTTTTAAGGCTCCTGCGCAGGCAATAGGTGTCCAGCCAAATGTTGATGTGAGATTAGATTTAGAAATGGTTTTATTTGCAATATCCTCTCTTGTTACCATGGCTCCGATTGCTGCGACTCCATTTGATAAGCCTTTTGCAAAAGTTGCTATGTCGGGTACTACATTTTCAAGTAACATTCCGTAAAGCTCTCCGCAGCGTGAGAATCCGGTCCCCACCTCATCTAAAATAAGTAAAGTACCATATTTTTTTGTTAATTTCCTTACCGTAGTTAGGAAGCCGGCAGGTGCGATATGAGTTGACCCCCATCCTGTAATTATTCCTGCCTCAGTTACTAAAGCTGCTATTTCATTTGTGGAAAGAG
>JACOXV010000041.1 GCA_016182225.1 Candidatus Levyibacteriota bacterium
AGCACTAAAAAAGGACAGATCACAACGCTTGGAAGAGGTGGCTCTGATTACTCTGCGGCAATAATAGGATACGCTCTTGAGGTTAAAGAAATTCAAATTTGGACAGATGTAGACGGAGTTTTTAGTTCTGACCCGAAGTTTTTAAAGGATGCAAAAATTTTAAAAGAAATTTCTTACAAAGAAGCCTCAGAGCTTGCAGCGTTTGGTGCAAAAGTATTGCATCCAAGAACTATTCGACCGGCGATATCGGCTGACATTCCCGTTAAAGTATTAAATACTTTAAACCCAAATGCATCAGGAACTATAATTAAAGCGAAATCACAGAAGAGTAATAATATTATTGCAATTGCTGCGAAAAGAAATATAACGCTCGTTAACCTTTATTCTACTGATATGCTTTTAAGTAAAGGGTTTTTAGCAAGAATTTTTACTATTTTTGCAAAATATGATATTTCCATTGATCTAGTTAGTGTATCCGAAGTCAGCGTATCAGTTTCTTTAGATAACGATGAATATTTAGACAAAGCAGTGAATGAATTAAAAGATCTTGCTTCAATTACTGTAACGAGAGAGCTTGGCATGGTTTCTCTTATAGGTGAAGGAATTGTAGAGGTAAAGAGTATTCTCAGGAATATTTTTTTAATTCTAGATAATGCAAGAATTAACGTTAGAATGATTTCGCTTGGTGCAACTGATATTAATATTAGTTTAGTTTTGGCATCTGAGAGTATTGATAAAACAGTGAGATTATTTCATAAAGAGCTGATTAGCGAAAGGAAAAACTTATGAAAATTGCATTAATTGGTTATGGCAAAATGGGAAAAGCAATAGAGGAAGTAATTTTAGAACAAAAAAAACACAATATTGTTTCGGTAAGCTATAAAGACAAAAATTCAATGCTTGATCTGGAAGGTATTAAGCGCTCGGATGTTGCCATTGATTTTACATCTGCCGAGGTGATTGTTAAGAATATTCAAAAAGTCGCAAAACTCGGAGTAAATATAGTAGTTGGAACAACAGGCTGGTACAATGATTTAGAACGAGTACAAAAGATAGTAAAAAATGCAAAAATAGGATTTATTTACGCCCAAAACTTTTCTATTGGAGCAAATGTATTTTTTCAAATAACCGCATATGCGAGTAAGGCTATAAATCGCTATTCTGGATATGATGTGTTTGGAATAGAAACACATCATACTGGAAAAAAAGATAGTCCTTCAGGAACTGCACGCAAATTAGCAAATATAATAATGCAGAATTATCCAAAGAAAACGAAATTGCAATTAGAAAAATTAGATAGACAAATAGAAGAAGAAGAGCTGCATTTTGTTTCAGTTAGGGGAGGGAGAAATTTTGGTAGACATGAAATTATTTTTGATAGTGACGCAGACGAAATAAGACTTAGTCATCAAGCATGGGGAAGAAGAGGTTTTGCTCAAGGAGCAGTACTTGCAGCAGAGTTTATAGATAACAAAAAAGGTTTTTACAATTTCAGCGATATTTTTAACGAAAAACAAAGTGTCTCAAAAAACAAAATTTCAAAAAGAAAGGTGATGCAAAATAAATGAAAAAAATATCTGTCAGTATCTTGGGAGCAACAGGAGCCGTAGGACAGAGATTTGTTGAGCTTCTTTTCGACCATCCTTGGTTTGAGATAAGGCATTTATGTGCTTCGGCAAATAGCGCAGGGCGTCCATTCCCGGTAGTATTGCAAATCTTGTTGTGGAAAATTGTGTACCAAATTCAGACACTCAAGTTGCGTTTTCAGCTTTGGATTCATCGGTTGCGGGAGAAATTGAGGAAAGATTTGCAAACGGCGGACATATAGTTATTAGTAATTCAAAAAATCACAGAATGGATCCTGACGTGCCGCTTTTGATTCCAGAAATTAACCCCGATCATTTAAACTTGATTAAAGAGCAAAAAGGAAGATTTAAAAATAGCAAAGGGTTTATAGTTACAAATCCAAATTGTTCAACAATAGGACTTAGTATAGTTTTAAAACCCTTGGATGATGCATTTGGCGTTAAACAGGTTTTGGTTACAACAATGCAAGCATTATCAGGCGCAGGCTATCCAGGGGTTGCTTCTTTGGATGCTCTTGATAATGTTGTGCCTTTTATTGGGGATGAAGAAGAAAAAATGGAAACAGAGCCATTAAAGATTTTAGGTAAAGTTGTAAAAGGGAAGATCAAATACCCAAATATCAAAATTAGTGCGCAATGTAACAGGGTTTCGGTTCGCGATGGACATCTTGAGTCCGTGGAACTCTCTTTTTACAAAACTCCAATACCCGCCCAAGTTGCAAAAGTGCTCGCAGAATTTATTGGACAACCACAGCGCTTGAATCTGCCTTCTGCCCCGTCGCGTCCTATTATTGTAAGAGAAGAAATTGATAGACCCCAACCAATTCTTGACAGGGAGGTAAACAGAGGGATGAGCGTTACAGTTGGCAGAATAAGAAAATCAAAAGTTTTAGATATAAAACTAACACTTCTTGTTCACAATACAATACGCGGAGCTGCCGGGGCTGCAATTTTAAATGCAGAACTTCTAAAAGCAAAAAGCCTTATTAAGTAATAAAACTAGCTGGAAATCCAAAAGGAATGGATCGTTCGAAAGTGATATTTGGTTTCTAATCTATTCAATTTTTATTTTATCTTTTATATTCTAGGTAATTCCTGTAAAATACTATTATGCAGGATACAAATATCGAAAATTTAGAACTTTCCTTAAACGAAAGCCCTAAGGTTGATAGTTACACGGCCAAAAGGGGTGAATTCGACAAATGTCTTTTACTGTTTTCCGGAGGCCTAGACACGTCTTGTATGGCGAAGTGGATAAAGGAAAAATATGCGTGCGAGGTTTATACGTTTACTTTAAACGTTGGGCAAATTGCCGATTTTGATGAAATTGAAAAGAAAGCTTACAAGCTGGGGGCTAAAAAGCATTTTTCTGTTGATGGTCGCAAGGAACTTATTGAGGATTTTTGCTGGAAGGCAGTTAAGGCAAATGCTATCGTTGGAAGAAATGGACATCCAATTTCCTCATCCCTCACACGACCGCTTATTATTAAGAAAGCAGTTGAAATTGCCAAAAGCGAAAGAATACCAGTAATTGCTCATGGTGCGTCAGGAAAAGCAAATGATTCGTTACGATTTGATACAAGTGCACTCACTCTGTATCCTGCTGTAAAAATAATAGCGCCTGTTCGAGAGTGGAGTATGAGTCGCGAAGCCGAATTGGAGTATGCGAAGATGCACAATATAGAAGTTGGGGCTACCTCTGAGAAGCCTTACAGCATAGACGACAATATGTGGGGAAGAGAAACAGAAGCAGGCATTTTGAATCATCCCGATAAGATAGCTCCGGAGGATGTGTATTCGCTAACCACACTACCGGAAACAGCCCCAGATAAAGCTACATTCATTGCTGTAGAATTTGTAAAAGGGATTGCCGTGAAGGTCAATGGTAAAAAACTTTCAGCTGTACGCCTCGTGGAAACACTGAACAAGATAGGAAGTAAGAATGGCATAGGCATGTTTGACTTTATGGAAGACCGAGGAGTCGGCATAAAGGTAAGAGAAATTCACGAATCGCCAGCCGCAGAAATACTAATTAAAGCCCACACGGACTTGGAGGAATTAACTTTGACAAAAGAGGAGTTGAGGTTAAAAAGAATCGTCGAGCTAGAATGGGTTAGCGAAGCTTTGAATGGCTTCTGGTTCACACCATTGATGCAAGCTATGAACGTCTTTATTGATGAACTAAACAAGAGAGCGACGGGAACGATTACGCTAAGGTTGTATAAAGGAAAGGCAACAATAATATCGAGAGAATCACTTTATGCTTTGGATATGGTAAACCTTATGCATGATGACTTTATCAAAGAAGTCAATCAAAAAGCCACCCCTCCTTTTATAGAGGTTAGTGGACTTCAAAGGAGAGCCTCACAGTGGATGACACAAAAGGCCGAGAATGGAAAACGTAAATAGCCGAAAGCTTAAAGAAATTCGCCGTTCTTTAATGAGTATCCTTTCAGAAAAAGCTTTACCAGGGGCTATAAACTTTGCCATAGGTGAACCTACTTACCCTACTCCCAACACGTTGAAAAAAGTAATAGAAACTTTCATTAAAGAAGATTCTGCAGACTATGGACCTGTTGCTGGCTTATTAAGCTTTAGAGACTTCCTCGCCGAGTGGTATGGCAACAAAGGCACAACATTTGTGTCAGGAAGCGAAAATGTCCTTACTACGTGTGGTGTTACTGAAGCCGTTTATACATCTTTGGTTGCCCTGCTGGACAATGGTTGTGAAGTAATTTATCCAGACCCTGGCTTTGTTTTGTACGAGCAGGCGATAAAAATGTGCGGTGGAGTTCCTGTACCACTTCGGTTGGACCACGCGAGTGACTTTAACATCGATCCCCAATTACTGAAAAGACTGATAACAAGAAAAACAAGAGCTGTAATAATAAACTCCCCCTCAAACCCAACGGGAAGGGTAATTCCTCAAAGGATTCTAAAAGAAGTCGCAGAGATATGCGGCAAAAAAGGCGTAACAATTATCTCTGATGAGATATATGAACATATTATATACGAAAAGGGGCATCATAGTGTTTCAGAGTTCACAGATAACGTAATAGTCTGCAGTGGGATTTCAAAGCTATTCAGGATGGCAGGATGGAGATTGGGATGGTGTGTTGCAAAGGAAGAAGTAATAAAGAACCTTGTAAAATGTCATCAGTATACAGTTTTCCGAGCACCAACAATTTCGCAGAGAATCGCACAAGAAGCATTGATTATGAAAAAAGAAATTAAAGAAATGGTTAGTTTTTATAGACAAAAAAGAGATTTGATGCTGCATCTTATGGGAAGCATTGAGGGGATACGTTTTGTGAAACCGGAGGCAACATTCTTCCTTTACGCCGACTTTTCTAAGTATGGTGACGACTGGAGTCTTTCCCTAAAATTTCTTAAAAACGGCGTTGTAACAGTCCCTAGCACTGGGCCTGGTGCGGGTTTTGGTAGTAATGGTGAAGGCTTCATAAGACTCTCGTATGCTCTAGATGAGGAAAGTATACGTACAGGTATCGCTAAAATTAAGCACGTTTTAACCCAAGTCTCTTAAGTTCTGACTTAAGGATACCCATAAGCTTCTCAGTTGCGGGTACAAGCGGAAGCCTTGTTTCCTTTGAACAAATACCCAAAAGCTCGTAAGCACCTTTAATTGGAGAAGGATTCGTTTCCGCAAACAGCGCCCTTATCATCGGAAGCAGAAAATAGTGCAATTCCCTCGCCTTTTCTATCTTGCCAGCTTTTACAAGATTATGCATTTCTTTAAACTTATTCGGAAGGATATGGCCGGCTGCAGCTATTGCACCATTACCTCCAAGACAGCTCATCGTAAAAAGAAGGTGATCTTCCCCGCACAGTACGGAAAAGTTCTTTGTGCCTTTTATGGTATCCATCATCTGATTTATATCCCCACTTGCTTCTTTCACCCCTACGATGTTTTTCACTTTTGATAACTCTATTACGGTTGGGGTGTCAATATTTCTGCTTGTTCTCCCGGGTATATTGTAAAGAATCACAGGAAGGCTTGTTGAAGAAGCAACCTTCTTAAAGTGTTCTAAGAGACCTTGTTGGGTTGGTTTGTTATAGTAAGGTGTTACGACCAAAACCGCATCTGCACCCAATTCTTCTGCCTGTTGAGTAAGCTCTATCGTGTGTCGAGTATCGTTCGTCCCTGTTCCCGCTATTACTGGCACCTTGCCTTTTGCCTCTTCCAAAACTATCTTCAAAATCCTTTTTTTCTCATCGTCAGTTAACGTAGCGCTCTCGCCAGTTGTACCGTTGGGAACCAATCCGTCGACACCGTTGTCTATTAGGTACCTTACTACGCGTCGCAGACCCTCTTCATCTACCTCTCCATTTGTAAATGGAGTTATGTTAGGGACAAATACCCCCTCAAATTTTTTTAACATAGGGCGAATTTAGAACGATTAGTTGGCATTATATCACATTATTTGCCTAATTAACACCTGCCGCTTAATTAAAGTTTAATATCCGACACATCAGGTAAAATATGGATGTGTTAAATTTAACAAAGATAACTATAGCCTAGGAAATATTTGAATCAATTGTCTTCTCAAATCAAGAAAGAAAAAAAGAGTTGTTGTTTGGTATTCAAACCAATTTGCAGAATTAAAATAGGTATTATATAATTGCTTTCTGCTCGATTTATGAGTGAAAGAGTAGAAGGAAGACCGATTGGAATAGGTCTCGTTGGAGCAGGAACAGTTGGAATAGAAGTTATCCGCACAATACAGCAAATAGGTCCAGACAGGGGGTATGTTGTAAAAGGTGTTGCAGTACGGGATCCCCATAAAGACAGAGGTATAAATGCCCCATTTACTAAAGATGTAAAAGATATCCTTGAAGATCCCTCAATTGATATTTTTGTAGAAGTAGCCGGTGGAATCGAACCTGCTAGGAGCTGGATGGCAGATGCTATGGCTAGGGGAATGAGTGTAGTTTCTGCAAATAAAGCAGCAATAGCTGGGTCAAGCTTGATCAATGAAGCTACAGAAAGACAGGTGGATTTTGCATTTGAAGCCTCAGTTGGCGGAGGAATTCCTATAATTAGACCTTTGATAACTAGATCATTTGTTGACGACGTGATAAGGATTAGGGGCATTGTAAATGGGACAACAAATTACGCACTCACTCAGATGGCTAAAGGGGAAGATTTTGATTCCGTAATAGCCGAGGCACAAAGGAAAGGTTTTGCAGAAGCAAATTATGAATCAGATACGCAAGGGTATGACTCCAGATACAAGCTGGCTATACTTGCTTCACTTGCATTTAAAAAACTTATTGATCCCGAATCTATAAGTCGCGTAGGCATAACAGGAATCACACCTGTTGATCTTGAATTTGCTAGGCAGTATCAAACTGATGAAGGAGGGCCAGGATATTCTGTTAAACTACTTGCAATAGCCACAAGACAAGATGATGGATCGCTAGTTCTTGAGGTAACGCCCGCCTTAATCAGTAAAGATCAGTTACTCGCTTTAGTAAATGATGAATTTAATGGGATTGAAGTAGATTGGAAAAACGCAGGCCCTCAGCTAACTTATGGGAGAGGAGCTGGAGGAGTTGCTACTGCAAGCGCAGTAAATGAAGACATAGACAGAGTTGTTCGAAATAAAAGACTAGGTATTGTAGACGAGCTCCCAAGACTTGATTCCGGGCTTTATATTGCCCAGCGTGGAAGCGATACCCAAAGATCTGTAAACATACCCAGACCAGATGGAACCTCTATTCGTCTACCTGTTGAAGGATAAATTTCGAGAATTTGGATTGTCGATTGGCGAATCAGATGCGTCAGGGGACAATGCCTATCTTGGTATCGCCAGATGGATAGTGCCCTTAGGAATTACAACACTCTCTTCTCCGAGTGAATTTAGTCATGGAGCAAGTATTCTAGAGGTGTTAAATCGATCTTAAAATCATTCACTTATGCTTAAATAAAAAGTCAAAAACTATTGACAAAGAATTAATTTATAATAAAATAGTTTAACGTAATATCGGAGAGAAGGTGATAATTTTGAATAAGCAAATAAAATTTAAAATAAAAGAACTCCCAACTCCAGTAATTGCCCTAAAGCAGGGTAGCTCTTGTGGGATTAGCGTTTTAGTTAAAAAGCAAAAAAAGAGTTAAATTATATTTCTGCCTAGCACAAGCGTTTGTAATGTGTATATACTGTGGCTAAAAAAAATCATTCAAAGAAATATAAAACAAATTATTGGTTAAAAGCATATGGTTCTTCGGAAAACCAAACTGGCGTGACCGTTGAAGACCTCTTAGATAAAAGAAAGTTTCTCTTGCAAGAAGGAATTTTTCTTTATGTCTTGAATTGCTGCTTTAAGTTTAGAACGATCCCCGAGATTATAAAGTACATCCACAATCAACTTAAGTTATCTAACGAAATCGCAAGGACAATTGTTAGTCAGTTAATAGATTTGAACCTACTAGTTGATAGTAAATCAAAAAGTTACAAGGTTGAAAAAAAAGCAAAGCTATGGATTAAGTACGGATGGGAGGATGCCCTAGACTACTTTGTTTCAATAAAAGATTATCCTTTCCTGGACTACGGATCCTCAGAAGCTGCCTATGTTGATAATACGCTGATGGAAAAGTATATTAAAAACGATCCTGTTCCCCCTATATATAAAAAATATAAAGGTGCAAAGCAAGTGAAGTTAATGTCTAACGATAAATCTCTAGAAAAAACTAATATAGGAATCTTATTGGAAGATAAGGTGTTCGATATAAGTAGGGGTAACTTGGATCTTACAAAAAGACAAATTTCCAATATCTTATTTTATTCTTTTGGAGAAATGGGAATAGTCGAGTATCCTTTGCAAGGAAAGTTCTTAGTAAAAACTAATCCTTCCGGTGGCGCTCGTCACCCAACTGAGGTGTATTTTATTTCCTTAGATTCCGAAATAAAAAAAGGAATTTATCACTATTCTGTTAAGAACAATTCCTTAGAGGACATGAAGATTAATTTTAGTGATGAAAAGCTAAGGGAGATAATTTTTGAACTAAAAACCGGGCCGAATTTTCCTGTAAAAGCTGTATTAATTGTAAGCGCAATTTTTCCTAGAAGTATGTGGAGATATAGGGAATCAAGATCCTATAGGGTAATATTGCATGATTTGGGGCATATTTTCGAAAACTTAAAAATCATAGCGAAAGCAGCAAATGTTAATGCATATTTCGGACATGGTTTTAAAGATGAAGAACTGGAAAAATTATTAAAAATTGATAACTCTAAGGAAGCAGTTTTTAAGTTTATTGCAATCGGTTAAATAAATATGAAAACAAAAAAATATAAATTAAACACGTTATTTATTGGAAGATGGAAAAATACATCGGAAATCATTTATAAAAACACTTTAAACGAAAAAGGTTTTACATTCAATTTCTCAGTCTTTGAATTACTTTTGTTTTGTAGTAAGCCAAGAGATCTATCGTCGATAGTTAAAGTATTTAAAAAATATTCAAAATTAGACCAAAAAGATGCAGAAGAAGCCATTCAAAAACTAATAGATATAGAATTTCTAACTGAAGAAAATGACAAGTATTCATTCTGGGCTGAAAGAAACTGGAAAAATGCACTAGATTTTCACTTATTAACCTCAAATACTAAGTTTGTTGATATGGGACAAAATAATGAGGCTACTTTAAAAATTGATCATTTAAAGCAGTATCTTAAGATTTCAAGGGTGCCCCCATTGTATAAGGAATATAAGGAATCAATTATGCTTCCTAAACCAGAAAAAATAACTTCAGAACTGGGAGAAGTGCTTCTCAATAGAAGAACAACGCGTGTATTTGAAGATTCATCTATAACCTCGGTTCAGTTGTCTTCTATTTTATTTTACTCATCCCAGGCAGTTAAAGTAATTAGAGATTATGTAGAATCGATCAAGAAAATGAGTCCACTTATATTAACCTTATCCTCTTATACCCCATGTGAAATTTATTTTTATGCAAATAAAATTGAAGGAATAGAGTCTGGAATTTATCATTATAATATTAGAAAACACAATATGCATTTGATAAAAAGGGGAAAATATAATGCATTAATGAAAAAAATAGCCATTGGACAGGGAGTAGAGAATGCCAGCGCTATATTTCTGATTTCCAATGTTTTCGAAAGATATATGTGGAGATATAGAAATTCAAGAGCATATAGAAATTTATTAATAGAAACGTCATCTTTGGCCCAGAGAATTATATTAACTACAGAAGCGATTGGATTAAAGCAATTTCTAACGCCAGCAATAAGAGATTCAATGGCGGACAATTTATTAGGTCTAGATGGATATTCAGAATCTGCTACGTATTTAGTGGCAGTGGGAAATAAATATAAAAGATAAATGATCTATTTCCATAACGCAAAATCTGAAGAACTCTATAAATCGATATTAAATTTTTTTCCTCACATAACGAAATTTATTAGTAGAGTAGCTAATGATTACAATGTTTTAATATTGGATGATGTACGCGATGGTGACTTTTTGGAGAAATACCTGAACTTAAATAACAAAGGCATCTTTTTTATATATAAAAAAGATGATTATCTTTTCTTCGGACCAATACTAAAATCTATCTTTGATGCCTGTCCTTATTGCCTCCTATTGACTTTAGCTTCAGACGAAAATTCCGTAGATGCCCTTAAAAGAAAAAATAGAATAATTAATATTAACAGAAAAATTAATCCCAAAATTAAAACAATTGAGAAATTTATTACTACAATAGATTTATCAACAGGACAAGTGCTGTATTTGAAAATACCAATGTCTCATCCTGCTTGTAGTCATTTTTTTAACAAGAAAAATACTAAAGTAATTAGAAAAACAAATCTTTCTACGAATAAAATTATTAAGGATATTTACGATTCTGATGTAGGAATAATAAGAGAGCTGAAGTCCCTAAAAGATATATCCAGCAAAAAATTTGTAAAAAAAATGGGGAAAAATGAAGTCATATTTTCGTGGTTTCAAAATCCAATTTTTTCATTTTATCCTGAGGTTAGATTTTTAGATTTAGCTATCGGTTCTGCCATGTCTTATAAGTCAGCTTTGAAAAGGGCTCTGTTTGAATCTATAGAAAGATATTCCGTGTCTTCTTTCCCTCACACATCTCCTGACTATATTGGTATGTACACTGACATAAAAGAAAATGCTATAAATCCCGAAGCTTTTTGGAGATATTCTGATGAACAAATAAAAAATCCTGGTTTTATTTTCAAAAATCCCACCTCCAAAAATATTTTAAACTGGAGATACGCATATGATCTTAAGGGAAAAAAAACACTTATTCCCGAAGATTATTTGTACATAAATTTAAAAAAACCTTCACGGTTTCACAATAATTCTACAAGCGGATCCGCAGCTCAGGTTAACTTTAATAAAGCATGTTTAAATGGTCTGCTTGAAATGGTTGAGAGAGATAATATTATGTATCACTGGGTAAAAGGAAATCCCATGTCACATCTTAAACTTTCCGGAATGAGCAGCAAAATCTTAGAAAACATATCATTTCTTGACGGGCTTAGATTTGAGGTAAAAATAATTGATGTGTCAAGATTTAATGGATTATTTACATTCATAATCTTATTAGTTAATAAAAAAAATAAACGTCCTAAGGTTGTATTGGCATCTGCCTGCCATTATGATCCTGAAGAGGCTATACTAAAGACATTTAGAGAAGCAGTAGGATCACTTCTTATCTCGATATTTATGGAAGAGAAGAATGGACCAAATGTATTAAGCAGGGAAGATGTTAAAGATCCTGAGGACCATGCGATTTTCTATCGAGAACCCTCGAATATTAAATTCTTGGATCACTACATACAAGCTTCCGATGCCTCTTCTATTAAAAGTTTTAAACAAGTATTTAGTGAAAACGAAAACATTCTGGAGCAGATAACTAATCGACTAAGTGACTTGGGGATAAATGTTTACTTTTATGACTTAACTTTACCTAATATGATGAAATATTCATTAAGTGTAGTAAGGACAATATCTCCCGAACTACTTCCTATAATGTTTGGGAGTAGTTATTTAAAGCTTAGTAGAGGATTTGGAAAAAAGTTTGAATACAGCAAAATAGCACTTCAAATTCCACACCCATATTCATAACTGATTCCATATCTACTAATTAAGCGAGAAAAGAGATATCATTATATGTGAATAGAGTAAAAAATAGAGAGATATGATATCAAAAATTAGAGAAGCAAGAGAACGCCATAAGATAATTTCCACGTTGATGGGCATTGTGGGTGTAGTTCTTATTTGGAGAGGTATTTGGACTATTACCGATAGTCTTCCTTACTTTAACCATCCCTGGCTATCTTTATTAGTTGGCCTTATATTGGTAATTGTTTCGGGAATATTTTTTAAATTAGCATAATATCTTTTCGGTATCTAGACATATAAGAATTAACTATAAGTTAGAAATTTTAACCATTTAGGTTTGTTTTTCTGTTTATTTTAGGAATTTAATTCTTGACAAAATAGTCCTTTAGTGGTAATTTGTTTTCCTAATAGTGAGAACTGTTGAATTTTGTATTAAGTTTAAGAAGGTCATCAGTCTTTTTGACTGAGGCAAATGGCGGTTGAAGACCGCCTTTTTTTATGGGAAAAATATTTGACGATGGTAGATATGCAGAAAGCCTGCCAATTCTTTCTGTATTGAATAGACAAATGTATGGGGTGATTAGGTGGTGTACTCCTTCGATCCACCCCATGGTCCCAAAAGTAAATGGAATGTACGACAGTGATATCTCCATTTCTTATCATAGCTTAGGCAATCCGTCTTTGAACACAGGAATTTTTAAAAAAGCTCATGATCTTGCTGCGAAAGTATATAAAGCAGAGCATACGCTTTTCAGTGTAAATGGTTCAACCGGAAGTAATTTTATGGTTCTAAAGGCATTATCTCATCAACTTGGAGAGGTTAACATTCTTGCCCAAAGAAATGTTCATAAGTCATTTTGTGTCGCAGCTGAGGATTATCGAGTTAATGTAAATTATTTACATCCACACTATGATGATGAGCTTCAAGTTTTTATTCCAAATACAATAAAAGAATTTGAAGAAGGACTGAAGAAATTTCCGGAAACAAATGTTTTATTTATCTCTAATCCAACCTACGAAGGACTCTCGATAGATCTAGTTAGATTAGTAAAGCGAGTAAGACAGATTAATCCTAAAATAATTATTTTTGTGGACGAAGCTTGGGGATCATTATTTTCTTTTTCAGATGAAATGCCTACAAGTGCTATGGAGGCAGGTGTAGATGTATGCGTGCAGAGCGCACATAAAGAAGGTTCTGGACTTCAGCAAACATCCATGATTCATTGGCAGGGAAAAAGATTGTTAAGTAAATTTGTTCTAGACTCTTATAAATCTCTTATTACAACAAGCCCCTCATTTCATTTATTGGCCTCAATGGATGCTGCAAGATACCTTATGGAAACACAAGGAAAAAGAATTATTGATGACTTAATTAAAGTTTCGAGTCTTTTAAGATCAGAGTTTTCCAAAATTAAAGGAATAAAAGTTATAGACTCTGCTTATATAATGAAAAAATATCCCCAAGTTCACTCGACTGATAGAACGAAAGTTTTGGTCAATGTAAAAAATACAGGTCTTGCTGGATACGAGATAGCACATAGTTTGGAGAGCGAACAAATGGTGGTAGTCGAAAAATATGAGGCAGATAATATACTTTTTTTGACAGCTCTTCAGAATACAGAGCATGAGGTTTTTGAGACAGCAGAAAGACTGAAGGTATGTCTTAAGAATCTGAACAAAAAGAAAAATAAAAATGGAGTTAAATTTCCCAAATTTCCTT
>JACOXV010000027.1 GCA_016182225.1 Candidatus Levyibacteriota bacterium
TCCTGTCCGTACATAAAACTCCCTTCCCTCGTCGTCTCTTTTTTGATTCATGCGATTAAATAAAGGAAGCCACTCTGAGACGCCTCTTCTAAGGAAATAAGCTCTGTATTCGGATGGATCTAGCGGTTCGTAAATGCCGTCTTCAATTACTTCTTCTGGCACAAATTGAACTGGCACTTCCCACCCCAATATACTACTGTCTAATTTATGAGTAGAAAGCTGACTTGGACTGCCGATTGGATAGTTTTGGCCAAAAGCTTCGAAGTTATAAGTTCCATTTTCATCTTTTTCTCCTTTTCCCGTGGCAGTTGCAGTATGCCCAAATTCTCCAAAGTCTGTTCCCCAGACCACAATAGAGCCAATTGGCGGCCTGTTTGATCCTGTATTTGGAACAGAAATAAAAGAAAAGGGATTTTGCCCAAAAATTTGCCAGGCATCTCCGGTAAATCGATCCCCTCCGAGTTCTTGGTTCCAGAGCTGAACTAAATCGACACACTGAGCTCCATAAGCTCCGTCAAAATCGACTGTCTGCTGATTATATTCATTTATGAATTTACTAAGCATTTATTTAAGATATTTTTGCCCAAATTCTCCACCTTCAAGTCCTGTATCTTCTCCTTGAACTGCAATGCTTCCGTTACTATCTGGGATCCTTGGTCTTAACCAGCCCAAAAATTCAGTAATTTTATGGCTTTCAGGTTTCTCCCAATTCATCGGAAGAAGCACATCTTCGAAAATAGCTTCTCCTTCTATTCTTTCAACGCCTGTAGCTATTCCACCAACACCCATTTTCCAAGTATCAGAAGGTTTGATTAATACCATGTCTCCTCTTTGTGGCCTAGCATTGTCTATATTTGGAATTCTTTCGAAGTACTCTTCTAGAGTTTTTTGAGGATCTTCGAGTAGCTCGCTTATTTCTGAGTACACGCTGAGAGCTTCATCTGGTATGCCCAGAAATCTGGTCCAATCATAGAGGTTTCCATATTTTTTGCCTTCTTTTAAAAAGGTATCTAATAACTCGCTTTCAGATCTGGTTCCTGCATTTATATTTTCTTCTTCTATTAGTGTTGTGTTATCCACGCTATTATGGTCTGTGGAAGAAGAATCGCTAGATTGACTTTCTGTTCCTTGACTAGAAACTGTATTGCATCCTGCAAGAAAAGGTACCATTAAGACGGCGCCGGTTGAGGTAATTAAATCTGTTCTTGTTGGAAATGGCCGAGTGAAGGCATCTGGGAATTATTAAATAATTTCCTATCTGCTCTGCTTGGCCCAATTCTTCCTTGACCAAAATCTAGTGATCTATCTGGAAGGATTCGTTCTATTCTCATTTAGAGAAAACAGGCTTTATAGTTGGATTATAACGTTGAGAAGTGTTTTGTCAAATAGTAATCTGCGGACTTTGTCTCGCCATAGCCGAGCTTCAGCGAGGCGACGGCGGAGGAGGTGGGATTCGAACCCACGCGAGCTTATTCAGCTCAGGGGATTAGCAATCCCCCGCAATGGACCAACTATGCGACTCCTCCAGGATGAATAATTATAGCACTCTCTCTACGAACAAACTACTGTATAATATACTAGTATACTATACAGTAAATAACGGTTTGACTTTTATCCCCTAGTCCGCAATGATAAAGGTATGGATGAGATGGAGAAAATAAAAGGCCACCTGGAATATCTTTTCCTAAAAGCACTTGTTCAAGGACTCGAAGAAGAGAGTTTATCAGTTGAAGAAGCAAGAGCATTCGCTCAGGAATTTTTATCTATTGAGCCATTCACTTCTCTGCAAGATGCAGAAACAAAAATGGAATCTTTTACCTCAAGAAATTCCCTTTTTAATGAACTCATTATCTACTTGGGCGCTTATGAAAAAGAAAAGCATATTGACGAAAGAGTAGAAAAGATGCGATTCTATATTAAGAACAATAATCTTGACGAGGCTTTAAAAGTAGCCAAAGGATAAAATATGGCCGGAGAAAGACAAGGAGGACCAAAAAGACAAGAAACAACTGGAGTACCAAGAACTCCAGACATAAGACCAACAAGACGTGGTTCAAATCTCGCTAATCAAGCAAGATCAGCAAGAACCCCCCGTGCTGGTATACAAACTGTAGCATCAGCTGCTCCAGATGTTCGGCCAGTAGCGCCAGCTCCCCGACCCGGAATAGAAGGCTTAAGAGATATTGATGATGTTGGAAATTTAAGACCACAAGTCGCACCGGTACCGAATGGCATTGATGATTTGAGAGGGCAGGCACCAGATATGGATCGAGGAGCGCCTGGTGCTACAGTTGGTAGACCCACTTCTCCAGATAGTGGCCGATCATTTGTTGGCGTACGTAAAGAAAGAGCGAATTGAAAAAGAAGTGGATAGGAGATTGAGAGAAGAAGACCGCACAGCAAGAAAAGATAAATATAAAAATGCGACTCCGGAACAGCTTAAAATAATGTCTCTTGAAGCAAAAATTGACGCAGGAACTGCTACTTCGCAAGATCTAGCTGAATTTAAAGCTCTAACGAACAGTCAGAGTCCAGAACAAAGATTGAACGCTCTTAAAGAAAAAATAAAAACCGGTAATTTCAACGAGGCGGATGCGAAAGAATATGCCAGGCTTACTAGGGGTGAGGCAAATGTAGAACAAAATCTCGAACAATTAAATAAACAGGCTGAAGACGCCATGATGAGAATTCTAAGAGGCGAAGGAAATCTTGAAGATAATATTCTTGAACTTCATCGCCTTAAGGAACTTGTCGATAAAAGAGCACCTGTCATGTCTGAGGAAAGAGCAAAAGAATTAGTAAGACGCGTTCTTAATCCGGAAGATTCCGGTCTTTTAGGCAAACAAGAGCTTGCTTTGCAAAGAGAAATAAGAGCGAAAATTGAAAGACTTCTCATAGCCGAGTATCCCCAACAGCAAGATCAATTACAAAAAGCTTCAGAAGATACAAAAAGTGCTATAAAAGTAAAGAAAAGAGAGGTATCAAGCGGAAGCGATGAGGATAAATTAAGAAAACGCATGGAGCTTTACCAACTTTACATGCAGCTTACAAACGTTAGAGCTGACAGAATAAAACTGGATCGAGCGGCAGATATTATGGAAGCAGAACATAGAGACATAACTCAGTATCTAGATCGCAAACTTGGAGTAACCAACCCAATTATGAGTTTTGTAGCTTTTGCAGATGCAAAAGTGAGAAACGCAGGAGCATATACGCGGGCCGAGATGGACTTCTTCACTGATATTTAAT
>JACOXV010000042.1 GCA_016182225.1 Candidatus Levyibacteriota bacterium
TGATATTTTTCCAGGAACCTTTTATAGAATTCATTTTCCCTTCTCCTCCTTTGGCTCGTCCGAAGTCGCGTCAGATGCGACGGAGGCGGCCTTTTCTTCTTTTTTGTCTTTATCTTTTTCCTTGTCCTCCACAGCTTTAGCGTCGGAGGACTTGTGCTTATGTTTATCTTTAGTATCTTTTACTAATGTTCCGTTGTGAAGTTCTATAATCCGTTTTGACATGCTTTTTATTATGTCCGCATTGTGGGTTGCCATAACTATAGTTGTTCCTTTTTCGTTTATATCCGCAAGCAACTTAACGATTTCCCATGAAGTAGCGGGATCTAAATTACCAGTTGGTTCATCAGCTAAAAGAATATCCGGAGAAAGTATTAAAGCCCTAGCTATTGCAACCCTTTGTAATTCTCCTCCCGAAAGTTGAACGGGAAATTTATCTTTGTGCTGAATTATTCCCACCTGTGAAAGAATTTCCTCAACTCTTTTTTTTGCCTCTTCCGCTTTCATTCCTGTTACCTCAAGAGGCAGGCTGATATTCTCTAGAATTGTTCTGTCTGAAAGAAGTTTTAAGTCCTGGAAAATAATCCCAACTTTTTTTCTCAGATCAGGAATTTTGCTTTGCGGAAGCTTTAATATATCCCAATTATCTATTATTATTGTCCCTTTCGTTGGAAGAAGGTCTCTTATCAGAGTACGAAGAATTGTGGTTTTCCCAGATCCCGTGGGTCCCACCAAAAAAACAAATTCCCCTTTTTCTATATCAAAGCTAATATCGGAAAGAGCAAATACACCTGTTCCGAATTTTTTTGAAACATTTTGAAGACTAATCATAAGGCTCTACTAACTTTCCCTATAGAACTTCTACCCGACCAACGTCCATGAGCCAACCTGCGTATTGTGCTTTTTGAGTCTGACCCCAAACTTTAATTTTTTTATCTACTAAAATGGACAGGTCTACGGTAGATGATGTGACATAAACATTTTGACTTTCTCCTCCTTCTCTCTCAAGATGATATTGTCCTTCTCCGTTGATGCCCCCATCTTTAAGAGTCCCTTCGGCAGTATCTTTGAATGTCTTTGTATCATTGGAGCCAAATGTCTGACCTTTTGAAAACTCCGTAGAGTTAGTTAAATCAGTGGTAATTGTAGGAGCTGCTAATTGTCTTTGAGCAAGAATAAATCCTGAAAAAGCTCCGACTACCGCGATTAACAATAGAGAAATAATGATCTTAGGCGATAAGGAAAACTTTTTTTCTTGATCAAAACTTCTTACGATTTCTTCTTTTTTTTCTTCCTCCATAAGTCAATCACCTCCAAAGCATCCGGATGCTTTCTAAGTAAAGCATATTTGGAATGTTTTATCAAGAAAAAAATTACGATAAAACTCTTAATTCCTCCTGAATAAACCCATCTAAATTTCCACTCAGGATAGCCTCCGGATTAGAAGATTCGAAATTGGTCCTTAAATCCTTTACCATCTTGTATGGATGCAAAACATATGAGCGGATCTGATTTCCCCAACCCGGTGTTTTGTATCCTCCTTTTAGCTTCTCCTCTTCTTTCCTTCTTTTTTCTTCCTCAAGTAGCCAAAGTTTTCCCAAAAGCAGTTTGAGCGCATATGCTCTATTTTGACCTTGGTATCTTTCCGATTGAGCAGATACCACAATACCACTTGGCCTGTGTTTAAGTCTTACGGCAGTTGATACTTTATTAACGTTCTGCCCTCCGTGACCACCGCTTCTATAGAAATCCCATTCCAAATCTTCTTCTTTAACATCTATCCCCCCACTTTCCTCAATCTGAGGCATCACCTCAACTAAGGCAAATGACGTTTGTCTTAATTTATCAGCGTTAAACGGAGATTGCCTTACTAATCTATGTACGCCCGCTTCAAATTTAAGAAATCCATATGCGTATTCACCCTCAGCTAAAAAAGTAACACTCTTCAGTCCTGCTTCTTCTCCGGGTGTTTGATCTATAATTTCCATTATCCATCCTTTTTGTTCACAGAATCTTCTGTACATCCGAAAAAGCATTTGACACCAGTCCATTGCCTCTACTCCTCCTTGCCCCGCATGGAGAGAAACTAAAGCAGAACTTTTATCATAGGTTCCGGAAAAATAAAGATAATCTTCTAATTCCGGAATCAATTTCTCCAGAAGCTTTGTATTATTCGTTCTAATTGCATTTCTGAGTTCATTTATATCAGATACTTCTTTTTGCAGTGATGCTAATTCTTTCATTTTCTCTGATGCAGTTTTGGGATCAGACCAAAATGAGGGACTCGTAGAGTCTGCCTCAATTTCTCTTATTTTATTTTCCTTTGAGGATAAATCTATTTTTTCAAGAAGTTTTTTCGCTTTTTCCAAAATTTCCATTCTAAATAATCGTTAGCAGTAAGAAAATACTAGCACCTCCCATAACAACGGTGATGATAACTCCCATTATGTTAACTGGAATCGAATTTTTATAGTTTCCCATTATTTTATGGTTATTTGAAATAAGCATTATTAATATTAAAAGAAAAGGCGCGCAAATCCCGTTAATAACGGCTGTATAGTATAACATTCTAAAAGGTTCAATTGGACTGAAATTTATAAGAAGCCCAACTAGCATTGCTATTACGAGTACGCTGTAGAATCCATGCGCCCTCTTAAACTTCTGGGAAAAACCAGCTTTCCATCCAAAAGCCTCAGAGAAAGCATAAGATGCAGACCCGGCAAGGATGGGCACTGAAAGAAATCCTGTTCCTATAATTCCCAGGGCAAAAAGAAGAAATGAAAAGTTTCCGGCAATCGGTCTTAGAGCTTCTGCAGCTTGAGTTGCGGTTTGAATATTTGTAATTCCAGTCTTATTAAGGGTAGATGCTGTGGTCATAATTATAAAAAACATAACAAGATTAGAAAAAAACATACCAATCGTTGTATCTATTCTCATATCTTTTATATCTATTTTTGTAAAAAGGGGAATTCCTTTCCCTGGAGATCTTATCTTCTTTTTTTCTTTTTCTTCTTCTACTTCTTCATCCGCCTGCCAAAAGAAAAGATATGGAGAAATAGTTGTACCTAAAATAGCTACGATATTTAATAAATATTCTTTTTGAAATGAAACGGATGGTATAAAAGAAAAATAAAAAATATCTTTCCAGTTCTGATGAATCATAAACCCTGCAACAATATAAGCGAAAAGTGAGAAGGTAAGAATCTTTAAAATACTCGCATAAGTCTTGTATTTAAAAAAAACTTCAAGAAAAATCACAGTCAACGTAAAAAGCAAAAGCAAAGGAAAAAATGGAACTCCAAAAATTAACTGAGCAGAAGATGCCATAGCTCCTAAATTTGCACCAATATTAATAACATTTGCAATCAAGAGCAAACTGACCGCGAAATAAAGAACTTTTCTCCCATAATTTTCTCTTATAACACCTGCTAATCCTTTCCCAGTAACAAGTCCTATTCTTCCACACATTTCTTGAACTACAGTCATAAATGGATAGGAAAAAATAGGAGTCCATAACTGGCTATAACCGAACTGTGCTCCGGTCTGAGAATACGTGGCTATGCCAGACGGATCGTCATCTGATGCTCCAGTTATAAATCCAGGTCCCAAAGACTTTAATATTCTTTTTAATTTGTTCATTTCTAGATTCCGCTACAAATTTTCATGCATGCCTCCCGGGCTTCATTGCTTGGTAAATTCTGAATAGATTTTATATCGTTTAGGACTTTCTGAATTTGCGGCGAAGAAGATGCTACCTCTTTCACGTCCAGACTGTCTACATCCTCTCTAATTGCATTCACTTTGCTTTCTAAGTCTCTTTTTATGTTTATGTTCGGTTTTTCGATAGTTTTTTTAACTTCCTCTTTAATTGCGTCTCCCTTTACCTCTGTCTTCGGTTGACCAAAATATCTATTGCTTCCAAAAAAACCGAAAATCAATAGAATTATAACCAGAGACAAAGCCAAGAAAACTTTCTTTCTGTCCCATGACTCCTCAATCTTTTTTTGACTCTCTTTCATAATTTGATTGTAGTTAAAGAAAGCCTCTTATTGCAAACAATTGATATGATCATCTACTATAAATTTATGTATTCATTTGACGTTCTGTGTGTGGGAAATGTTACCATAGATATCTTTCTCTCAATCGAAGAGGCAAATGAGCATGTTCGGCTTAATGACCAAAAAGAACTTATATTTAAATCCGGTGATAAAATTTCAATAAATAATTACAAAGTTTCCCTGGGAGGCAACGCTTCAAATGTGGCGATTGGAATGGCAAGAATGGGACATAGTCCATCTCTTATTGCCGAAACAGGATATGATGAATTTTTGGGAAAAATTCAAAAAACACTAGATCTTGAAGGAGTAGACAGAAGTCTTTTGGTGAGAGGAGATCGAATAGAATCCGCCATGGGAATAATTATTAACTACTTTGGCGACAGAACAATATTTTCTGAAGATGTAGAAAGACCCCATAAATTTAGTTTTTCAAACATATCAGCAAAGCTTATTTATTTATCGAGTCTTGGAAAAGATTGGCAAACTCCTTATAAAGGAGTGATTGAATTTCTAAATCAAACTCAATCTATCCTTGCTTTTAATCCAGGCTCTCATCAGCTCGATGATGGGTCGGATTTACTCCTACAAATGATCAAACATTCCGATTATCTTTTCGTAAATAAAGAGGAGGCAAAAAAGATATTAAAAACAGAAGGTCTTGAAGTAAAGGATTTACTAAGCAAACTTCATGCACTCGGATCAAAAAATGTGATTATTACAGATGGACCAAAAGGAGCACATCTACTTAACGAAAGGGGAGAATATTATCATGCGGGCGTTTTGGAAACAAAAGTTGTGGAAAGAACAGGCGCGGGAGACGCATTTGCATCTGGATTTCTTTCCGCAGTAATGTATAATTTAGACTCTCGTACTTGCCTTTCTTGGGGTATCATCAACTCTGCATCTGTTATAGGAAAGGTTGGCGCAATAGATGGACTTTTGAGAAAAGAGGAAATAAAGAGGATTGCGAGAAGTTAGGCACGGGGAGCTAATGAAATTTTCGCTGGACGGCATTTTGCAGGCAAGCCGAGTCCAAGAAAATTTTATTAGCGAGCAAAGAGGAATATGACTGATTTATCAAAAATAACTACAGACGGAAAAGCCTTTTACTTGGCGTATGACCAGGGAATGGAACATGGCCCCACTGATTTTGACGATGAGAACGTAGACCCTAAAGAAATTTTAGATATTGCTCTCAAAACAAAGGTTAACGCCATAATCCTTCAGAAAGGAATTGCAGAAAATTATTATTCAGGTACAGAATATGCTCAAAAAATACCATTAATACTGAAGTTAAATGGCAAAACCAATCTAGCAACAGGTGAAGATCCTTATTCACCTCAAATTTGCACTGTTCACGAAGCATTGTCTTTGGGTGCCTCTGCGGTGGGATATACAATTTATGTTGGGAGCAAATACGAACCTCAAATGTTTTCGGAGTTTGCAAAAATCGAAGAAGAGGCACATTCACGTCAAATCCCCGTAATTGGATGGATGTACATAGGGGGATCCGGAAGTATTGGTAAAGACCCTCGCGATCTCACAGCCTATGCGACAAGACTTGGGCTTGAGATGGGAGCAGACATGGTAAAAATAAAATATCCTGGAAATTTAGAAAATCTGAAATGGGCAGTTGAGTCAGCCGGAAAAGTAAGAGTGGTGGTATCCGGAGGCAAAATGGATAAGGTGGAAGATTTTCTGGAAATGGTAAGAATTGTTATGAAATCAGGAGCCACAGGCATGGCTGCCGGAAGAAACATCTGGCAAAATGAGAATCCAACCGAAATAGCCAAAAAAACCAAAGAAATAATTTTTTCTTAAAAATGAATCCCGTTAGAAAAATGCTTTTGAAGGAAATATATTCGAATCTCAGGCAAACCTTTTTTAGGAGAATTTTCTAATGGGATGAAAATTTATTTGGGAGCGGATCATAGAGGTTTTAGGCTTAAGGAAGATTTGAAAAATTTCCTACAAACAAATGGGCACGACATAGAAGATTGCGGCGCTCTTGAGATAGTTTCAAACGACGACTATGTGGATTTTGCAAAATCTGTTGCAGAAAAAATATCAATAAACCAAGATTCTCGAGGAATTGTGGTTTGCGGATCAGGAGTAGGAGTAGACGTGGTGGCTAACAAAATCGATGGAATTCGATGCGGACTTGGATTTAAGCTGGATCAAGTAAAAGCTGCAAGATCTGACGATGATATAAATGTTTTGGCGCTTGCTTCAGACTTTACTGTCTATGAAGAGGCAAAAGAATTAGTAGAAACTTTTCTGCAAACAGAATTTAATCCGACCGAAAATCACAAAAGAAGAATTGAGAAAATAAAAGAACTGGAGATATAAAACGCTTCAATACTTTAAAGTATTGAAGTAACTCAAATTTAAAATCTCAAACCTGTTTTGACCCCACCATTATCACTTCTTCTATTAGTCTATTTGCATAACCGTATTCGTTATCATACCAAGCAACGACCTTAACCAAATTCCCTCCCACCACCTGTGTAAGAGATAAATCAACTATAGCTGAGGCAGGATTTCCTACGATATCAGATGACACAACAGGATCCCTTGTTACTTGAAGAGTCCCGTCATATCTTTTGCTTCTAGATTCTGTTTCAAACGCAGAATTTACCTCTTCCACTGTAGTATTTTTTTTCGTAACGAATGTAAAATCTGATAATGAGCCTACTGGAACTGGGACTCTAAATGCCAAGCCTTGGAAAATTCCCTCAAGCTCTGGCAGCGCTTTTGCAGCAGCAATTGTTGCACCAGTTGAAGTAGGCACTATATTTTCCGCTGCAGCACGCGCTCTTCTATAATCTTTATGTCCCCCGTCTTGAAGCCTTTGGTCTGAAGTATAACCGTGAATTGTGGACATCATAGCCTTTTCTATTCCGAAATAATCCACCATCACTTTTGCTACAGGAGTTATGCAGTTCGTAGTACATGATGCATTACTGATAATTTTTTCCCCACTGTATTTTTCTCCGTTTACAGACCAAACATACGTATTCACACCTTGTCCTGAGCCGATTCGGTCTGAGCTCACGGTCGAATGACCTGTCGAAGGATCGCCTTCTTTTACAGGAGCAGATAAAACAACAAAACGCGCGCCTGCCTCCAAATGCATTTTTAACCCTTCCTCTGTTTCAAATGCTCCGGTAGATTCAATAACCACATCAATTCCCAAATCTTTCCAGGGCAATTTTTTCGGATCCTTTTGCGCAAAGAATTCAATTTCCCGCCCATCAACTATTAACTTCCCGATTCCGCGCCCCTCTTCTTTTATTTCCAAATGATTTTTTAGAACTCCATAAGATGTGTCGTACTTAAGAAGATACATCCAACCTTTTATGTCTGTCGATGATCCGGCATTAACAGCTACCAGATCGATATCTTTTGTAAATCTTTCAAGGACTACTCGATGTGCTAGTCTTCCAATTCTTCCATATCCATTTATCGCGACTTTAATCATAGTTTTATGATATCACAAGTACAAAAGTGAGGGGTGGCGCGAGGAGCAACAATAAATTATAAATCATAGATAAAATCTCAAATCTTTCCTGCGAGGGGTGACAGAAGGAGGCAGTCCGCTTGAAAGTGGATTGAAGGACGAATGTAGATTGACTTTATTTAAGAAGAGACTTTGGTATTCGGACTTCACTAAGCAAGCAGGGAGATTTTTCTTACTTTCAAACAAACCCGTGCGAGCGTCATCTTTCAACGCGCGATTGCCGACTCCTGGCAGGACCCCGAGCATTGCGCGACCTAAGCACCCACTTTTAACGCAGAAGAGGCACCTTTGGAGATTTAAAACGACTTGCGTCGTAGTGAAGCGTTTTCACGCTCCTCTCCTCAGGTGCCTCATTATCTGCACTTTCACTTGCTGTGTCCGTCCGAAGCTCGTATGAGCGAAGGAGGACTTGTCTCGCCGAAGTCAGCTGCCTGACGAAGGCGGATTGCGGAATTGTTGTTAGTAGCGGTTACTCCCTGCTTACAGACTGAGGTAGTAAGCCGTCTTTCGATCCTGCTCCTCGCTGTCCTGGAGGCATTCATCGCACTCGTCAGGACCGAGGATCAGGGCATCAAGGCTGCCGCTTGCTTCCCTGGCGATACACCTTTTCTCAAGATCGCTACCTTTCGGCGCGACGAAAATGTGCCCACCACTGATGCACTGAACATTGTAGTACACTTGAAGATTCCCTCCTGTTGTCAGTGTTAGCGAAGACGCCTGAGGCGCCGATTGCCGATCAGTGTTCTAGGAGAACTGTTCTCCCGCTTGACCTCTTTCTCGGCTTCAGCTTCAAGCTCTTTCAGTCTGATGTAGGCCAGACGAAATAGGGCTGTAACCTCCCAGACAGGAAGTATTTGAACAAGCGGCTCGTATTTTGCAACGGCTGCCTCCTCAAGAGCTTCCCACTCCTGTTCGGTCGTTGGCCAAACAGTTGTAGTCATGATCTCCTCGATTGGAGCTGGCGTTGTCGAAGGTGCACTTAGACTGGTTCGATCCTAGCAGTGCTCCCGAATCTCTCGAGACGAGAATTGAGATACTTGACCCTAGGATCTTGGCATCGCTGCCAATCACCGCCTGGATCAAGCACTTCCCACCAGAAATCGACCTTGAGGTCATGTGTTTTGATAGGACGAAGCAAATCTGAGCCGTAAGGGATCCTCTGTGCGAACTCAGACAAGTTCGAGCCCTGCCAGAGCTCCCTAGGATGACCAAGGTTGCCGGGCGTGCTAACGAACTCCATCAGCCGATAAACAGGCCTGTTCCAGATAGTTACTTGAGCTATATGCCACTGGGTTTGGTATCCCCATGGACAGGCCTTTGGCTTGCCTTGAGAGCCAGTGCTCCGCTCGAAGACAACTGCGTCTCCCACAAGAGGTTCTCTGTGAACTTGGTGCCCCGAGAATTGAGGCATAGTGTCTCCAGCCTCGATACTCCTTCCATCATTGAAGTGGAAGAAGAGCTCTGGCTGACTCTGACCAAGGCTAATGAAGCCGAAACGCTTCCCTGGCCTTGCATCAAACCACTTTACAATACCCTGCTCAGGCATCTCACTCACTCCTTTTCGCCTGACGCTCACCAATTGGTGGCACACTGAATACCAGACTTCTGATATCCAAAGCGCCACCAAATGGTATATTTAATTTTCCGCAATTTGTGAATGTGCCCTCCTTCGCTAAAGCTTCGGAAGGGCAAGCAAGCAAATTTAAAAGTATGCAAGCCTTCCTGGATTTAGGAAAAAAGTAGCCATAATTCTAGCAGAAATGTACCCAAATGTCAAACTATAGGATGTTAAAGAGGGCAGAGTTGGCTTCGTGGCAAGATCGTGAAACTCTGTCAAATAAGACTAATATACAGGTATACTAGTATACCTGTATTAAACCGATAATATTCTTTTTACTTTTTTTACAATTGCGTCTGCATTTATTTCTTCATAATTAAGAAGTTCATCCGGTTTTCCGCTTTTTGGTTTTTTATTAACTGCAAGTGACCAAACTTTTATTCCATCACTCGAAACTGCCTCTCTCACAGCGTCAGCCAAACCACCCTCTGAATAATGATCTTCGACCACTATTATTCCTTTTGTACTTTTTCCTGTTTCCAGAAGTACGTCTCTATCTATTGGTTTTATAGAATAAACATCAATAACCCTGATAAAAATCCCATCTCCCAAAAGTTTTTGATAAGCTCCTATTGCTTCAAAAACTGTTATCCCTGCAGTAACTACAGTTAATAAATCTTCTTTTGATTTTTTTAAAACCTTACTGCCTCCTATCGGAAAGTCTTCATCCAAATCGTAAATTACTGGTGTTTCTTTTCGTGTTGTGCGAAGATAGACCAATCCTTTATGTTTGGCTGCCTCAACCACCAATTTTTCTGTAGAGATGGCATCACACGGATAAAGCACAGTGCTTTCCCAAATAGATCGAAACAATGAAATATCCTCAAGCCCCATTTGCGATGGTCCATCCTCGCCTATAGAAACACCGCTATGAGAACCAACAAACTTGATGTTTGCGGAAGCTATTCCTGCCATTCTTATCTGGTCATGCGCTCTACTCCAAAAGGCAGAAAATGTGGACGCAAAGGGAATTTTGTCTGTTTGGGATAATCCTCCTGCTACTCCGGCCATATTTTGCTCTGCTATATACATTTCAAAAAATCGCTCCGGATATTCCTTTTCAAAAGTCTCTGCAAACGTAGAGTTTTTTACTTCTCCATCCAAAACAACCATATTTGGGAAGGATGGGTATAAATTTTTTAAAGCATTTCCGTAAGCTTGTCTGGTAGAGATCTCTATTTCTTTTACATAGTTTGTAAACTTAGGTTTATCTGATTCTTCTTTCAGTGAAGAAGTAAACTCCTGAGGCTCTCTTATTTTTCCTTTCAAATCTTTATCAAACACTCCAAGTTCTGCCACTGCCTTTTCAAAATCTTCTTGTTTTAGCGCCTTCCCGTGCCATCCTTCTTTATCTTCAAGAGAAGACACTCCTTTTCCTTTTAACGTTTTTGCAATGATCATAGTGGGCTTATCAATAATGGATTCTGCCAAACTATACGCATTAATTATTTCTCGGAATGAATGACCGTCTATCATTATAGTCTCCCATCCGAAAGATGAGATTCTCCTTGAATATTCCGCTACACTATGCCCTAACATTGTTTCTCCGCTCTGCCCCAATCTATTTACATCTATTATTCCCACTAAATTATTTAACTTGTAGTAAGATGCCAACTGGATTGCCTCCCAAACTGATCCTTCAGACATTTCGCTATCGCCCATAAGAACAAACGCCCGAGCCTGATTTTTATCCAAATATTTATTGTTAAGGGCAATTCCCAATCCCACAGACAAGCCTTGGCCTAAAGAACCAGTAGGAAAAACCGTGTGTGGAAAATCAATCGATGGATGGCCTTCAAGAACGCTATCAAACTTTCGATAAGTTAAAAGCTCTTCCTCTGTTATCGCTCCTGCGACTTTCCAGAGCGAATAAAAAAGCGGGGTGGCGTGACCTTTGGAAAAAATAATCCTGTCGTTATTTGGATTTTTAGGATCCTCAATGTCATATTTTAAAAAACCGCCAAAAAAAAGCGCTGTCATAAGCTCCACAGAAGATAAAGAAGATGTTGGATGTCCAGATCCTGCTTCTGTGCTTGATTTAAGTATAAA
>JACOXV010000043.1 GCA_016182225.1 Candidatus Levyibacteriota bacterium
GTGAGCAAAGTCGAACCATGGCAAATTTAATTTCTATAAAAAGAAGAATAAAAACTGCTCAAAATGTCTCAAAGACAACTAAAGCAATGCAGATGATTGCTGCAAGTAAACTGAAGCGGGCAGAGGACGCTGCACTCTCCTCTCGTCCTTATGTTGAAAAACTTACGATCCTATCAAGAAGTATTTCAAAAAAGGTTGATCCTTTTAACCTAAACGAATATATGGTACTCCCCAAGGAAACATCTGAAAATCTTATGATTGTTATTGCGCCTGACAAAGGACTTTGTGGAGGACTAGTCACCAATTTAGCCAGACAACTTCTAATCTTTTATAGGGAAAATAAACATACGTCTTTTGTTACCGTCGGAAAAAAGGCAAATGGAATTATCAGATTTTTTGGTGGGGAGAATATTGCTTCTTTTGATTTTGGCACTACCCTTCCTTCCTACGACGCAGTTTATCCTTTGATGAGCCTGGTTGATGACTATTTTCTAGGAAAAAAGGCGCAAAAGGTTTATATCCTAAACAGTAATTTTAACAGTGTTTTTTCTCAAACTCCTACAGTACATAATCTTCTTCCAGTCGCGTTTGAGGAAGAAGAAAATAAAACAGGTCAAACGCTTTTTGAACCAAGTGCTGATGAGCTTATTCCGGGCTTAATAAGACACTATCTTGAGATGAGACTATACCAATCGCTTCTGGAGACTTACCTTTCAGAACAAGCGGCTCGTATGCTAGCAATGCAAAATGCCACTGATAATGCAAAAGATATAATCGAAGAATTAAGACTGCTTTATAATAAAACCAGGCAAGAAAAAATTACCAATGAAATATTAGATATAGCAGGAGGTATGTATGTTACAACCTAAAAACAACGATCAGTCGGAAGGAGTTATAGTAAGAGTCTCAGGGCCAGTCGTTGACGTAAGATTTCCAAAGCATGTTCCATTTGTTTTTGACGCTCTCTTTGTTGAGCTAAGTAGTAAATCTAAACTAATTCTCGAAGTTGCATTTACAATTGGAGACAGAGAAGTAAAAGCGCTAGCCCTTGGCTCCACTGATGGACTTTCGCGCGGAATGAGGGTCAAGAAAACCGGCTCGCCAATTAAGGTTCCTATTGGGATGCAAACACTTGGTCGAATTTTTAATGTCTTGGGAGAGCCTATTGACGGAGGCAAAGAACTTGATGCTAAGGGACTTGCCTTTGAACCAATTCATAAAAGCGCACCTCCTTTAACTGAACAGGAAACAAAGGCACAAATCCTTGAGACTGGAATTAAAGTTATTGATCTTATTGCTCCATTTACAAAAGGAGGAAAAATTGCCGTTTTTGGAGGCGCAGGAGTCGGAAAAACAGTCATTGTAAAGGAGCTTATTCGAAACATTGCAACGGAGCATAAAGGTCACTCTGTTTTTGCAGGAGTTGGCGAGCGAACCAGGGAGGGAACTGATTTATGGCTCGAAATGAAAGAGGCAAAAGTCATGGATAAAACTGTTATGGTCTACGGACAAATGAACGAGCCTCCTGCAAATAGACTTAGAGTTGCTCTTACCGCTCTAACCATGGCAGAATACTTCAGAGACGAGAAAAAAGAAGACGTACTTTTGTTCATAGACAACGTTTTTCGTTTTGCCCAAGCCGGCAGCGAAGTATCAGCGCTTTTAGGAAGAATGCCATCAGCCGTAGGATATCAGCCGACTTTAGCCTCAGAAATGGGAGACTTACAGGAAAGAATCACATCAACCAAACATGGATCAATCACCTCAGTTCAGGCTGTATATGTCCCCGCTGACGACTACACCGATCCTGCTCCAGTGACTATATTTGCTCATTTAGATGCAACAATTGCGCTTGAAAGATCAATTGCAGATCAGGGTATTTATCCTGCGGTAGATCCGCTTACGTCGACTTCCAGAATTCTTGACCCCTCGATTGTTGGGCTCGATCATTATGAGGTCGCCAGAGGCGTCCAGAAGGTTCTACAGCGCTATAAAGACCTCCAAGATATCATTGCAATACTTGGAATTGATGAGCTCTCAGAGGAAGATAAGCTCGCTGTTGCAAGGGCGCGTAAAATCCAAAGATTCTTATCCCAACCTATGTTTGTTGCGGAAATATTTACAGGTACTCCTGGAAAATATGTCAGCGTTAAAGATACAGTTATGGGTTTTAGGCAGATTTTAGAGGGCAAGCATGACAAATTACCAGAACAAGCATTTTATATGGTAGGAACGATTGATGAGGTAATCGAAAAAGCAAAAGAATTATGAAGTTAACAATCAACATTCTTACCCCTCAATCTCAAATCTATAGCGGAGAGGCTGATGAGGTAATTGTTCCTACGGTCACAGGAGAGATTGGCGTTCTTCCCAATCACGTTTCCCTTCTGACTCAAATTCTGCCAGGAGAGCTGCGAATAAAAACAGGCGAAAAAACGCAGTATTTTGCCATAATGGGAGGGTATTTGGAAGTAGCAAACAATCTGGTTAATGTTTTAGGGGATTATGCAGTCCGAGCTGAGGATATTGAGGTTGCCAAGGCCGAACAAGCTAAAGCAAGAGCGGAAAAAGCCAAGAATGAAAAAGTTAGCCTGGAAGATTTTGCTACGATTGAATCTGAGCTCAGAAAGTCACTGCTCGAACTCAAAGTCGCCAACCGCCGCCGAAGACCTTCATAATTTGCCCTTTTGGTCGATATTTCATAAAATATAGTTGCTTTCGTTCTCAATCTCAAATTTTGAAGAAATTTGACAGAGGAGAAGCCGTTTTAGCTCAGTGGTAGAGCAGCTGTTTCGTAAACAGCAGGTCCTCGGTTCGATCCCGAGAAACGGCTCTGCAAACGGCTCAATTTTCTGGGATAAACAGCAGGAAAATATTTATGGCAAGAAAATCATCGAGATTTTACAAAACACTCGAGAAAAAATCCAGAAGAAACCTGGTAATTAGTGTTATAGGAATTATTATAATTCTTGGTGTGCTTTTTAAATTTGGCATCCCTCTTTTTGCAGACATTAGTTTTTCCTTCGGACAGTTGTTTTCGGGAAAAGAAGACCAGACAACTGTAGGTAAAATCGAAGATAACTTTCTTCCCTCCCCTGTTCTTGATCAAACACCCCTGGCCACAAACAGCGCCAAGATAAAAATAAGCGGCAGCGCTACGCCAGAAAAAAAAGTAGAATTATTTCTTAATGGAAAATCCTACGATCGGGATGAGGCAGACGAAGATGGGGAATTTACCTTCAACATAACTCTTACCGAAGGAGAAAACCTTATTAAAGCACGGGCATCAGATGATAAAGCCGAAAGTGATTTTTCAGAAACCCATATCATAACATTCAAAAAATCTGAACCGAAGATTGAGTTGGAAAAACCTCGAGATGGCGACAACTTTGCAGTCAAAAATATCGAAGTAAGAGGAAAAACCGATATCGGAAATAGAGTAACAATAAACGGTTTTTGGGCTGTCGTGGAAGGAGAAGTTTTTTCCTATAATTTAGAACTTCATGATGGAGAAAACGAAATTATTATTCAGGCAGAGGATGACGCCGGAAATAAAAAAGAACAAAAACTAAAGGTCAGGTATTCTCCGTAATCCCAATCAAAATTAACATCCACAGAAGAATAAAAGGATAAAAAATCAGATTATTAAAAAGTGAACCAACCCCTAAAGCAATAATTGAAACAAATAAAACTTTACCTCTATCGCCTTTTTTTAAAGAAAACCTTAATAAAGAAAAGATTAAATAAACAAATGCAAAAAATCCAACCACCCCGGATGTTGCAAGAATAAAAAGAAATGAATTATCTGTTCCAGCAGCCGATCGAATTTTCAATCCTTTATTTACTAAAAAATTATGTTTTTCCTGTGCATATTTATAAGAATTAAACCCTATTCCGAATATGGGATTTTCTTTAAATATTTGGATTGCTTTTTCGGCAGATTCAAACCTTGCAGAAATTGACGCAGTTCTTAAAAGCTTCGTTCCTTCTCCGAAAAGAGAATTACTGAAGAAGATTAAAAACAAAATTAAAAAACCAACAATAGCTATAATAAGTTCTTTCCTTCTTTTCTTTGTGAATAAAAAAATAAAAAAACTTATTAAAAGCATAATATAGGCGCTTCTTGAAAAAGTTGTAAATATTGAAATGAATGTTAACAATAACAGGCCGGATAATAAGTTTTTCTTTTTTCCTTCTGTTTGATTAAGAAATAATCCCAATACAAAAATAAAATACAAAACTAAAAATGCACCGGCAAAATTAGGATCTAGGAATGAAGAAAAAAATCTGTAGAGATGCTCATCCCATCCGGCATAATATAAATTTCTTAGATTTGGATATAAAAAAGTTTGAAAAAATCCAAGTAAAATAAACAAAAAACCAGAAAATAAAAGTATAGTTTGTAATTTTTTTTCTCTGAACTCTTTAGACAAGTAAGAAAAAACAAACAGTATTGAAATATAAGACATAAAGCGAACAAGATATGAAAAAGAAACTAAAAGCTGGTCTGTCTTAAGATTAAATAAATTAATAGCCAAAGACAAAGACAGTGCCGAGGAGAAGATAATCATCGGAACAAATGTTACTCCATGTTTTATTCTTCTCCGAAAAACTTTTACTAGATAAACAAAGGCAATCAAAACAGCAATGACATCGCTTATTAAAATTCCGACGTCTTGATAATCTATTCTGAAGATTTGCCCAAGGGGGATAGAAAAAATCAAAAAAATAAATAAATATTCTAATAAACCCATTCTTCTTGGAGAGTATAAACCTTAACTCCCGTTTCTGGATTGTAATATACAATTGGCCAAAATGAAAATCTTTCCGGAAGTTCTGAGTTTTGAGTAGCAATATGAGTAAACATATCACCTTTTTTCACCCATGACTCATGAATAAAAGGGAAATCCACATAGTATAAATTATGAAAACCGTAAAGAAGTACCCTATCCTCTTTTCTAATGTTTCTTTCAAAATACCCGTCTATATCGTAAAAATCCCCATGGCCAAAATTAAGGTTTTTAGTCAAAAATTCTTTTTTGGATTGATGTCCCTCTAGATATGTAATGAATTTTTCGTTTGCTAAAAATCTATATGGGATCGATACCGAAGAAACAAATATTATTATAAAAATCACAAACAGTCTAAGCCGAACTTCTTTCAGCTCATTTACTACCAGCAAGCAAAGAAGAGAAAAAATCGGAAGATAGGGCAAAATAAATCTTCCCCCTCCAGTTCTTGGCGTAAAATACCAAATCATAAATCCTAGAATAGAATAAATAACAATAATCTTATATTTCGCTAGTTTCCCAGCCAAAAATAAATACAAAATTATAGGAAGCAAGACTAAATATATTGGGGATATAGGATCAGACGATTTAAGAAAAATTTCAAATAGTGAATGAAAAAAATTAAGAGGATTAAGGATAGAAAGATTAAAAGAAGTATCATAATACTTCGTAAAAACTGGGTGAATGGGACTGTTCGTATTTACGAAAGAAAAAACAAACCAAGGCAGCGGAACAATTACGGAAGGAATTAAAAAATAAGTAAAATCCTTAAGAGATTTAGCCATTTTTTTGTTTTTTAAAAAAATTAAAATAAAGAAAATTCCGACTGATAGAATAGCCAAAAGCTTAACTGAAATAGCTAGTCCTATTAAAATTCCGGAATAAAAAAGCAGTTTGAAATCCCCTTTCTTAATCCAGATTAAAAATATAGAAAATGCCATCAGTTCAAAAAAAGTTCTAGCCAAATCAACATATGCGGTAGTGGATTGCCATGCTACAACCAGATTCCCGTAATACAAAAGAACTGATAAAACAGAAAAGCTAACTGAAAGATATCTTCTGGAAAGCTGATATAAAGCTATTGAAGTTAAGATTCCAAACCCGAAATGAACCAGCTTTGCTAAAATTTCTCCCGATAGAGAAATTGAAGCCAAATATAACATCTCTGTAAGTTTTGGCATTGCTGAATAATAAAGAAGTCCTCCCGGAATATAAGTAATAATTTTTTCCATCATATAGATCTTGGGAATCGCCAAATGATACCAAAGAGCATCAAATGACAACTCAGGACCAAATACACCAATTAAGTTAATACATGATTGAAGCAGGATAAGAAATAAAAGAAATGAAGCGAATTTGTCTTTATTAATAAGACTTAACTCTTTTTTAATACCTAAAACATTAGATCTTAAAGATTCCCTTTTTATGTAAACGAAGAAAAGGAAAAAACCAAAGGACAAGAGGAAAAAATTAGTTTTATTTATAAGCCCCAGCAATCCTATGGCTAGAACCAAATACGAATAAATTCCAATCAATAAGGCAGTTGAAAACATATCCCTCCCCTACACAAAAGATTAAATAAATAGTAAATAACTACAGATATAGCCCAAAAGAAGAACGCTGTTTTCAAAAATTTTTTTGCCATAACATCCAAAGCTTTGCCCTTACCAAAAATGAGTGAAAACTCATGAATATTGCAAAAATAAATCCTTCTATGCCATCAAGAAAACCTCTTCTTATAAAGAAATTTAATAAAAACTTCGCTTTTGGATAAAGAATTATTGTAATAAACTTGACTTTTTTTTCTTCTTTAAATAACTCGTTCGCTTTAAGAGTAGTATATAAATTAATCTCTTTTAAAAATTCCGTTATAGATTTATGCGGAAAATGCAGGATTGGATTTTCGAGCTCCTCGGTTTTTCCCTCCACCAGCATTTTCTCATGCACTATTCCCTCCCATCTTGCCCCATTTTTTTTTGCCAGTCTTAGTAATCTTACAGATGCTGTTTCTCCGTGTTTTAAATATTTACCAAATAAAAAATCTTCTCTTTTAAAGAGGAAACCGTTTGTATCTTTTCGAGCATCAATTTTATAAATGATTTCTTTTCTAAGAATCGAGCTTATTCTTTCATCAGCATCCAAAAATAAAACAAAATCACCATTTGCCTTTTCTAATGCAAAATTCCGCTGTGAAGAAAAGTCATTTTCTAGCCTTCGTTTAAATATTTTTACCCTATATCTCTCGGCAAGCTGAATCGTTCTATCTTCGGAAAAATCATCGATTATGATTATTTCATCACAAAAATCAAGCGACTCAAGACAATCAACTATATTGACTTCTTCATTTTTTGTTAAAACCACAGCAGACAACATAAATTTATTTTACTACAAATTTAGGAAGAGGGACCACGAATTTTCCACCGTTTTCTTTAAATTCTTTTTCTTTTTTCATTATTTCGTCTGCATAGCTCCATGCCAATATCATGCAGAATTTCGGATTATCATTTTTGAATTTAGATACAGGAAAAATCTCGATATGGTTTCCCGGAGTAAATCTTCCTTGTCTTTGACTGGATTCATCAACTATATATGTTATTGCACGATCCGTAATATTTGAATAATTAAGCAACGTGTTCGCTCTTCCTGCAGCTCCATATCCCACTATCTTTCCTTTTTTAGCTAAATCTTTGATATTTTTTTCCAGTAGACTCTTGTTTTTAAATACTTGAGTAGCAAACTTATCGAAGGTATTCTTTTTATATAAACCTAACTTTTTTTCTTCATTAAGGAATTTTTCAATATTGCTCTTTTTTCTTGATTTTTTACTTGCATAAACCCTAATCGAACCGGAATGAATTTTGGTTTTTTTTATATCAAAAATTTTAATCCCATATTTTTTCCAAAAAAGCATCAGGGGATAAAGAGAATAGTATGTCAAATGTTCACCTGGATAAAAAAAGTCGTATTGCAAATCTTTTATTAAATTTCCCAAATAATGAACCTCAAAAACGAATATTCCGTCGTCTTTGAGTAGAATTTCTATACCTTTTGCTACATCTTCCATATTGTCAATATGAGCCAAAACATTATTGGCAAAGATTGCATCTGCTTGACCATATTCTTCAAGAATCCTTTTTGAAGATTTGATGCCGAAATAATCTGTTATTGTTTTTAATCCCTTTTTATTTGCTTCTTTTGTAGCATTTTTCGCCGGATCAACTCCCAAGACTCTATACCCCCTTTTTTTAAAAGGCCCAAGCAAAACTCCATCATTACTCCCTATTTCCACTACAAATGAACCTTTTTTCAAAAACTTAGTTGATATTTCCTGGGCGTAATCGCCAAAATGTCTAGAAAGACTGACCGAGGAGAAATAACGATAGTCTTTGAAAATATTTGAGTCTTTTACAATATCCAATAATTGGACGAGAAAACAGTTCTCGCAAAAAAATATCCTTAAAGGATAAAGTTTTTCTTTACCAATGTCTTTCTTTTTTAAAAAATCCCCGGCCAAGGGCATAAGACCCATATTTAAAAATAAATGAAGCATTGATGAATTACAAAGTCTGCAGGTTCTTCTGGTAGTAAATCTTCCCTTTAACATCGAGGGTTAAATTATTTTTTCCTTTTTAAGGATTTTTACTATTTCTTGTCTTGTCATAAGAGGGGACATATCTGAAGAATATCTGAAAACTTTTTCTTTATCATACAAATTCACTTTATATGAATATCCAATCTGGGAAATATCTATTTGGGGAAGAATAAGGTAATAAAAATTTTCTTCCACACTCCTTACGGATTCTGTGGGAGATATTAAGGTCTCGTGAAGTTTTTCTCCCGGTCTTATTCCTACCTCAACAATCTTTGACTTGTCTGCCTTAAGTTCTTTTTTCATTATTTCTGCCAAATCTGATATCTTAATGGCTTTAATTTTTGGTACGAATATTTCTCCTCCGACCATTTTTTCAAGTGCTGTAAAAACCAGGTTGGTTGCCTCTTCAAGAGTTAAAATAAAACGTGTCATTCTTAAATCGGTAAGAGTGATTGGTTTTTTTTCATTAATTTGTTGTAAAAACAAAGGGATAACGGATCCTCTGGAATTTATTACATTTCCATATCTCACACACGCAAATCTGGTTCGGCTACCGTCTTTATATTTATTTCCTAACGTAAAAATTCTCTCCTGAATTGCCTTAGTCATCCCCATCACATTTATTGGCTCTGCTGCTTTATCCGTACTTATTGCTAAAACTTTTTCCACCCCTTCTTCCAGACAAACATCTACTATGTTCTGTGCTCCAACAACGTTGGTCTTAACTGCCTGAATAATATTATGTTCTGTGCTTGGGATTTGTTTTAGTGCAGCTGCATGAAGGACTATATCAGCGTTCTTAAGTCCTTTCTGGACTGAATCTTTGTCTCTTACATCGCCTATAATAAATCTTACAAACTTAATATCTTGAAAATCATGCTGCATTGAATTTTGCTTGTCTTCGTCTCTGCTAAAGATTCTTATTTCTTTTGGAGCATATTTAACAAGTTCTCCCGATATATATTTACCAAAAGATCCTGTTCCACCGGTAACTACTATCGTTTTTCCTTTTATTATTTTTTCAAATTTTTTAACCATAAGGCTTTCGGATTATACCAAAAAAATTATGAATTCAATCTATTTTTTTCTAAAATCAAGTCGTAAATCGCAAGAAGCGCATATCTGCCTGAATAAAAGTGCTTAAGTCTTCTAATTACTACCACAAACGCTGTTAAATAAAATTTTAGGGAATTAATTGAGAATCCAAAATATTTTTTAACAAAAAGAAGAGAGCTTCTTGTTTGGTGATAGACTGCTTTAGGACTCTCCCTTCCTACTGTGGCGCTGCCCAGATGAGATATCACTGCGGAAGGTTGTATAAAAATTTTATACCCTATTTTTTTTGCACGTAAACAAAAGTCCACATCTTCCATATAAAGAAAAAAATTCTCATCAAAACCTTTTATTTTTCTCAATACATCTTCTTTTACTAAAACCGTACCGGAAAAATCTATTTCGTACGGTTTTTTAGATTTAATCGACAAAGAATTTTTATGCTTTATCTCTCCCCTTTTATAGTTTATGAATCCACCTAAATCAAAATAGTGCTTTCTATTATTTTCAAACTTTAATACCGGGCTGACAATTCCCGCATCTTTATTTTTTTCAAGAAAATCACTTAATTTTTCAAGAATTGGCTTTTCTAAAATACAATCATTATTTACAATAAATACATAATCAGGCTTTTTAGAAAGGATATAGGGAAATGTAGAATTAATCCCGCCACCCCATCCTAAATTTTTTTTATTATTTATAACCTTTACATGAGGCAATTTAATTTTTAAATTGTCTTTATTATTATTTGCTATAACAATTTCTTCAAACTGCTCTATCTGGAAAAACTGTTGGACAAACTCTTTTGTAAGCTTTAATTTATCTCCAAAATGAACTGTAGCGATATATATCTTCATAAAAGTTTTTTATAAACAACATCCAGCTTATCCGCTGCTACCTTATTGCTTAGATATTTTTCCGCTCTTTTTCTGGACTTTTTTGAATATTCTATACGTTTGGCTGAATTTTCTATCAAATCTGAAAGACATTTAATAATTTCCCCTACATTTCCCGGCTTTACCAAAAAAGCGTCTTTTCCCACCACCTCTTTTATCGATCCGCTCGCTGAGGTAATCACGGGAAGTCCGCTTGCCATCGCCTCGGCAAAAACCATCCCAAACTGTTCTTTCCAATATTTATCTTCCTTGCTCGGGCCTACGAATATATCGGCTTTTCTGTATTGATCAGGAATATTCCCATACTTAACATTTTTTAATAAAACTTTATTATCTAATCCATACTCTCTAATTTTATTTAATAATTGATTTTCTTCTGATCCTTTCCCTACAAGAGTGAGAGAAATTTTTTTATCAGGGAATTTTTTTACAACTTGATTAAAAGAGGCAACTACATCGAAAACACCCTTAAATTTCTCAATTCTGCCAACGAAAAGTATATTTATGTCTTTACTGGTTTTTTGTTTTGAGATATAGTTTTTATCCGGAAAAAACATGCTAGTATCTACTGAAAGACCTATAACTGAAATTTTTTCTTCGTCAGCTCCTTCTTTAATTAAAGCTAATTTAGCGTCAAAAGTTGCGGCAATAAAATAATCCGCTTCAGAAAGTGTTCTCTTTTTAAATTTTTTTCTTCCCCAAATTCCTTCATTGTTAAAGGGAATGTTTTCTAAAACAGTTATTATGACTTTTTTAACATTTCCCTTTCTTTTTGCATTCAATGCCTGTCTTGTGAAATGGAAATAAGTCTCGGAAATCCTTTTAA
Source organism: Candidatus Levyibacteriota bacterium (assembly GCA_016182225.1). GTDB lineage: Bacteria > Patescibacteriota > Microgenomatia > Levybacterales > UBA12049 > JACOXV01. The sequence continues at coordinate 11,158 of JACOXV010000043.1, forward strand.
ACTACTTTCTAATCCAATTAAATAATGCGCATCCACAAAAAGACGGTTAAGTATAGGCATTTTATACGGGAAATTAGGAATGTCCATAGGACTAAACAATCTTACGGTTGGAAATTTGAATTCAGTTTTTGTCGAAGTCTTTGACCCAAAAGCTGTAAAGTCATATTTTCCGCTTAGTACTTCAAACGAGGCAATATCATAGTCTGCAAGAAACTTTCCTCTTATTATCGCTATCTTTTTTTTCATTTTAAAAATCCATTAATCCTTTTAAATGCGAAAAAATACAACCCAAAAAGAAATATTTCTGTTGCGATTGTAGAGAAACTTGCGCCTATGTAACCATATTTGGGGATTAAAAATAAATTGGAAATTAAGTTAAATCCCAAGGAAATTACTAAACTTTTCACTAAAATATCTGATCTTTTCTTTATGAAAAAAACGTAATAGAGTAAATTATTAATAAAGAAAAAGAGAGCGGCAAATAAAAGAATTTTTAGGGGTAAAACACTTTCGAAGAATAAGTCTCCTCCTAAGATTTTTACCAAAAATGGCGAAAATATAAAGCCCACAAAAATAATAAACAATCCAAAACCTAAAGCTAAGATAATTGAGTTTTTAAGCAAGGATTTATATTGGAGTAAATCATCTGCATTATAATATTTAGACAATAATGGGTAGAAACTCGCTACATAAAATGACCAAAATATAAGAAAATTTTCAAATATTCTATAAGACAGACTATAAATTCCAACCTCCCTGCTGCCTTTAATGACAGAAAGAATTATGGTATCGAGTCTAAAATATACAAAAGAAAGAATTGATGCAATTCCTACAGGCAGACTTATTTTTGTCAGCTTTAAAGCAAGTTTTTTATCAAACTCAAGAGACAGGGAAACGTAATTTTTAATTGATATAAACGTAAGAAAAAGAGAAACCGTATTTCCTATTAACACAGAAGTAAGAATTATGAATAAATTAAGCTTGAGATATACAAAAAGAGAGATAAGACCAACTGTTATCACTTTATTTATCACATCTATGTAGGTAACAACATCTAGTTTTATCTTCGACTGAAGAAATGTGTTGCCATAGCCAATTAGATTTCCTATTCCAAAAGCTATTGCGCCTATCATAATTGCAGTTTTTTCAAATGATGAGTAAGGAAAAAAGATCAGGACAGCTACGGGAATTAGGAATGAAAAAATTGAAATTGCTACTTTAATCCAAAGGTAAGTTCCGAACAATAAGCTACTCGCTGTCTTTTTATTCATCTCATTAATAATAGTTATATGAAAACCGATATCTGAAAAAGCGCCAAAAAA
>JACOXV010000037.1 GCA_016182225.1 Candidatus Levyibacteriota bacterium
ATCTTTTATAGGAGCTAAAAGCTTTGCTGTTAGTGATCTCGCAAAGTCTAGAGCTGGCATACCCGTGACGTTAATGTCATGATGACCTGTAGACATACTGCCCCGCGGGTCAAGAAATAGTTGCACCTTTGGTTTTCTTCTTTCAGTGTTTGATGTTGTGGGGGTATATACGACCCATTTATATCCGTAATCTTCATGGGGAGGACCAAAGTCCAACATCCATTCATCTCCTTCGCCGTCTCTTAACGGAATACTTCCCCCTAAATTTGGAACTGCCGCAGTCAATGTATCTTTTAAATCTTTCATTACGGCTCCTGCCTCTTTGGCATATTGATTTCTGTATTCTTCAGATAAGACGGGGCTAGTAAATAATGTTTCTAAAGTGGATGATACTGCCATTGCGCCATAAATATACTCTTTGAAGTTTTACGTGTCAAGACATATAATATCTTTTGTATGCAGGATAACCTCGAAGTCTTCAAAGAACTTAAAAGTCCCTTTGTGATGATAATTTTTGGAGCCACGGGAGATTTGGTGCATAACAAGCTAATTCCTGGCCTTCTTTCTCTTTTCAATCAAAAAATGCTTCCAGATGATTTTTTTGTCATTGGATATTCGAGAAGGGATTGGAGCGAAGAAGAGTTTAAAAATTCTTTTGAAGAAGATCAGAGAAGAGAGGGCTGGGAAGAATTTTCAAAGCATTTATACTATCAAAAAGGAACTTTTGAAGAGGAAGAAGGATATCAAAATCTTATTAAAAAATTGAATAGCCTGGATGAAAAAATGAGAGCCTGTATTGCGCGTTTTTTCTATTTGGCAACTCCGCCATCACATTACGCAGATATATTGGACAAACTTGTTTCAACCAAATTATCAGAGGGATGTGGGCAAGGAAGCAATAAATGGACAAGGGTAATTATTGAAAAACCTTTTGGAAAAGACTTAGAAACAGCAAAAGAGCTTGATTTAAAACTGTCAGAAATATTTGAAGAAAAACAAATTTTTCGAGTAGATCATTATTTGGGAAAAGAAACAGTTCAGAATATGCTGGCTTTTAGGTTTGCCAATGGAATTTTTGAGCCGGTTTGGAATAAAACCCACATAGACCATGTTCAAATTACATGGGCACAAGAAGAAGGAATAGAAAATAGAGGAAATTTTTTTGATGGGATAGGAATACTTCGCGATATTGTTCAAAGTCATGTTATGCAGCTTATTTCCGCTGTTGCAATGGAGCAGCCGAAAAGTTTTACAAAAGATGATATTAGAAACGAAAGAGCAAAGGTAACCGCTTCTATAAAGCTAGTCAATGATTCTCCTGTTATAAGAGGCCAATACAAGGGATATAAGGATGAAAAGGGAGTGTCTCCTGATTCTCAGACGGAGACTTTTGCAGCGCTAAAATTATTCGTGGATACTCCGCGCTTTGAGGGGATTCCTTTTTATGTTCGTGCCGGAAAGAAAATGGAAAAAGAGATAATTGAAATTTCTGTTGTTTTTATCCAGACATGCCACATTTTATTTAAAGAATATGGCTGTCCGGAAATAGGAAATGTAATTACTTTTAGAATTCAACCGGATGAAGGAATTTCGCTTCGATTTATTGCCAAAAAGCCCGGAGCCAAGCTAGCTCTAGAACCCGTGAATATGCGATTTCATTACCAGGAAGGATTTGGGACATCAGGGCTTGATGCCTATGAAAAAATTTTACTTGATATTTTTGCCGGAGACCAAACACTTTTCTCCCGATCCGATGAGATTCATAGTTCCTGGAGTCTACTGGATAATATGTTAAAAGTTTGGAAGAATGAAAAAAACATGTCAACTTATGAAGCAGGCAGTTGGGGACCAGAAGAATCAAGCGACCTGATTGAAAAGGATAATAGAAAATGGATCACATAGTTATTAGTTATAAATTATAAGTTATAAGTTATGAACAATATTACTTTTGACGACTTCAAAAAAATAAAAATAAAAATTGGAAGAGTTACTTCTGCAGAAAACGTAGAAGAATCCGATAAGCTTCTGAAACTTGACGTAGACTTTGGATCAGATAAACGCCAGATCGTTTCGGGAATTGCTAAATCTTATTCGCCTGAGGAACTAGTGGGACGAGAATTTCCTTTTGTGGTGAATTTGGAATATCGAAAATTTCTTGGAATAGAAAGTCAGGGAATGATTTTAGCAATCGACGCCAAAGAAAAAACAGTTTTATTGGCACCAACAGAAGAAGTCGAACCGGGGGCAGAGGTAGTATGAAAATTGGATTTA
>JACOXV010000022.1 GCA_016182225.1 Candidatus Levyibacteriota bacterium
CTTTTTCTAAATTTTCAATCATCTTATTTATTGCATTGTTCAAATTTGGCTCAACATGAGTAAACTGTTCGGCGTATTTAAGTCTAAGGGCCATGTCATATACTCGGTCACCAGATACAGCAATATTCTTGTCTTTATTCAAGATTTCTTCAAAATTTATGTCCCAAATCCAGCTGACGTCAAGTCCATCAGGAATTCTGTCATTAAGTAAAATTAACAAATTTTTTCCTCTCAACTCCTCAACAGTTGTTAAGGATTCATTAAAACTTGTGGGATTTTTAGAAAGGAAAATCTGCACGTTTTTTCCCTGGAAGTTCATTTTTTCCTGTCTGCCAAAAGCAGGAGTGAAATTTTTAAAGGCAGCTTCTATTGTTTGTTGTTTAATATTTTCTGATTTAGCAAAAAGGGCAGCTGCCAATGCATTGTACTTGTTATATGTTCCGCTCAAAGGATAAGACAAAAGTTTTGATAGATCGGGCTTTGGTCTTTTAAGTTTGCAATTAGGGCACTGCCAAATTCCAAGATGCGAGAAGAAAACGGTTTCAAAATTTAATTTTTCAAAACATCTGGGACAATATGTGGTATCTGCGCCGTGTGAAGTTTTATCTTTTCCTAACTCATCTAATCCGAAAAATAAGCTTTTCGCTTTTGTACCACTTGCTAGTTGAGCCATCTGTGGGTCATCGGAGTTTAAAATTAATGTTGTTTTTGAATCTAAGATGCTGAAGGCTGTTTTCCATTTTTTTGCAATACTATCAATTTCGCCATATCTGTCGAGTTGATCTCTAAATAAGTTAAGAGCAATAATATAATCCGGATTTGTTTGTTTTATGACTTGAGGAAGTGCATTTTCGTCGCTTTCGAAAATTAAATAATCTTCTTTCTGTTTTCCTGACATATCGGAACCCCAAATTAGCGATGTTGCTAGACCATTTAATAAGTTAGCGCCGGAGGCGTTTCTAATTACTTTTTTATTATCCTTTTTAAGAATTGTTGAGATTAGTTTTCCAGTTGTTGTTTTTCCGTTTGTTCCGGCAATAACTATAATTTTAATTTCGGATTTTTTGAGAATTTGATTAACGAAGTTTGGATTAATACTAAGTACGATGTGTCCTGGCCAAGTTGAACCTGACCCAAGACGAAGGGCCCTGATAAAAAAAAGTGAAGCTTTTCCAATTAAAAGTGGAAAATTGAAATTCATATTACATTGATTTTAAAATTCTTATCCTCTCATGGATGGGGGGATGAGTATTAAATAGTGATGAAAGAAAACCCTTGAGAGATTCTTTTTGAAACGGATCTTCTATAAAAAGATGTGCGGTGGCATGATTGGCGCTTCTAAGAGGCTGTTTGTCTTTTTCTAGTTTTTCTAAAGCACTTGCCAGTCCTTGCGGATAACGAGTCAAAAGAGCGCCTGATGCATCAGCAAGAAATTCTCTTTTTCTGGAAACTGCAAGTTGAATAAGAGTAGCAGCAAGAGGAGATAGGATTGCAAGGATGATGCCAATAATTAGAAAGATTGCCCCAGCGCTTCCTTTTCTATCGCTATCTCTGTCTCCAAACCACATACTTCGTAGGAAGATATCCGCCATGATTGCTATCGATCCTACTAAAATAGCAACAACAGTCATAAGACGAATATCATAATTTTTTACATGGGAGAGTTCGTGCGCTATAACTCCTTCAAGTTCTGTTTTGTTCAGAAGATTTAACAATCCGGTTGTGGCGCATACTACAGCGTGTTTTGGATCTCTGCCTGTCGCGAATGCATTTGGGGAAGGGTCATCTATAATATAAATTTTAGGCATGGGGAGTCCGGCGCCTATGCTTAAATTCTCAACAACTCTAAAAAGCTCCGGATTATCCTTCAGATCTATTCTTCTGGCTTTTAATGTAGCTAGTACTAATTTGTCCGAGTAATAAAAGCTTCCAACGCTCATTACTGCAGAAATAATGAGTGCGATACCTACAAAAGATAATCCAAAGTCAAATGCTTTGCTAAATACGAAAGTTAGTGTGGATATAATTAATACAAAAAACAACATGATGAACCATGTCTTCCACTTGTTTGAAGAAATAGCTGAATAAATATTCATCGCAAAAATTAGAAAGAAACTTTTACTTCTTTTTTCTCTTCTTCAGAAGCTGCAAAGAACTCTGCAGGCGCAAGATTTAAGATCCTTGCGATAAAAACATTGGGAAAAATTGCCAATTTTGTGTTATAGTCGAGAACCTGACTGTTATAGAATTGTCTTGCGTAAGCAATTTTATTTTCAGTGTCTGATAATTCTCCCTGAAGCTCTTTAAAATTTTCACTAGCTCTAAGCTGCGGATAGTTTTCTGCAACTGCAAAAAGAGACTTGAGAGCGTCCGAAAGCATGTTATTTGCTTTTGCTTTATCCTCGACGCCTTTATTTGAGACAATTTCTGATCTTAACTGCGTTATTTTTTCAAGAAGATCTTTTTCATGCTTGGCATACCCCTTAACGGTTTCTATCAAATTGGGGATAAGACTAGCTCTTCTTTTTAATTGAACATCTATATGGGAAAAAGCTTCAGATACTCTAAGCTTTGTAGATATAAGAGTATTGTATAAAAACCAAATGTATAGGAGAATTCCTCCAACGACAATTGCAATAATTATTAATGGATTCAATTTACTCACCTCCCTTTAAAATCTTTATCATCCTATTATAGTCAAAAGTATTCAATATGTCATCTTTTTCAGCCCACCCCCGCCGGGCCAGTGCTACTCCATACCGCATTAGTTCCATTTGCTCGGCTGCGTGGCTGTCCGTATCGATGGAAAATTTAATTCCATACTTTTTTGCTTCTCGGATAAGAGGGTCAGGAAGGTCAAGTCTATACGGCCATGAATTTATTTCAATAATTTTTTTATTTTTTTTGCAAAAATCAAAAAGTTTGTCCCAATTTAGTTCATACCCATTTCTTTTGTTAAGTAACCTTCCTGTAGGATGTGCAAGTATTCTTGCTTTCTCATGCGAAAGCCCCTTCAAGACTCTTTCTGTCATCTGACCTATATCCATTCCAAATACAGAATGAATAGACACTATGACTCCATCAAGAATATTGAGAACTTTATCATCCACGGCTAGTTTTCCGCTAGGAAGTATGTCTACTTCCATCATTTTTATAATTTTTATTTTGTATAGTTGGGAGACTTTATCGATTTCATCATTTCTCTTGGCGACTAAATCATAAATTTGCCTTGAAGTATGTTTGGAAATACTTGGATTATGCTCAGAAAAAGCTAGATATTCATAATTAAGGCTCTTTGCTTTATTTAGCATTTCGTCAATTGAGTTTCTTCCAAGGTCATGGCTTGGTTCTATTGGAAAACTTGAGTGGATATGGAAATCTCCGCGTATATCTGATAATTCTATGAGATTTGGAAGATCATGTTTTTGAGCTTTTTCTATTTCTCCTAAATCTTCTCTGATTTCTGGCGGTATCCAATCCATCCCCAATGCTTTATAAAATTTCTCTTCTGTGTCATATGTTTTTAGGATAACTTTCCCATTTTCTTTTAGTTTTATTCCTCTTTCAGAGAGAGACATCCCTTTTTTAAGTGCAATTTCTCGTAAGTGCACATTGTGGTTTTTGCTTCCGGTAAAATGCTGGAGAAGAGAGCCGAATGATTTCGGAGGCTGTGACATTAAATCTACTTGCTTGCCTCCCAAGGCTAGTACGGAAACAGTAGATGGACCTTTTTCAATTACTCTCTCAATAGAGGGCATTTTTATAAAGTGATTAATTACTTCTTTTGGTTTATCAGTGGATACTGCAATGTCAATATCCCCAACAGTGGGCATCATTCTTCTTAAACTTCCCAATAGTTCGGCCTGTTTGACATATTTAGAATAATAAAGATATTCGAGTATTTTTTGTCCTGCTTCATAGGCGATTGGTACCACCATCCTGGTAGTTTTACCTTTTCCAAGTTTAAACTCTTCTATTGCTCTGATGATATCTTTTTCAGATTTTTCTCCAAATCCCGGAACTTTGGAGATTTCCCCTGACTTAGCTATTTTTTCAAGCATATCTATGGCAGTTTCTGGTTTTATAATGTTAAATTCAAGGGATAATTTAAATGCTTTTTTAGGTCCCATACTGGGGATTTCCATAATTTCAAAAACAGCGGGAGGGATTCCCTCTAGAACGTGCTGAAAATGGGAGACTTTACCTTTTTTAAAAAGCTCTTCAATTCTTCCTTTTATGGTTTTTCCAATATTTGGGACGTTTTCCAGCCTGCCTTCTTTATAGAGGTTTTTCAATTGCTCAGGTAGTGCATCTATTGTGTCTGCAGCATTTTCATAAGCAATCATCTGAAAATAGAATTTTTTCTCGTTTTTAATTCTATAAGCTGCAGCTATGTTTCGAAAAAGTTTTGCTATTTCTTTATTTGTCACGTTTGTCCCGATGATAGCATTTCAAAACAATCCATACAAGCTAAAGATTGACTTGGCTTTTAATGTCTGTTAGGATATTAGCTGTCTTTTCTGGGCTCGTAGTGAAGAGGCCTATCACGCCTCCCTGTCACGGAGGAGATCGCCGGTTCGAATCCGGTCGAGCCCGCAAGCCCCTATCTCTGCCTTAGGAAGGAGGAAAATGCCGAGAAAAAAAATAAGTAAATCTTCTGGGGAAAAAGAGTCTAGTGTTGCTTCAAAGATCAACGAAAGTAAACTTCTCTCAAATTATCTTTCTCAAATAAAGACAGGAGAGTCATATGTAAGCTTAATTTTAGGCGCGTTAGTGGTTTTGATTCTAGCAGTGGTTTTGTTTGTTTTTCTAAGAAGAGAAGGTGGGTTTAGTAATTTAAATATAGATTTTGGAAGAGACCAGGCGGAAAAAGAAAGACAGGAAACAACTAAAAGGATCTATACAGTCGCTGAAGGAGAATGGCTTTCTACAATTGCATTAAAAGAATATGGAAATATTGATTTATGGAGAGAGATTGCGAAAGCTAATAATATTTCAAATCCGGATTTAATTGAGGTTGGAACAAAATTGGTTTTACCAGAAATAAAAAGTGAACAAAAAGCTGAAGCTGCACCGTCTCCTACTGTGACTCCAGTTCCTTCAACAATATCAACAAACACCATGAGAATAAATAGCGCAGATTATACAGTGGTTGAAGAAGATAATTTATGGGATATTTCAGTAAGGGCCTATGGCGATGGTTATAAATGGAGTGAAGTGGCAAAAGTGAACAGCCTGATAAATCCAGATGTAATAGTTCCTGGACAGAAATTAAATCTACCCAGATAGAGTTAAGCTTTTCATCGTAGCCGTGTTAAATGATATAATTCGTTTGCTGCGGTGGTAGTTCAGCGGTAGAATGCTTCCTTCCCAAGGAAGAGGTCGCCGGTTCAAATCCGGTCCACCGCTCAGAAAGTGACAGAAATAGACATAAATGAACAGTAGATTACACAAAACGCCTTTATTCATATCACATCGTGGTGATACAGTTTCTTTTCCGGAGAACACTTTGGAGGCATTTTTATCAGCTTTTGAAAAAAGGGCTGATGGCGTAGAACTAGATGTTCATCTTCATAATGGAGAAATTATTGTCGTTAATAACTTTTTGTTTGATAGAAACAAAAAGTATCCTAGTCTTAAAGACATTTTGAAGAAAATCCATTCAAAAGGCAGAATTGAGATAGAGATCAAAGAATTTGATACTAAAATTCTCCAACAACTAAAAGAAATATTAAATAACTTTCCTCAAACTGATCTTGAATTAACTACAAGCGAAATTCCTCTAGCACCTTATATTAAGGATGCCTTTCCCAAAATACCATTAGGAGTGATTTTTCATGATTTCTTTTTTCAAGAGTGGATGACACCAGAATTAGTCCAACAAAAGTTAATTGGCTGGGGAAAATTAGCAAAAGCTAACAGACTCCATATCTCACTAAAAATATTAGAGCAATTTGGGCAGGGTATTCTTGTAGATAAATTACACTCAGCCGGATTTGTCGTTCATTCGCATGTCTTTAATACTGAAGAAAGAAACAACGACTTTAAAAAAATTTCTGAGTGGGATATCGATCAATGCACTTTTGATAGTATTGATATACTTAACTTAAGAAATACTTAAAGCTTTTAATATTTATATGGGCTTTAAGGGCGTTTAATTGTAAAATTAAACCCGGAGTAATCAAATCTCTTAGGTTCGAGCAAAGTACGGTCACCAGATCAAATAGCTTAATAAAAAACTGGGCCTTTGCCCAGCTTTTTAAAGTATACATGAACCCGCCTCCTTGCAACCTTTTTTACTCCCTTTTTAATTCTTTGTCAAGTAAATCTGGCAGGGTAAATAAAGTAGTTATATTTTTGATATAATTAGCTTATGGGAGAAGGAGATCCAACAGTTTTAACTCAAGCAGAAATAGATCAAGGATTTCGTCCTGATGAAGAGGCAGATCTGGAAATTAGGGAAAGATTAAGATCGGGAGTAATGGATCCAGAGAATGATTTAGCAAACAGGAGAGAAGCCTCTGGCTTGAGTAGGAGAAGAGGCGTCCTAAGAGGGGAATCTTATCAGGAGCTTTTAGACAAAGGTCGAATCCTTGAAGTGCGAGATCACTTGAGACAAAGAGACGTATAGATTATTGTTCCCTCAATTTGACTAATTTCTGGCAATTCGGGTATAATAGATTGTGCCCGATAGAAATAAAAAAACCTTGCTTGCCGGCAGACAGGATAAAAGAGTTAAATACATTTTTGTCTCCGGCGGAGTCATTTCAGGCATCGGAAAGGGCATAGCCTCAGCATCAATTTCACTTCTCCTAAAATCTGCAGGATATAAAGTTTCCCCGATTAAATTTGAAAATTATCTTAATCTCGATGCAGGAACAATTAATCCCATCGAACACGGAGACCCTTTTCTCTGTGAAGATGGTACAGAAGCAGACATGGATATAGGCACCTATGAGAAGTTTTTAGGTGAAGATATGAGAAAAGATAACTTTGTAACAATGGGTGAAATTTACTCAACTGTAATTGAAAGAGAAAGGAGATTCGAATACAAAGGAGAAGACGTTGAAGCAATCCCCCATATTACTGATGAAATAATAAGAAAACTTAAGGAGTTGGGCCAGAAAAAAAATGCGGATATTGTTGTTATTGAACTAGGCGGAACAGCTGGGGAGTATCAAAATGTTTTTTACTATGAAGCTTCCAGAATAATGACTCTTAAAAACCCTGGAGATGTTTTACATATTCATGTAAGCTATGTACCTACTCCAGCTCATTTAGGAGAACCGAAGACAAAACCTACTCAATTATCAGTTCGAACACTAAATTCCCTCGGAATTCAACCGGATTTTATAATTACCAGATCAGAGAGGTTCCTTGATCAGAGAAGGAGAGACCGTTTGGCACTTTTTTGCAATATAGAACCTGAGAATGTTATCTCTAGTCCTGATTTGCCATCTGTTTATGAAGTGCCTTTAGTTCTTCAAAAGCAAGATCTTGCAAGAAAAATCCTACATAAGTTTAATCTTGAATTAAAAGGTCACGATCTTAAAAAATGGTCTGAATTTGTTGAAAGCATTAAGAAAGTTAAGGAACAGGAAAAATATATAAACATTGCAATAGTTGGAAAGTATTTTGGCACGGGAGATTATGAACTTCGAGATTCTTATGCTGCACTTTTTGACGCGCTGGACCATGCATCTTATAAGCTTGGAGTAGGTGTTAAAACGTATTGGATTGATGCACAAAAAATAGAAAATGGAGAAAATTTGGAGAAGCTTATAGGCAGACCTGATGGTTTGATCGTTCCTATAGGTTGGGGAATAAGAGGAGCAGAGGGGATGATAAAAGCTGCGGGATACGCAAGAGACAAAAAAATTCCATACCTTGGTCTATGTTATGGAATGCAGCTGGCAGTTGTTTCTTATGCGAGAGATATTCTGAAAATTAAAGATGCTAACACTGAAGAAAATGATGAGAAAGGAAAAAATCACGTAATTCATCTTATGCCAAAACAAAAAGAAATAATGCAGCGTCGAGCATATGGGGGAACCATGAGGCTCGGTGGATGGAAAGCGGTTGTTAAACAGGAAACAATTGCCTACAAGCTTTATGAGAAATACAATGATTTTATAGATAAATCAAAAGGACTAACCTCCGAAAGGCACAGGCACAGGTATGAGTTTAATGATGAATATTCAAATAGGTTTGAAAAGGCGGGGTTAATTATAAGTGCCAGGTCAGTTGAGGAGAATTTGGTAGAAATTGTGGAACTCTCTCAAAAAGATCATCCTTTTTATCTCGGAACTCAAGGTCATCCCGAATATAAAAGCAGGCCCCTTAATCCCCATCCGTTGTTTTTAGGCTTCATCGAGGCATGCATAAAAAATAATTGAGAATTTTAAAGCTTTAAGCTATAATGTAGACCTTATGTTAAAGACAATCGATTTTAGACCAGGCGACATTATTCGAGTTTTTTCAAAAATCAGAGAGGGTGAGAAAACCAGAACTCAGGTTTTTGAAGGAGCTGTTTTGCAAATTAAAGGCAGAGGAGAGAATAAAACATTTACTGTCAGAAAAATGGTTGGGGGTACTGGAGTAGAGAGAATTTGGCCTGTTAATTCCCCAAACATAGAAGACGTAAAATTAAAGGAACATCCTAAAAAAACTCCAAGAAGAGCAAGACTATATCATTTGAGATCCACAAAATAATAAATGAGGATTGTAAATCCTACTGCCATAAAAGGCGAAAACATTGCCTGTGACTACCTGAGAAAAAAGGGTTATAAAATAATTGAAAGAAACTTCAGAAAAGGGTACGGCGAAATAGACATCATTGCTATTCAAGGACGGACCTTGGTTTTTGTTGAAGTAAAGACCCGAAGCACAAATCTTTACGGTACTCCTTTCGAACAGATATCATATTTCAAACTAAAATCTCTTATAAAAACAGCGGAATTTTATAAACACACTCATAAAGGTCTTCCCGATAGTTTGAGAATCGATGCAGTCGGCATACTGCTTGATCCGAGCAATAATTTGGATAAAATAGAGCTGATTGAAAATATTTCTGGATGAAACGAGGAATTGCTACATTTACACTTGATAATGGAAAGTGTCCGCCATGGCTTTTCGAAAGAATGGTAAAGCTTGGCAGGTCTATGACAGACGTTTTGATAGAAGAATATGGACCGGATGAATATATAAAGAGAATTGCAGACCCTGTTTGGTTTCAGTCATTGGGAACAGTACTTGCTTTTGACTGGAATGCTTCCGGTTTGACAACCATCTTAACCGCTGCATTGAAAGAGGCAATTCGTGGAAGAGAAAAAGAGCTCGGAATTTTTATCGCGGGAGGAAAAGGTGCGACTTCAAGAAAAACTCCCGATCAGATCGCTGAGTGGGGAAGAGTATTAAGTCTTCCCCAAACCGTCACAGACAAACTTGTTTACTCCTCAAAAATGTCTGCAAAAGTTGATTCCTCTCTTATTCAAGACGATTACACACTTTATCACCACGCCTTTTTCTTTAGTCGAAATGGAGCGTGGACTGTGGTTCAACAGGGAATGAATACCGAAAACGCTACAGCCCGACGTTACCATTGGTACAGCGATAATCCAGCGGATATTACATTTACAGAAGAACCACACAAGGGGATTGCATCACAGTTATTCAGGAAGCAAACAAGGAATTTAGTCGCGAAGAAAAGCAAAAAGAACAAAGATATCTCAATTGAGCTTGTCGATTCAGGATACAAAACTCTTATGAAAGACATTGAATTACTCCGAAAACACTCGGGAGCTGTCTCTCGAATGATCGCCTTCAAACAAAACTCATCCCATAGCGCGCCAGCCTTGCAAGGCCAGGCCTTAGGAGGCTATGTAGGGCAGCAGGAGTTTGTGTTTGCGGAGTTTGACGGAGTGGAGTTTGCCCATCATCAAGTTGAAATGGAAGATTTTACTAAGAGCAAATATTTGGAAAAAATTTTACAAAAAGTTACTTATGAAACTCCTGCGGATTTTGAAAGTTTGCTTTCGATTAAAGGAGTGGGAGGAAAAACAATCCGGGCTCTTAGCTTAGTCAGTGAAATCATCTACGGCGCAGAACCCTCATATCAGGATCCTGCGCGCTATTCTTTTGCTCACGGCGGAAAGGATGCCACTCCTTATCCTATCGATCGACAGACTTATGACCAAACAATTGAGATACTTCAGACAACAGTTCGAAAAGCAAAAATTAATCCCATCGAAAAAGACAAAGCCCTCCGAAGAATTTCGAAATAATTCCTTATGTGTCTACGTAGAACGAACCTGGTGTGGGAAAGGTGTGGGAAACTATTGTTTGAGTAGTTTGATTTGATCGCGGAGGATTGCTGCGGTTTCAAAGTCTAGTTCTTTTGCAGACTCTCTCATTTCTGCTGTCAACCTTCGTATCAAGATGTCTTTTTCATCTGGGAGAAGGATTTCTTTTTTTTGAAGTTTTAATATAAAGTCTGCTGACTTCTTATCCTCTTCTTCTTGCTCTATAAGCCTTGCCCTTATTGCTTTTTGGATTGAGGTGGGTTTAATTTTGTATTTTTTGTTATATTTGATCTGAACTTCTCTTCTTCTTTCAACTTCTTTTATGGCATTTATCATAGACCCAGTTTTATTGTCTGCATACATTATTACTTCGGAATCCACGTGACGCGCAGCCCTCCCCATGATCTGAATAAGAGAAGCCTTACTTCTTAAAAAACCTTCTTTATCAGCGTCAAGGATTGCCACAAGAGATACTTCCGGAAGATCTAGTCCTTCCCTTAATAAATTTATTCCCACCAACACATTATAATCACCTCGTCTAAGTTTATCGAGCTCGTCCTGCCGATCTAATGTCTCAATATCGGAGTGAAGATAAGATACTTTTATTCCGCGTTCTTTAAGAAAAGAGGACAAATCCTCAGCCATTCTTTTAGTCAAGGTAGT
>JACOXV010000071.1 GCA_016182225.1 Candidatus Levyibacteriota bacterium
GATGATATTTCTACTACCATAGTTGCTCAAGTTTTCACGCTTCCGATATTGATTCACAGCTTCGGAGTATACTCACTATGGTCTATTTTAGTAAATGCTTTGGTTCTTTGGACCGTGCCTATCCTTATGCTTATCGGAGGAATTGCTTCGGTTCTTATTTTTATATCATCTTTTTTCTCAATCTTCCTTTATCTTGCCTTGCCATTTCTAATTTACTTCGAGAGAATTGTGGGATTGTTCGGGAATTTAGACGGTCAGCTAGATTTGTCTTTGCTGCCATGGCAATATTTAATTTCATATTATTTAATTCTTTTTGCATTTCTATTAAGACTTAAGAAAATAATATGAAGAAGGGATTTTTTATAGTTTTCACAGCCTCATTTGCGCTTGTTTTTTTGTTTGTAATTCAATATTTTCAATATGAAGACGGAAAACTGCACATTTATATCTGTGATGTTGGGCAGGGAGATGGAATTTTGATAAAAACTCCGAATTCAGCGGAAATTCTAATAGATTCCGGACCGGATAAGAGTATAATAAATTGCCTTTCCAGCTATGTGCCATTCTGGGATAGAGAGGTTGAGGCTGGAATTCTTAGCCATCCGCATGCAGATCATTTCACTGGTTTTATAGATGTAATAAAAAGATATAAATTGAAGTCTTTTTATACAAATTCCTTAGGCAGTGACACTCAAACATGGAAAATACTACAAGATCAAATAGCAGAAAAAAGAGTGAGTGCTAAGTATTTGCACAGTGGAAATTATTTTTCAGAGAAAAATAGCCTGAGGCTAAAAGTTATCTGGCCGAATTCTGATTTTAATTCAATAAAAGATCAAAAGATATCATATTCGGACATTAACAGTTCTTCAATTGTAATTCTTCTTTCTTATGGCAAATTTGAAGTTTTATTGTCAGGTGATGCAGAATCCCAAATACTAAGTGCTATTCAGAATGAAATAAAGGACATAGATGTATTTAAAGTTGGTCATCATGGTTCAAAAGATGCTCTGAGTGATAGTTTGTTATATTCTTTAAATCCAGAAGTTGCCGTGATTTCAGTCGGTGAAAATAATAAATTTGGCCATCCTCACAAAAGCACGCTTGATTTGGCCAAAAAACATAAAGTAAGCATATTAAGAACAGATAAAGACGGAACAATCCATATTGTTTCAGATGGCAAAAAGTGGTGGGTTAAGTAAGATCATTGAGTTCTTCCTCCATTCTGTTTCTGCCTGATTGGATTCTACTTTCGGCGTCTTCTTCTTCCCATTTTTCTTTTAGTCTTTGAATTCCGCCTTTTGCGCCTGATTGTTTTTCCTGAGCTTCATCCCGCAGATCTTCTGCTTTATTTCTGATTTTTTGGAAAAATTTATCTATTATTCCCATATGCACCTCCTTTCTTGCCTCGCCGAAACAGTTGTCAAACTGTGAAGGCGGGTCCTGCAATTGGATAATACTTGGAAGCAATATGAGCAATATAAAAGGGGAGTAAGAAGTTGGTAAAAAAAGGCAACAGGAAAGAGATTGTGAACGGTGGGGGAGGAGGGCTAAATGAGTCCTCAATAGCTACTCCTCACCCCACACCTTCAGTTTAGTGTATGAGATAGTCAGGTACGACGATGAAGTCATCTGCTCCGACGAGATAACCCGCGGTCCAAATGACATCGTAAGCCTTCACGACCCAAGCCAGAGGCACGAAAACGAGCTGATATGGCCCGCTGTAGTGGATGCTCCCATCAGGATTTGGCACCCACGCGCCCTCGTCTCCAGCGAAGTAGTCCATGATCTTGTCGGCCTGGATCGTCGGAAGATCGAAGAGCGCGAAGAAACTCGCCTTGCTGTTGAAGCGGCGAAGCGTCAGAGCGTTGGCATGATGGAACCACTGGCCAAATTGAACTGAGTTTTCGCAGCTGTCAGGCGTGCAGAGAGCTGGATTCGCCACTTCGTCCTTTCGGACCCAGAACTTAGGTATCCTGCGACCACTATATGAAGCTTCGCAGACGCCCTTGCGGGAGATGTCGTACCAGTCCTCTGGTAGAGTACCGGTTCTCAGAGCGAGTCTGTCAAATTTGTACGGCCTGCAGGTTTTGAAACTGCTAAGTCGGACTTGGTCGATTAGCTCGCTGACAGCTGCGATATCGATATCGCTAGCTTCCGGATATGCGGCAACGATCTCGGCGACTGTGACCCAGCGGTCATGATTCGCGTTGATTGTACCGATCCCAATCGATCGATAGAAGCAAAGATAACGCAGCCACGATCGAAACACCGGCGATTCTGAGCTTCTTGCGAGACATTAACTTCTCCGTAAGCACTTTTTTGTTGCCTATACCGACCTTTCGATATTTATCCCTTTCCTGTTGCTTGAAGCTGTTGCGACTAAGCGTTCTCTTGATCCTTTCGGAGCGGCAGTTGCATTTGCCTAGAACGCATAGAACAGAAAATTATTATATGAGATATAACTGAGCATGTCAAACTATAGGACTGAGCATAAAGGCTGTTTTTGCTTTTTAATAGCTATGATACAATCTGTTTATGAACAACGAAATATCAAATATCAAATATCAAATATCAAATAGTTTGAAAAAGATTGTTAAAGAGTTGACGGATTTGGAGATTGAGCCTGAAATCA
>JACOXV010000023.1 GCA_016182225.1 Candidatus Levyibacteriota bacterium
AGCATGAGGTTTTTGAGACAGCAGAAAGACTGAAGGTATGTCTTAAGAATCTGAACAAAAAGAAAAATAAAAATGGAGTTAAATTTCCCAAATTTCCTTCAATAATAGGTAAAGCTAAACCTTCTTATGAGGTCATGGGAAAAAACGTTTCGGCAAAGAAAATTGATAAAGCAGTAGGATTTGTTTGTGCGGAGGATATAGTGCCATATCCTCCCGGGATTCCTTTGATCATAAAAGGAGAGATTATTAAGAAAGAGCATGTAGAATATCTTAAAGCGTTAAAAAAACTTAAAGGATTGATATCATTGGTAATAAGTGAAAATAACGCTGAGCATGTTTTAGTAGTTAAGAATAAAGTATGAACAAAAATAAATCTAAAAAAATACCATCTACTTTGATTCCATTATCTTTAAAAGAGGCTGTTGAGTTTGACAAAACATACTTTTCGATACCGATAAAAGAATCTAATGAGAAACTTGTCGACGTTGAGGAAGTTTTCAATCAAAAAGGAATTAAAGCGGTTTTTAATAACGAACTAACTGCTACTGGAAGTAAAAGGCTTTTTCTTTTACGTGAGGGGTTGATAAATCCTCTTCTATCTGCCTCAGAAGAAATAAACAAATTTAGTTTACTATTTCGCTTTGAATATATGTATAGGAGATTGGAAGATCAGGAAGCTGCTTTTACTAGAAGCGTCAAAACTTTTATTAAAAAATATCCAGAGCTTGATAAGGAATCAATTCTGGAAATTGCAGGCGTATTTGTCGCTTCAACCCCAAACACTTCAGCTCATGTTTCGGGAGCAGCGATTGACGTAGTATTGGTCGACAAAAATTTCAATCCTGTGGACATGGGAGTTCCTTATATTCATCCCGGTCCGGAGAGCAAAACAACCTTTCCGAATTTATCCAAGGAGGCAAAAAGAAACAGAAAAATTTTATGTGAAGTAATGGAAAAAAATGGTTTTGCTAACTATCCCTACGAATACTGGCATTTTTCAATGGGCGATAAGATTGCTGCAAAAATTCAAGATAAAACATTTGCAATTTATGGACCTGTAATATACAATCCGAACTCAAATACTACAAAGGAAGTAAAAAATGGAGATGCCCCTTTTAATGTAGATTATTTATTTGATCATAAATTATGATAAACGGTACAGAACAAGAAGGTAGTATAAATGAAAATGGGACAATCTTAACTCCTGAGGGGTTGGGGTTTACTCAGCGTGGGCATTCCCTTGTTAAAGAAATTCATGGGGAAAGCTATGAAATTTCTCCACTAGAAACAATAGAGAAATTAGAAGAAGCAGTCCAGCTCCAGCAGGAAGTATGGGGGTTCGTTGATCGTGATGTTTGCCCATCTCATATGTGGGTTACAGCAAAAGATACTGGAGGACATGTTTTGGGGGCAAGGGATAGCTCCGGAAAATTGATAGCATTTATAGCAGGATTCGGAGGATACGACGTACAAGAAGACCACTCTTTTGTTTTATCAGATATGTTGGGAGTATCTGAAGAACAAAGAGATGGTGGCATAGGTTTTAATCTTAAACTTGCGCAAGCATTATATGTTGCAAATCAGGGAATCGGTGAAATTAGATGGACATACGATCCCCTGCGATCAAGAAATGCTTATTTAAATTTAAGAAAATTAGGAGCAGTTGTAACTAAATTTTTTGTAGACAAATACGGAAATTCATTGGAGGGTGAACAGAATGCTGAGGTTTCGGATAGGTTTTTAGTTAGATGGTTTATTAATGATCCTCAAATACAAGATATATTGATAAATGGAAGATCATCTGTACCTCAAGATGGAATACCTACTGCTGAGGCAGACCATATGCCAGATACTCCAGTAGTTTCTGCGCATATTCCATTTAGTTTTGATGGGTTATCGGCAGAAGACATAAGAGCAGAGCAGTTAAGGTTTAGATCAATAGCATCTACCTATATTACTGATAGAGGTTATAAAGGAGTAGATTACTATCTTAGAGAAGTTGATGGTGCAAGGAGAGGATTTTATATATTTAGCAAGAGTAATATAATAGAATTAGATGCTCAAGGAGGAGATATGAAACAAAAAGAGGAATTTTTTGCCAATCTGGACAGTAGCCTTCATGTTTTTGAGGGATGTCAGAACATGCTTGGAGTGGTTTCTCTTACCCAAGCAGGTTATGACGGCGATGAAGATTCATGGATAAAAGATGAAAGACTAAGAAGGTTGCTAGTTGAGTGGGGAAGACAGATAAATAGTGATAGCGTTATGGTTTTAACAGGAGATCCTTTAAAGGCAGACCAGCAAGGCTATCATGTGACAATGGACGTACTTGAGCCGAGAGGTGGCAACGGGTCGGATTTAGGCGGTATTTCCACAATGTGTGGTAATGGGGTCAGAGCGGTTGCAGCTTATGTTAAAGAATTTTTACCGGATATAGAAGAAGTTACTGTTATGACTCTAAGTGGACTCCGAAAAATAAAAATTGAGAAAGGAAGTAATGAAGAGGATTTATTCGTAGTTGACATGGGTGAGTTTTCAGATAAATCAGACGATCTAGCTAGATACGCTAAGTTAGATCGTGTTCCTCCAAATTCTGATGGGAAATATTTGGATTCAGAAATACCGGAGGAAATAAAAAGGGAACTTGAAGGTGTTGTGGATGTTAATAGTTGGAGTATTGGTATAAATGGAGACAGAAATGGGGATGGAAAAATGGATGGAGAACCTCATTTAGTAGTAGAAATACCTAGAGATAGAGTTAAAGATATCGCAGATCTTAGAAAAATAGCAGTAGTCGCAGGACCAATTATTACAAAGCACTTAGATTTATTTCCTGAAGAGATGAATGCAAACTTTATAGTTGTTGATGGGGTAGACGAAGAAGGAAGATTCGTAATCTGGAATTGTACGCACGAAAGAAATCTTGGAGATGATCCAGACCACAGTGTTACAGCTTCTTGTGGTACCGGTTCAACTGTTGCCGGGGGAATTATGTTTGAAAAATATGTTAGTGATCCAACCCAAGTAGTGTTAGTGAAATGTACGGGAGGAGATTTGGAGATAGCGAAAAGTCAGACATCAAATAGTCTTCTTATGAAAGGTCCTGCCCAGAGAGTAAATCAGGCAGAATGAACAATTCAGAAACAAAAAAACTCTTAACTTCCACAGCCTATTCAAGATCAAAGGTTTCGAAAAAAAAGATTTTAGAAAGGATCATTAAATAATGCCATCAAATATAGAAGCATTAAGGGAGGGCGGTTTAAAAGAAGCAGCTTACTTAGAAGAAATAGGGATAAATCCTTATCCTCCAGAAATGCCTGAGAGAACACACATGAATTCAGAAGTCGTAGCTGCCTTTGATTCTTTGCGGGACCAGAGAGTTGCGGTCGTAGGTCGTATAACAGCAATAAGAGCCCACGGTAAAAGAATTTTCTTCGACGTTACGGACGAATCAGGAAAAATACAGGCTATGCTTACTCCGGATGAATCAGGAGACGATTCCAGTCTCCAATTATTTAAAAAAGGGTTTAGTGTAGGGGATTTTGTTGGTGTTTCGGGAAATGTAATGAAAACTAGAGCTAATGTAATGAAAACTAGAGCTGGAGAGGTTACCGTAGACACAAGTGAATTAAAAATGCTTGCTAAGTCGTTATTGCCTATTCCAGAAGAACTCAGAGATACCGAGACTCGTAATAGAAAGAGATATCTTGATTTACTTGTAAATCCGGAAGTTTTAGAAAGATTTAAATTCAGGTCAAAAATGGTAGATTATATGAGACGAAGATTTCAGGAGCTTGGTTGTTATGAAGTAGAAACACCTATTTTAGACACTACATACGGAGGAGCAACGGCAAGACCATTTACTACATATCACAATACACTAGAAACAAATTTATTTTTAAGAATATCCAATGAACTTTATTTGAAAAGATTAATAGCTGGTGGTTTTGAGGGAGTTTTTGAATTCTCAAGAGATTTTCGAAATGAAGGAATGGATAGAACACATAACCCCGAATTTACTCAAGTAGAACTTTATAAAGCCTATACGGACTACAATTGGATGATGGATAAGTCTGAGCAACTTATGTCTGGAATTGCACAAGATCTCGCAGGATCAACGCATATTAATTATATGGGAAGAGATATTGATTTCAGCACTCCTTGGCGAAGACTGTCAATTTATGATGGAATAAGAGAAGCATATGGTTTTGATCCAGAAACAGCGTCTGAGGATGAGGTAAGACGAATAGCGTTGGATGAAGGAATAGAAGGGGATGATGTTGGTTATCTGCTAGTTGAGCTTTTCGATAAGAGAGTGGCACCAACACTTATTAATCCTACTTTTGTAATAGATTATCCCGAATCTACGAGCCCATTAACAAAAAAACATAGAACAAAACCGGGATTAGTAGAAAGGTTCGAATGTTATGTAGATGGAATGGAAGTAATGAATTGCTATACTGAGCTTAATGATCCGAGGAAACAGCGGGAAAATTTTGAAGCAGAACTAAGAAGAAGATCTGCCGGAGACGAAGAAGCAATGTTAATGGATGATGATTTTGTTATAGCTATGGAATACGGAATGCCTCCTATGGGTGGAATAGGAATTTCCATAGATAGATTTACTATGATCTTCACAAACGCAGAACATATTAGGGAAGTAATACTTTTTCCAACAATGAAACCCAAGCAAAGATAGCCCTGTTTATTGTTAACCTGAAAAGATTTATAATTGAAGTTAGCATAAGATATGCAAAAGAAATCTGGAGAGCAACTAATAAATACGAGAAGAAATAAACTGGATAATCTCCGAAAATTAAATATAAATCCATATCCCCACTCTTCCGAAAGGCAACAGACAACAGCTGAAGCTAAAAAAATGATGGATGAGCAAGTAGTTGTTACGGGAAGGCTTATGAGCCTTAGAGGACACGGGAAACTATTTTTTCTAGATCTGGTTGATGAATCAGGAAAAATTCAGCTAATGATAAGTGAAAAAATATTGGGCAAAGAGCAGTATGAATTACTCAATCTTTTAGACATAGGAGATTTTGTAGAATCTGGAGGAAAAGTAGTAAAAACTGTTGCCGGCGAAATTAGTGTTCAGTCAGAATCACTAAAGATTTTAGCTAAATCTCTTAGACCATTTCCTGCTTCGTGGCACGGTTTTAAAAATGTAGATGAAAGATATAGAAAAAGATATGTGGATTTCATAATGAATCCACAGTCAAAGAAGGTTATCGAGACTAGATCTAAAATTGTTTCCGAGGTTAGAAAAATATTGGAATCGAAAGGTTTCATAGAAGTAGAAACTCCGACACTTCAGCCTGTTTATGGAGGAGCAAATGCTAGGCCATTTACTACTCACTACAACGCTTTGAAAAGAGATTTTTATCTTAAAATTTCAGACGAACTTTATTTAAAAAGGCTGATAGTTGGAGGATTCGAAAAAGTATATGAAATTGATCATGATTTCAGAAACGAAGGAATAGATGCAACGCATAATCCTGAATTCACCATGATGGAGTGTTACTGGGCCTATGCAGATTATAACGACATGATGAATCTAACTGAAGAGATATATTCAAAAGTTGCCAATAGCATACTGGGAACAACGAAAGTCCATTATAATGGACATGATATTGATCTTAAAGTTCCTTGGGAAAGAATGACAATGGCAGATGCAATCAAAAAATATTTAAAAATTGACGTGGCAAAATTAACAGATCAAGAGCTTAAGGAAGAAGTAAAAAAAAGAAATATAGAGATCGGTAAAAGGGGCAGTACGTTTAATAGAGGTTTAACTATAGCATCGCTTTTTGAATTGGTGGAGCCAAATCTTGTTGGGCCAATTTTTATTACTGATTTTCCAAAAGAGACAACATCTCTGTGTAAAATACATAGAGAAAATGAGGATCTTATAGAAAGATTCGAACCATATATTGGGGGAAAAGAAGTCGGTAATGCATATACGGAGTTAAATGATCCTGATCTTCAAAGACATTTTTTTGAGGAAGAGGTGACAGCTAAAGAGGGTGGATCCGAAGAAACACATCCCCTGGACAATGATTTTTTAGAGGCGATGGAATATGGAATGCCACCCACTGGTGGACTTGGTTTGGGAATCGACAGAATGGTAATGGTCATGACCGGTATGGATTCTATAAGAAACGTAATAGCCTTCCCTATGTTAAAAGACAAGAAATAACCAGTAATATGACTCGAGAAGAAGCATACAAACTACTTACTGGTTATATAACAAATAAAAACCTGATCAAACATTCTCTTGCTGCAGAGGCTGCAATGAAAAAAATCTATAAATTTATTCATAAGGAAGATTATAGCCAAAAAGATGAAGATATTTGGGGAATAACAGGATTATTGCACGATTTAGACTACGAGGTTTCGCAAAAAGAGGACAAATTAGATAAACATGGAATATTGTTGTTTGAGAAAGATCCAAATATTATCCCAGAGCCAATGGCGCATGCCATTAAGTCCCATAACTACAAAAGCACAAAAGTTCTGCCAGCAAGTAAAATGGATTGGGCGATAACTTGTGTTGATGGGCTAACTGGACTTATCGTATCATCTGCGCTTATTCACTCGGATAAAAAACTTGGCTCAATAGACATAAATTTCGTAATAAATCGTTTTAACACACCGTCATTTTCTAGAGGAGTAGACAGAGAAATAATTAAGCTCTGTGAAGATAAGCTTTCAATTGATCTTCGCGAATTTATTTCGTTAACTCTTTCTGGAATGCAAGAAATTGCTTCAGATTTGGGACTTTAATTCATGCATAGAATATTGATTGCCACAAAAAATCCGGGTAAGCTTCATGAGTTTAAGAAGTTTCTTCATTAGAAGTTGTTTCTTTGTTTGATTTAAATATTTCCGAAGATGTTGTTGAGGACGGAGAAACATATTTGGAAAATGCTACAAAAAAAGCTAAATTCTTTGCAGAATTGTCCGGTTTGCCAACAATAGCCGATGACGGAGGAATTGAAATAGATTATTTGGATGGTTCTCCTGGGATAAAAAGTAGGCGTTATTTTGGTAAAGACGGAAAAGAGTCAACAGATGAGGAAATTATCGCCGAAATGGATAAAATAGCAAAAGAAATTCTGGATGAAAAAAGAGGCGCAAGATTTATTGCAGTAATAGTTTTGGCATTTCCAGACGGAAATACTTTTGATGTGATGGGACTAATAGAGGGTGAAATCTCAAGTGAGCCAAGAAAAGTTGCAGTTAAAGGATACCCATATCGATCTTTTTTCTATCTCCCAAAGCTTAAAAAGTTTTACAGAGAGAACGAGTTGTCAGAAGAAGAATCAAAGCTGTATAATCACAGATATAAAGCAGTCCAGAAACTCCTGCCAATAATTAGAAGAGAATTAAAAATATGATTGATATTAAATTGTTAAGAGAAAATCCGGATAAGATCCGCGAAGCAGTTAAAAAAAAGGGATTTGATGTTGATATTGACCACATTCTCGAAATTGATAATAAAAAAAGAGAGCTTGATTTGAAAGTTCAAAATCTTCGAGAACAAAGAAATAAAGCTGCAAAAGCCGCGTCAAACGCGGTTGACAATGAAAAAGTTAATATAATTGAAGAAGGAAAAAGAATTAAAGGAGAACTTGAGAAAGAAGAGAATGCACTTAAGGCAGTTGAAGAAGAGCTGATAGAATGGCTTTCAAAAATACCAAATCCGCCGCTACCAGAAGTACCGCTTGGAAAAGGGGAAGAAGACAACGTCGAAGTTAGAAAATGGGGTGATCCTCGAAAGTTTGATTTTCAGCCAAAAGATCATTTGCAGATTGGAACAAATCTTGGAATTTTGGATTTTGAAACAGGCGCAAAAGTATCAGGTTCCCAGTTTTATTTCCTCTACGGGAAGGGGGCTCTCTTGGAGATAGCTTTAGTTCTTTTTGCCATGGATTTATTATCAAAAGAAGGATTCACTCCTGTTATAACCCCGGATTTGGCGAG
Organism: Candidatus Levyibacteriota bacterium; assembly: GCA_016182225.1. Taxonomy (GTDB): domain Bacteria; phylum Patescibacteriota; class Microgenomatia; order Levybacterales; family UBA12049; genus JACOXV01. The sequence continues at coordinate 7,996 of JACOXV010000023.1, forward strand.
ATCCAGATTTTATTTAGGGACAGGATATATGCCTAAGGGTGATGAAGCCCAGACCTATGAAATCGATGGTGAAGATTTAGGATTAATCGCTACCGCTGAAGTAACACTTGCCGGAAAACATGCTGATGAAGCTATTCCCGAAAAAGATCTCCCGCTTAAATATATCGGCTATTCACATTGTTTTAGAAAAGAAGCGGGAGCCTACGGAAAATATTCAAAAGGACTTTATAGGGTCCATCAGTTTACAAAAGCTGAGATGTTTATTTACTGCCGACCAGAAGATTCAGGGAAAATGCATGAGCACATACTGGAAATGGAAGAAAAAATATATCAAAGTCTAGAATTGCCTTACAGGGTTTTGGAAATGTGCACTGGAGATCTTGGGGCAATGGCGGCGAGGAAGTTTGACATAGAGGCATGGATGCCTTCTAGGAACGAATATGGAGAAGTTACGTCTACCTCAAACTGTACCGACTATCAGGCGAGAAATTTAAATATAAGATACAGAACTAAAGATGGAAGAAATGAATTCTTGCATATGCTAAATGGCACCGCAATTGCAACATCTCGTACTCCACTGGCAATTCTTGAGAATTATCAGCAAGAAGACGGATCGGTCTTAATTCCTGAAATTCTCCAAAAATACATGGGAACAGATAAAATTTCTCCTTGACATTTGTGTTAAAAGAGATATGCTGAGGTTGGATTAATAAAGGAGGTGACTTTTTCATGCCAAAGAGAAAGAGAGCCAAGAAGAGAAAGTAAAAAATTGGAATGTAATTTGGAGCATTCTCAATTGATCAATATAAATCCCTCACCGCACAAGGTGGGGGATTTATATTAGCTTCGACTTGTGGTAAAATTAAATACTAAATGTTACCTTTCCTCACTAAAATTTTTGACTCAAACGAAAAAGAAGTCAAAAAACTGGATCCCATCATTCAAGAGATTAACAGCTTCGAGAACGATATTAAAAAACTTAAAGATACTGCTTTTTCGAAAAAAACAAAAGAATTCAGAGAAAGGATTGCAGACAACGAACCCTTGGAGTCAATTCTTCCCGAGGCTTTTGCTCTTGTTCGTGAAGCAGCCAAAAGAACCATAGGGCAACGCCACTTCGACGTTCAGTTAATGGCTGCTGCATCACTAGCAAAAGGAAAAATAGCAGAGCAAAAAACAGGAGAGGGAAAAACTCTTTCCGCAGTTCCGGCATTGTACCTTCACGCTCTAACCGGGAAAGCTGTCCATTTAGTAACCGTAAATGACTATTTGGCAAGACGAGATGCCGGATGGATGGGTCCTATATTTCATCTTTTGGGAATGAAGATCTCCTCAATCATAAACGATGCATCTTTTATATTTGATCCTGATTTTGAAAATAAGGATGCACATGATTTTAGACTTTTAAGGCTCAATCCAATCGATAGAAAAGAAGCATACGATGCAGACGTTGTTTATGGAATAAATTCGGAATTCGGATTTGATTATCTTCGGGATAATATGGCATCGGGTATTTCCCAAATAGTTCAAAGAGGATATTATTTCGCGGTCGTAGATGAGGTTGACTCTGTTCTTATTGATGAGGCGAGGACCCCTCATATAATTTCTGCTCCTGACGAAGCACCCACACAAAAATATTATGAATATGCCTCCCTTGTGGACAAATTAAGTCCGGATCTTGACTATAAAATTGATGAAAAGCTAAGAACAGCACACCTTACGGATCATGGTCTTGGAAAAATAGAAAAACTTTATGGTATTTCAAATATTTATGAAAAAGATTTTGATACCGTTTATCATTTAGAGGCAGCGCTTAAAGCAAGAACGCTTTTTCATAAGGAAAAAGACTACATAGTAAAGGATAATGAAGTGATCCTCGTAGACGAATTTACTGGAAGACTCATGATTGGGCGCCGGCTTTCCGAGGGTCTGCATCAGGCAATAGAAGCTAAAGAAGGAGTCCAAATTCAAAGAGAATCAAAAACACTTGCCACCATTTCTCTCCAGAACTATTTCAGAATGTATGAAAGACTCGCCGGAATGACCGGAACAGCCGTTACCGAAGCTCAGGAATTCCATAAAATTTATAACTTGGATGTAGTTGTAATTCCTACGAATAAACCCACAATCAGAAAAGATTATCCGGATGCAATTTATAAAACAAGCCGTGCAAAATTATCAGCTGTAGCAAACAGAATTGAGGAGGCTAATAAAAAAGGTCAGCCGGTTCTGGTGGGAACTACGTCGATAGATAAAAATGAAATTATCGCGGAGTTACTTAAAAGACGCGGTATAGAACACGAAATACTAAATGCAAAAAATCACGAGAGAGAAGCTGAAATAATTGCAAAAGCTGGAGAAAAAGGATCTGTAACTGTTGCTACAAATATGGCAGGTCGTGGAGTAGATATTATTTTGGGCGGCGAAACTCCTAAAAATGAAGACGGGACTGATAAAAAGGGAACTCCGGAATGGGAAAAGTGGCAGAAAAGACATGATGAGGTTTTGTCTGTAGGAGGTCTTTTGGTAATTGGAACAGAGAGGCACGAGTCCAGACGAATTGATAATCAGCTCAGGGGCAGATCGGGTCGTCAGGCGGATCCTGGGGAATCAAGATTTTTTGTTTCACTTGATGATGACATTATGAGAATTTTTGGTGGAGAGTCAATAAAAGGCCTTATGACAAGATTTAATATGCCAGAAGAGGTCCCACTGGAACATCCAATTGTTTCAAGAGCTATCGAGCAAGCCCAAATTAAAGTAGAAGGATTTAACTTCGACAGCAGAAAAAGAGTAGTTGAATACGATGATGTTTTGAATAAACAAAGAGAGATAATTTATAAAAGAAGAAGAGAGGCGCTTGAAGTCTCCGGAGGCAAATCTCTTAAAGAAGAAATTCTTGAAAAATTGAATGCAGGAATTGCCAACATGGTAATAGGTTCATTAGTGGAAGAAGAGTCAGAAGGAAGAATTGAAAGAATAGTTTCCCAGTTTACAACTATTATTCCTTTCGATGAAGAGTCACAAAAGCAACTGATAAAACAGCTTGAGCAGTTGTCCTCTGATGAAAGAAAGATAGAGTTTCTCCAGAAATTGGTAGAAGATTTGTATTCCAAGAGAGAAGAAGATCTTGGGGAGGACAATATGCGTCAAATTGAAAGATTTGCAGTACTTTCAAGTATTGATTCTTTGTGGACAGATCATCTGGATGCCATAGGAAATCTTAGAGAAGGAATAGGTCTTCGCGGATATGCTCAAAAAGATCCACTTGTGGAGTATAAAAATGAAGCCTTCTCAATGTTTGAGCAACTCATTAATGCAATCGATGATGAAACGACTCATCGAATATTTAGAATTCAGTTGGCAGGACAGATACACGAGCACAAGCACCTAGAAGAACATCCTGCAGGCGAAGGCGAAGTTAGTGAAAAAGCCCCAAAACCCGCTGTAAGTGAAAAGAAACAGATAGCTTCCGCTGGTGGTAAAAAGAAATTAGGACGCAATGATCCCTGCCCTTGTGGTTCGGGAAAGAAATGGAAAAAATGCCACTATCCGGAGCTAGGATAGATATCAATGATTAGCAACCAGGGATTATTTTTTGCTCTCACAACTGCCTTTCTTTTTGCAGCATTCGGTCTTCTCTCAAGATATCTCTCAAAAGAAAGTAAGTACCCGTTGGGATTTGCAATTATCTATGGAGCAATAAGCTCTATTCTGACAGTCCCATTTATTTTTATTGAGCCATGGAGATTTGGAAACTTAACTCCTCTTATAATATTTGTTACTTTTCTGGCGACTTTATTTTTTGGACTATTTGAAGCAAATCAATTTTTCGCTCGCAAAAATCTTGAGGCCTCTCGTCTCAGCATCTTCTTTCAAATTACTCCAGTAGTTACTTTCTTTGGGTCATTAATTTTTCTTTCGGAGAGTATTACTCTTCAGAAAACAGTTGGGGTAGGAATAATATTCGCGGGAAACCTTATAGCTGTCTATAAACATGGAGGTCATATTACACCAAGAGGATTATTTTATGCTCTTGCATCTGTTATTGCTTTAGGGTTGGCGTATGTGGCAGACAAAAGGGCTTTCTCTTATTATCCTCTCGGTCTATATATGTTAATTTCTTACTTTTTTCCGATTTTTTATATCTTTATTCTTATGCCTAGAAATCGTTTAATCTCTATACAATATGAGCTGAAGAGAACTGGGTGGAAAACATTCTTATTGGCAATCTTTAGTGTTAGCGGATATTATATGGTATTGAAAACTTTTCAACTGACTGAAGCATCTGTTGCGATTCCTATAATTTTTTCATCAACAGTTCTTACTGCTCTTGGAGGAATAATTATATTAAAGGAGCGAACTTCAATTCCCCAGAAGATTATTGGAGCAATTGTAGTGGTAACCGGAGTAACACTGTTGAGCATTTAATGCCACTATCCGAATTAGTGTACAAATATTGATTCTGAAAATGATTGTGGTTAAAAAAAACAAAGTAGAGAGTAGAAAATTCTCACCTCAAAAATTTAAAGTCCTAATTTTATTGTCTATAGTATTGTTAATTTTTGCCATTATCCAAAGCAATATTCCAGGAGGCAATAAAGAAAATAGCACAGAAATTAATAATCATTCTGTTGTTTATGAGATCGAAGCAGTAGGTTTAGATGACATTGTCAGGACAAAGAGTAAAATTATGTACAATTTAGATAATGAAAAAAAGAATGTATATAGTGGGAAAAGTGAAGCAGTTTATCAACCACAACTCTCCGGAACTTTATTACATTCCTCAAGCTTTCCTGGAGAAATTTTGTATCTTTTGGAGACAGAGGATAATATAAAAGTTGTTAAATTTAACAATAATACGAAAACAATTATAGACATTGCTCAAACAAATAATTCAAAGATTTTTGGAACAGAAAATATGGGTGAATTTTCATTTTCTCCTGACGGGACAAAGCTCGCATATATCCATTCGATTCCAATAAGGAATGGAATGGATGCAATAAATAACATATTTATTTGGAACTTAGTTAGTAATGAAATAAAACAAATTACAAGCTTTGATTCATATAACGGAGCTAGGGAGCCACATTGGTCAGGTAACAACAAAATTATTTTCGGAAAATACTATGAAGGCGATTATTCTCTCCAGATTATTGACATTAATAGTAATAAGCAGGAAATGTTGTTGGAAGTTAGAGAGCATCAAGTCCCAAATACTCTTGTTCAATATGCATACGCCAATGATGGAAAAGAAATAATCTTTAATTCATATCTTAATACAGAAGGAGAAAATATTTTAAGTCTTAATGTATCTTCTAAAGAAATAAAAAAATTATTTCATTTACCGTATTATGATTTTACTTATCCCAAGATTACCAATGATTCCAAATACCTCATTTGGAGGTCTCTTGTCACAGGAGAATTTGGTTCTCAATCTATTTTTTCTTATGATTTAACAAACGGAAAACAAAATACTATCTGTGCTTTAGATAAAAGAGAATGGTGTGGAGATTTTTATTTGTTAGAGCCTTAATGCAGTTTAGTCGTCAGGAAAGCAAAAATTCCACTATCTAACCTGACCGATTTACCTTTTTTTACAACGATCGGTTAAATTAGTAGCATCCTAATTCCTCAGGTGTCCACTCAGCACAAACCTGGTGTGGGTTAGGTTATGGTTCTCTTTACTGCTAATTCTAACACCACTACCCAAACACCCCATAAGAATCCTATAATAGTTTGACTAGGGCCTACGTTTTTGATATAATTTAGCCCTATAATATGAAAAGTATTTTTGACGCACCTTTTGCATTTTTTTGGCTTATTGCATCTGTTGTCCTATTTATAGCAATGATTATATCTGCGGTTTTGTATGCAGCTGTCTCTAGGTTTTTTATAAATCTTAAATTTCAATAAACTCTCCATATAAAATTCCTTTTCCTTTTTCTTCCGTTCCTAAAGCTCTTTTGATGGCGCCCAGTGACATTTCATCTTTAATGTCGCGCATTGTAGTTATAAATAGGCAGTTTTACGTGTATAGTAGTTCCTTTTCCGACCTCTGATTTGACGGAAATTTTTCCTTTATGTTCATTTACTATTTTTTTGATAATGAATAGACCAAGACCAAGACCGGACTTAATATTATTTTCCCCTTTATAAAAATCATCAAAGATTTGAGGCAGGTCACTTTCCGATATTCCTTGTCCTTCATCCCTAACAGCAATCACTAGATATTTTTTTTCAATAATGGTTTCTAATATAATTACGCTTTCGGGATCAGAGTATTTTGCAGCATTATCCAAAAGATTTAGAAAGACTTCAATTAGCTTTTCGAAATCTCCTATAATAGTTGGATTTTCATTGTTTAAATTATTTTGAAAAACGATTTTTCGGTCTTTATACCTTGTTAATATACCTGAAACAGATTTTTTTAGAATGTCATTTATGTCAATCTCCTCCCAGTTGTATTTGAGCTTTCCCGTTTTTATTTGATTTACATGAAGAAGTTCATCGATAAGTTTATATAACCGTACCATTTCATTGAGAAGATTATCAATCCAATCGATATTAAGCGGTTCTTTCTTGGATGCCTTTATTTTTATCAGTTGCATATAGGTGTAAACAGTGGTTATAGGGGTTTTTAGTTCGTGTGATGCCATAGAAATAAAAAGATCCCTTGCCTTGAGAGCTTTACTTAGCTCGTCGGTTAATTGTGCTTTTCTTATGGCAAGACTTGCAAGAGGACTAATTAACAAAAGAATCCTAGCGTCTCTGGGAATAAATAATTTTTGCTTTGATTGGACCGTAAGTATTCCAATTGATTTGTTTTTGTAGATTAGCGGAACGATAATATCACTTTTAATTCTTTCTTTTATTAATTCCGGGTGAATATTTCCCATTTTTGCAACGTTTAAGATTTTTGGCCGTTTGGATTTATATACCGAATATGTATTCCCCTTTCTCCTGGGCTTGATTTGTCCAAGGATAGAAGAAGTAGAATAAGCTCTTTTGAATCTTCTGTTTTCCATTAAAAGTATTGAGGCAATGTCTCCATCAACAAGCTTCATGCTTTCGTGGCAAATTGTCCTATAGATTTCTTCAGATGATAAAGAGGCTAGAAATTTTAACGAAGAATCATAAACCTTTTCTAAGGGATTTGCTGCCATAAGAAGCAAATTATAGCATAGGAATCTATCCAAATTGTTTATTCATACAATTTTCTTACTTTTTTTAAATTCTATTCCTTAGTTTGGTGCATATAATTATCCCATGTCAAAAATATTAAAAAATAATATATTCATAGATTTTTTAAACGTTTGTAATTCTCCGACTGATAGAAGGGAGCTGACCGAAAGTAGAAACCTTTTTATGAAAGAGAGAGAAGAAAGATATAGCGAAGTAAAGCTTCAGCGATTTACTCCCAGCGGAAGATTAGGTTTTTCCAGTTAGCTTAGACCGGATTCTTTCATTATGTAACCGAAGCCTCTTATTGAGTGGATTAGTTTTGATTTATATTCGTTATCAACCTTTTTTCTTAAATAACCAATATATATGTCTACAGATCTTGTTTCGATGTCAGGGGAAGCGGACCAAATTCTGTTGAGAATCATCTCCCTAGTTACGACTTTATTTTTATTTATCATGAGATATTCAAGGAGCTTAAACTCAGTTGGGCTCAAATCTATAAGCTTTCCTTTCCTTTTTACCTCATGAGTTTCCTGATCTAGTTCTAAGTCGCCTACGTTTTTTTTGGAAATAAATTTAGAAGATTGTCTGAGTCTTGCTTCAATTCTTGCCAGTAATTCGTTGAGCTGAAAGGGTTTGGTGATGTAATCGTCGGCTCCAAGATTAAGCCCTTTTACTATATCTAAGGTGTCATTACGAGCAGATAAAATTATGATTCTAAGACCGGGGTATTTTTTGGTAACCTCCTCAACTACACTTTCTCCACTCATGTTTGGGAGTCCTAAATCCAAAAGGACTAAGTCCGGTTTTGTTTTTTTTATTTTTTCTAAAGCTTCAATTCCATCGGAAGCGGTATAAACCAAATAATCATTATCTGAGAGGAAATCTTTTAGATATCTTTGCAATTCTAACTGATCTTCAACTACCAATATGGATTTTGTCATGGGAAGTAATTATAGCAACTCAATTTTTATTTGCAAATTTTCCTACAAAATTCCTACATGTAACTATATTTTTTTAAATCTACAGTTCCTTTTTGGTTAAATTTGATTCCTTCTTTCTCAAGCATTTGTCGTTGTGTATTTGGTCCTCCAAAAGCATAGCCACTGGATATCATGCCTTTGCTGTTTATTACTCTGTGGCAAGGGATATTTTTGGGATCTTTATTTTTATTCAGCGCATAGCCGACGATTCTTGGGTCTACTCCTACTATTCTGGAAATCGAGCCGTAGGTAGTAACTTTTCCTCGGGGAATAGATGATACGAGTTCGTAAATTTTGTCAAAGCTATTCATTTGTTTATCTTAAAATAAATATCCAGAAAAGAATTGCCAGAATAATTCTATAGACTCCAAAAAGTATAAATGAGTGTTTTTGAATATAGTCTATTAAGAATTTCATTGCAAGCAATGCGACCACGAAGGAACCCAAGAAGCCAGTGGCAAGAAGAAAAAGCTCATTTGATGAAAAAGAAAAATCCGACTTTACAAGGTCAAGGCCTGTGGCTGCAAGCATGGTAGGAAGTGCCAAAATAAAAGAAAATTCTGCAGAAGAGACTCTCTTCATTCCAGTGAGTCTCGCACCAATTATAGTAGCTGCCGCTCGGGAAACTCCCGGGATCACAGAAACAGATTGAAAAATGCCAATTAAAATCGCTTTTTTTAACGGAATATTTTCAATGTCATCTAGGTGATGGTCTTTCTCTTTATAGAAAAGTTCAACAAGAATTATTAAGATTCCTCCCCAAAAAAGAGCGGCAACGGTGATCAGACTATTGCCAATCAGAACGTTTTTGATCAGGGGATAAAACAGAAGGCCGACTATAGCAGTAGGGATAAAGGCAGCTAACGTAGGAAGAATTACTTCTTTTTTCTTAAGTTTTTTGAAATACAGAAAAACAACTGCAAGAATTGCTCCCAGCTGAATATAGATTTCAAAGCTTTTTATAAAATTTGTTTGCTCAATGTTTAAAATGTCCGAAGTTAGGATAAGATGACCGGTTGAGGATATAGGCAAAAACTCGGTTAAGCCTTCAACGACCGAAAGAATTAATGCCTGAATAAGATCCATTTATAAAATTATATCAGAGAAAATAGAACTTGCGCTGAGGTCGCCAATAAAATTTTCTTGATCCGCAGCTCGCAGCCTGGTTGCAAAAAACAAATAAAGTACCTTGTTTACTATATAAATCTTTATAATAACCGTTATTACTTAAGCTCAGAATGCGATCTTCGAAAATTTCATTAGCTCCCCGCGCGTTGCTTATTACGTTCTTATTTACTTACTTGCTTTAAATAAAGCCTAGGATCTTGTATTCTTAAGGTATGGAAGAACTTTCTAACCTGGCTAAAACTATTAGATATTTTATACTTAAATCAAGCACAGAAGCAGGATCTGGACATCCAACATCTTCTTTATCTTCTGTGGAGCTTATGACAGCGCTTTTTTTTGGCGGTTTTTTA
>JACOXV010000065.1 GCA_016182225.1 Candidatus Levyibacteriota bacterium
GCGAGTATAACTCCTAGCGCAGAAGAAACAACAGTAGGCACTGAGTATGAAGTAAAAGAAGGGGACAGCCTATGGACAATCGCTGAAAAAGAGTACAAAGACGGATTTAAGTGGACTGAAATCGCAAAAGCAAACAAACTTGGAAATCCTGACCTAATCGAGAAGGGCATGAAGTTAACGCTTCCAGAAATTACAAGGGCAGAAGTAGAAGAAGATTCAAAGATAGAAGGGGAGAAAATTACAGGGGATTCCTACAGGGTTGTTGAAGGTGATAATCTTTGGGATATTTCTGTTCGCGCTTATGGTGATGGATTCAAGTGGCCCGGGCTTGCAAAGGAAAACAAAATATCAAACCCTGACCTAATCTATCCAGACGACACAATAAAGCTTCCTCGCTAATCCTTAACAGAATCTTGAGCGGGGTGCGCTTCAAATACTTCAGCGCAAGTGACAATCGGACTCAACCTTGAGCGAGAGAGGGGAATCGAACCCCCAACATTTTCCTTGGGAAGGAAACATTCTGCCATTGAATTACTCTCGCCTTATCGTATTTTACCAAATTTTAGTGATTGACGACTTCTGGGCTTTTTGATAATATAAATCGTGCCGCTCAAGAAAAATTCGAAAAAGTCTACTAAATATATCTTTGTTTCCGGAGGAGTCATTTCAGGTATCGGAAAAGGGATAACATCGGCATCGATTGCGCTTCTATTAAAACTTTCAGGGTACAAAGTCGCTCCGATTAAATTCGAAAATTATCTAAACTTGGACGCCGGAACTATCAATCCAATTGAACATGGAGATCCGTTTCTTTGTGAAGACGGGACAGAAGCGGATATGGATGTTGGATCATACGAAAAATTCTTGAGTGAAGATATGGGACGCGACAATTTTGTCACAATGGGGGGAATTTATCAGGCAGTAATTGAGCGAGAAAGAAGATTTGAGTATAACGGAGAAGATGTAGAAGCGATTCCATATATAACAGACGAAATTATTTCTCGAATTGTCCGCTTAGGAGAAAAGAAAGACGCAGATATCGTTCTTATAGAGCTTGGAGGAACGGCGGGTGAGTATCAAAACGTTTTTTATTATGAAGCGTCTCGAATTTTGACTCTTAAAAATCCGGGGGACGTTATCCACGTGCACGTATCTTATGTACCAACTCCGCCGCATTTAGGCGAACCAAAAACAAAACCAACGCAACTTTCTGTTCGAACCTTAAATTCAATGGGAATTCAGCCGGACTTTATAGTCGCGCGCTCTGAAAAATACCTAGACCAAAGAAGACGAGACAGATTCGCGTTATTCTGCAATATGAGCGGCGATGCTATTATTTCAAATCCTGATGTTGAGACCGTTTATGAAGTCCCATTAATTCTTCACCAGCAAACTTTGGATAGTAAAATTCAAGAAAAATTGAGGCTTCCTGTTCGCGCGCCTAACCTTTCTGACTGGGAAAAACTCATTAATAAGATAAAAGCAAAAAAATCAAAAAGCGTTGAAATTGCAATCATTGGGAAATATTTTGGAACAGGCGACTACCAGATAAGAGATTCGTATGCCGCGCTTTTTGACGCACTGGAGCATGCGTCTTGGTTTAATAATGTTGAGTTAAAAACCCGATGGATCGATGCCGAGCGCGTAGAGCGTCATGGTATTGATGAATTGATTGGCAAACCTGACGGGATTATTGTACCCATTGGTTGGGGGACGAGGGGTTCTGAAGGTATGATCCAAGCAGCGTCTTATGCTCGAGAGCGTAAGATTCCCTATCTTGGCCTTTGCTATGGTATGCAGTTGGCGGTTGTAGGATTTGCGCAAGATGTATTAGGGTGGAAGGATGCAAATACTACGGAAAATAAGCCGAGAACTCGCCATCCAGTTATTCACATAATCGCATCTCAAAAACAACACTTAAAGAGAAGAGCGTATGGAGGTACTATGAGGCTTGGGGCATGGGATGCGATTGTCAAAAAAGACACACGAACATTTGATTTTTATAAAAAATACAGCGAAATTAGTGAGAAAACAGGACTTACATCGGAAAGACATAGACATAGATATGAATTTAACAATAAGTATGCAAAAGACTTTGAATCAAGAGGTCTAATCATATCCGCTAGGTCAAAGTTGGAGGGGTTGGTTGAAATTATTGAGCTTACAAAAAAAGATCACCCTTTTTATTTAGG
>JACOXV010000057.1 GCA_016182225.1 Candidatus Levyibacteriota bacterium
CCAACCCAATTATGAGTTTTGTAGCTTTTGCAGATGCAAAAGTGAGAAACGCAGGAGCATATACGCGGGCCGAGATGGACTTCTTCACTGATATTTAATTCTGCGGAGGGAGGGAGATTCGAACTCCCGGTCACCTTACGATGACATCCGCTTTCCAAGCGAACCGATTAAACCGCTCTCGCATCCCTCCAGTTAGCTTTGATATTATATCCAAACTTAAAACTAAACGCTAGAAGCTAGTCGCTATGTTCTAGAAGTTGTTTGGCCTCTTTCCAAACTTTTTTATCTGATGGATAGGTTAATCTTTTTTCCACTTTTGAATCACTAATCCATTCCACTTCTTCCATTTCATCATCATGTTCCTCAATGTTTCCTCCAATCGCTTCCATCAAAAAATAATAAACAGTTTTTTTAATTTTTTCGCCTTCCCAAACATACCAATAACTAACCGGTGTCAGCTCTTTCTCAATTTTTGCCTCAATTCCTGTTTCTTCCTTTACTTCACGAAAGGCTGTCTCTTCTTTTCCTTCTCCTTCTTTTTTATCTCCAATTAGTCCTTTTGGGAAAACCCACCCGTGATGCTGAGAATGTTTTGCAACAAGAATTAAGATATCTAATTTTTTATTTTTATATACTACCCCGCCTGCAGAAAATTCAAATTTCATTGAAGAGATTTTATCATCTACTCTTCTCTATTGGAAATAGCATCTTTGGCAGAATGAATAAGAGAATTAACAACAGCCAAAAGAAGAATAATAACTTCCATCGCCGGATCTCTTTCGTCAGCCTGTTTTATTTTTTCTTTTTCCATAAGAAGCTGCTCCAAAATCTTTTTTAGAAGCTCCAGGCTTTCCGGACCGGAAGAGTCTTGAGATTCGGAAATGTTTGACTGAAACTCTGATATAGCTACTTCATCAAGAGTCGCTTTGGGTTCTTGAAAATCATCAATTGGAAACTTCGCAAGTCCTTCCAGTTTTGAATGCGTTCCCCCCTCTGTTTGCATTATTGCACTCGCAGCGCTTGGCCCACTCACTTCAGTCTTACTCGGCCCGGCAGATCCACCCACATAAACATCTCCTTGAACTTCATAAGACTGCACATCTGGAACCTCCGCCATTACTTGCGCACTCCCAGCCTGACTTGTTTGAGTACTTGTTTCATCCATATTTTATATCTCTCCTTTTATTACCTTTAAAGCTTTATCGTATTTTCCAAACCTCATGTAAAATCTAATACTATCAAGCATTTCCAATCGTCTCTTTTCGGAAAACTCAGAGCCAAACTTTAGATAAACTTTTCTAATATCCTTATGTCGCCTACTTAAAATAAGTAGTTTTTTTATAACCATATCCATCTGACATGGGTCTTCCTCCAAAAACTCTCCTGCCGCTTCTTTTGCTTCAGCAAGTGTTATTCTGCTGTGTTTTACTCCCAGAACAAGCGATATTAGCAGATCTCTTTCTATATCTTTTATTTTTTCCGAATCGCAAAAGTCCATATTACTCTCCTCCCAAATGATCTATTTTTTCTTTTGTTTCTTGCCCTTTTTCTTCGGCTTCTTTTCTTTGCTGTTCCGCAGCCTCAGCCATTCGCAGTTCTTGCTCTAAATCCGCTGCTTCTTCTCTTTCTTCTTGAACTTGCATTTCCATTGCTCTTACTTTTTCTCTTGAAGCATTTAAGGCTTCGTTCAAATTTGCTCCTGCTTCTCTTTGTCCTGGCATATTTCTCCTCCTTTCTTATCTGAAGTATAAAGAGCCACTTTTAAAGAAGCTTGATATTTTCTGTATAAAATTCTGACAAAATCAGGATGAAATAGTGGGGAAATTTAAATTATTTGGCGGAGGGTGCAGGATTTGAACCTGCGTAGGGATTACTCCCTCGAGTTTTCGAAACTCGTGCAATTGGCCGCTATGCGAACCCTCCTTGATCATTCGTATCTGAATGCGCGCCTGGGGGGAATCGAACCTCCAACCGCCTGGACCGCAACCAGGTGTTCTATCCATTGAACTACAGGCGCAAGATAGTGCATGTATTTTAATTCATAGGAGGTTCTTATTCAACTTAGCGAGGTTTTTCCATTGGAAAATTTTTTACCAACCAATCAGAGGATTTTTCCATAAATGATGGTTTAATTATTTCTCTGTATGGTAAATAGGAGA
>JACOXV010000058.1 GCA_016182225.1 Candidatus Levyibacteriota bacterium
GCAGCTCTATTGGCTTTTGACACCGCTGATCCATCTCCCGTATCTCATATAATTGAGATCTCCCATAAAGAACCTGACGAGACAAGAGAATCACACCCTCAGTTGAAAGATGCTGATCTAGCAAATGTCGAGGAATTAATGGATAGGCTTATTGTGGATAGTGTTAATCCTGGTGTAAAAGGCGGAGGAAGTAGAAGAATTATTCACGAAGATCGAGACTTCTCTCTAGAGAGGGAGAGAACTTATTACCCTGTTCTTCTTGCTGGTCGGGAATTTGAAATCCGTAAGGACGTAGACCTAGAGCAAATTCAATCAGGAGAAACAATTCAACTTGGTGCCAGTTATTGGCTTGAGAAACCCGAGCCTCCTTTTAGCCTAGAACCTTTGGGACGAAGCTTCCAGGACTCAGTTGGAGAAAATCAGAAAAAATTTGTCAATAGGGTTAATGGATATAGAAAAGTGACTGAAGCAATAGAGAAAGCTTTAAGAGCTTCGGATGAAAAATCAAGAATAATTGGCAGTCGATCGTTTGTTGCTCTTCAAGAAGAAGAAAGGAGTGAAGATGTCTGGGAGGAGTGTCAGAAATTGCAGGCTGTCTGGCTAATGGTTATTGCAAATTTTGCTGACTCGGAAACAAAATCCATAGAAGAACCCGATAAAAGATTTGTCCATAATGATGATTTCGAACTGGTAAGAGGTATTACTCGCTATCCTGTGACGATAGGAGGAAGAAAATACTTCATTGCACTTATTATAGAGCGGCTGGAATCAACGATTAATATTTCAGATATTTTTTTGCGAAGTCTTAGGGCAGTTTTGGAAAAGAGATACTAATTAAATTTGAAGAGTGTTAAAATAAGGCAGCCTAATATGGATGATGCAGCAAGAGTAAGAGAAAAAATCGATATAGTCTCGTTAATCTCCGAATATATCCCTCTTAAAAAAATGGGGAGAAATTTTACTACAAATTGCCCATTTCATACCGAAAAAAGTCCTTCTTTTGTCGTTTCACCGGAGCGCCAGATTTGGCATTGTTTTGGATGCGGAAAGGGAGGAGATGTTTTCACCTTTCTGATGGAATATGAAAATTTGGATTTTATAGAAGCACTTCGTATTCTTGCAAAAAAAACCGGAATAGTTTTAAAAGAAAATTATAGTAATCTTCAGTCTTCTCAAAAGGATAAATTCTATAAATTAAATAAAATAGCCCAAGAATTTTATAACTACGTTCTCCTCAACCATTCAGCTGGAAAAAAAGCCCTGCAATATTTACTTGAGAAAAGAAAATTAAATAAAGGGCTTATTGAAAACTTTGGTCTGGGGTTTTCCCCTTCGGGAGGTACCGCACTGTCGGATTATCTGATTTCAAAGAAGAAATATAAAAAAGAAGACTTAATAGCTGCAGGTCTTTCTTTTCAAAGAGGAAATAGAGTTATCGATTTTTTTAGAGGAAGGATAATGTTTCCGCTTACAGATATTAGGGGAAATGTAGTGGGGTTTTCGGGAAGAATTACAGAGCAAAACACAGACGGGCCAAAATATATTAACACGAAGGAAACACTTATTTATCACAAAGGGCGAATGTTTTTTGGATTTGATAAAGCAAAAGAGGAAATAAAAGAACGAGGATTTGTAATTATTATGGAGGGAGAATTTGATGTTATATCTTCTTTTAAAGAAGGCATCAAAAACTCAATTGCAATAAAAGGTACAGCACTGACTGAAGAACAAGCAACGATTTTATCAAGAGTTACTGAAAAAGTAATGCTTTGTCTTGATAGGGATTTGGCTGGTCTTGAAGCAACTAAAAGAAGTCTTGCAGTTTTGGAAAAAAAGGGAATACTCTCAAATGTTGTCGTAATTGATGGAGGAAAAGATCCCGATGAAATTCTAAACAATGATCCTGTTTCTTTCAAAAAATCAGTTGATTCATCGGTCTCAGCATATGAGTTTTTAATCAAGGAAATTTCTAAAAGATACAATAAAGATTCAGCGGACGGAAAAAGAAAAATTACAAATGAAATTCTACCACTGATATTTCTAGTTGAAAACGAAATCGTAAAAGAACATTACTTGAAAAAATTAAGTCAAGAAATAGACACTTCAATAGAGAGCCTCTCAAGACAGTTTGGGAAATTGGATAAAGAAGACAGTTCA
>JACOXV010000066.1 GCA_016182225.1 Candidatus Levyibacteriota bacterium
TATTTCCTTAGAAGAGGCGTCTCAGAGTGGCTTCCTTTATTTAATCGCATGAATCAAAAAAGAGACGACGAGGGAAGGGAGTTTTATGTACGGACAGGAATGGAAGATGTTGATTTATGGAAAGAAAGAATTTCAGAGATAGGAGATGCGATGCTAGCTATTAATGATATTCATACTGAAGATACATGGCCTGGAGGACGGATAGATAACATGATAGAAGAAATGACAAACGATGAACCTATTAGGTTTTCTTGGGTAATTACGGATTTCAAAAGTAAGTATACGGGTGAGGCAGAATTTAAATTATTCTATATAAACGCAAGAGATGGAAGACCACCAAGCGAAACAGACTCGATGAATGGCTGGGAGTGGAAAAATGGAACAATGGCAGTTAAATTTCACTTTAGATATAGAGCAAATAGATATCTTAAATCTCCCACTAAAGATATGGCTTGGTTTAAATCTATCGATACGGAGTACAACGAGGATTTTTCCGAGTGGCACGAACGGTATGATGGCTTATATTTTGAAAAGAGGGATGGCGTTTGGAGACTAGAACGAACGTTCCCGCCAAGAGGTTTTTTTGATTACATTATTGAAGGGTCACAGGTATTAGAACCTTTTCCCATGCAATGGCTTTTTGTCAAAGATGGAGTTTGGTGTGAACCAAACCAAGCAGGAACAGGAGGAGGACTTTGTGATTAGCAATATTCTTATCAGCCTTCCTTGACTTATTTTTCAAAATAAATCAAACTAAAAGATAGAATGAGGATTTCTGCCTTGCCCTTCCGTAGCCTTGTGCGAAGGAGGACCCAATCTTGGCTAATAGCTTTGTTTTTTGTTTTTGCCTTATCTTACCTATCGCTTTCCCCAAACTACTCTTACGCTCAAAATCAGGATTACGCTGCAACAAACCTAGATCCCGAAGTTCCCAAAAATCTTCATACCTGGACCCAGACTGTTCTAATCGAAGTTGTCTCTGCTGCCTCCTGTCAGCTTTCAGGACTTGACCCGACAGATGCAAATGCAAAATGTCTTGGGGTAGATCAAAAAACAGGGAAAATAGGATTCGTGGAAAATGGCGGCGGTGCGGTAGGGGCGCTAAGCTATATGATTGGATATCTTTATGAACATCCTCCTGCAACTAGTGGACAATATACTAGATATCTAGCAGAGAACTTTGGAATAACCAAGGGGGCTTATGCAGCTGCCCTTCCTAACGAATGCTCTAGAGGAGTCGGAGCCACAGGGAGCGGATATTGTGGCATAAAACCTCTTTTGGGTATTTGGGGAGTTTCTAGAAATCTTGTTTATTTCCTAATGATTGTTGTATTTATAGTGATAGGTTTTGCTGTAATGTTACGAGTAAAGATAGATCCAAGAACAGTAATGACTATAGAGGGAACGCTACCGAGACTAGTCTTAGGAATTATTTTAGTTGGACTATCATTCCCCATTGCCGGATTTCTTATAGATTTTATGTATATTTTTATTTATTTCTTCTATAACGTAGTACTCACTATTCCAATAGATGGATTAAGAGGGTCCGTAGAAGGGCTAAATCCCCTCTTCCTTCAAGGCCAAAATCCTACTACCGCGCTGGGAGGTTTTTTTGGAATAGGTGATATTGCTAAAGATATCGCAGCACCCATAACAATAGGAATAAAAGACATAATAGGAATTGGTCCTGTTCCATATGATAGCGTGATTGACATCATAAATCCTCTTGGTATGTTCGAAACGATAACAAAGCTTTTTTTGGGAGGCGAACAAAATTACTATACTGGGGGAACACCACTTGATTTCTTTATCGACTTCGTAAGCCTTTTAGCTGGAATTTCGGGAGGAGTATGGTTTGGACAACAATTTCTTGACTCATCTGTCGCAGGATTTACCCAAAAAGGCTTATTTAGTTTAGCTGGAATCACAACCGTAGGGCCAACTATAATGAACACCGTTCAATTCGTACTGAGAGAATTTCTTCCTCATCTCCTAGTCTACATTATAATTCTAGTTGCAATTCTTTATTCGCTAATACGTCTTTGGTTCCAGTTAATTCTTGCTTATATTAATATTCTTCTGGATATAGTTTTGTCTCCGTGGTGGAT
>JACOXV010000059.1 GCA_016182225.1 Candidatus Levyibacteriota bacterium
AATTCTATTCCTAATTTTTTAGCTTTTGTATTTAACAGAGCGCTAAATTGGGGTTTTTTGACATTTGAAGAAAATTTACTTGAAGATACTTTTCTTACTTCCTTATCAATTTCTATAATTTTAAGTATTTCAATAGCAAACTCATACCAATTACAGTATCCCGTGCTTGCCAGGTGATATATTCCCGGCTTCGGACTTTTATCCATTTGCTCAATACTTTTGATAGCTAGATCCTTTGAGTATGTGGGATTTATAAATTGATCATCAGACATTTCCAGATATTCCTTTTCTTTTGCGTTTTTAATAATAGTTAGGACTATATTGCCACCTTTTGCCCGAGACCCCTTCTCACCTCCATAGACAGCACAGGGTCTAATGATATACGTACCTTCTGGATAAGCATGCATTGCGGCATTTTCTCCGCAAACTTTTGATAGTCCATACATTTGTAGAGGATTAGTTGGATCAGACTCTTTATAAGGAGCTTCCTTTTTTCCGTCGAATACATAGTCAGTTGTATAAGTCACAAATTTAACGTCATTCTCCTTACAGATTTTTGCCATATAGTAGACGGCAAAACAATTAATTCTGAATGCGTCAAGGGGATTCTCTTCTGCCTGAGGGATTAAATTATAGGCAGCAGCATTAAATAAAATGTCTGGTTTTATTTGTTCAATTTTTTCTTTTAAACTTTTTTCATCCGTTACATCTAAATCTTCATGTCCAAAGGAAAAAACCTCAAAACCATTGTCTTTTGCAATCTGCATTAGATCAGATCCGAGCTGACCGTTTTTTCCAACTATCATTATTCTCATAGTTTTAATTATAGCATTTGGTTTGATCCTGTAAAAATGATAAAATAGCCTCATGATAAGCGTTGTGGTTCCTGTTTTTAACGAAGAGGAAAGCATTTTGCATTTTTATGATGAGCTAATGCGCCATCTCCCCAAGCTTTCAAAAAGCTATGAGATTATTTTTGTTGATGACGGGTCAGCGGATAATACTCTTAATTTAGCTAAGGAATTAGCGAAAAAAGACAAAAATATCAGTATTTATTCTTTTAGAAGAAATCACGGGAAGGCTGAGGCACTGACTTTTGGATTCCAAAAAGCAAAAGAAGATTTAATTTTGACACTAGACGCAGATTTACAAGACAAACCCTCTGAAGTTAAAAAGCTTTTTAATAAACAAAAAGAGGGATTTGATTTGGTCTCAGGCTGGAGAGAACATAGACGTGACTCATTCGCAAAAATAATTTTCTCAAAATTCTTCAATCTTATGGCCTCTACTTTTTGGGGAGTAAGACTCCACGACTATAACTGCGGGTTAAAGCTTTATACTAAAGATGCAGCAAAATCGCTAAATCTATACGGAGGGATGCATAGGTTTATACCTCTTCTTGTAGCAGAAAAAGGCTTTAGGGTAACAGAGGTGCCGGTAGTTCATGATATTCGAAGATTTGGGAAATCAAAATATAATGCCATAAAACTTCTTACCCAAAGCCCCGATATGATGACAATGCTTTTTTTAAGTAAATACGGAAAGCGTCCTCTGCACTTTTTCGGATTTATTGGAATTTTTATTTTTGGAGTAGGTGTTTTGATATCTTTGTATTTATCAATTCTCCATTTTTTAGGAGAGCCGATCGGAACAAGACCGCTGTTATTCTTAGGAATTCTTCTTATAATTTCAGGAATTCAGATTGGACTCACGGGGTTAATTGCAGATCTAGTTCTTAACGTTTCAAGGAAAAATTCTTTCTCTGAAATAATGCTAAAATATTCAAGCGAAAACATATAATGTGCTAAAAGTATAGTACTACATAGTAGCATACTTTAGACTGAAAATGAAAATACAAGATATCGCCTTTTTGATAATTATTGCTATTCTGTTTTCTACTCGAAAACCTAGACTGTTTGTTATTGCAGGTATTTCATCTTTATTTCTGGCTATTCCCCTATTCCAGCAGTGGATTTTCTTCACAGCTCAGCGTCTTACTTGGTATGCGTTTGCATTCTTCCTAATTGCGCTGATTCTAAATATAGTAAGTTTAAGGAAAAAATAG
>JACOXV010000024.1 GCA_016182225.1 Candidatus Levyibacteriota bacterium
GCTTGACGAAGAAGTTGTATTAATAAAAACAAACAAACATACAATTGAGCTAGTTGTAGATACGGTCTCACTCACAAAGGACACAGACAGGATGAGAATTTCAACAGATGTTGAGCAAGGACTCAAATTTGGAAACGGAGAGTTAATATTGTCCTTAATAAAAGACCAGGGGTTTGAAATTCCAGAAAAACCAAAAAAAATGGAGGATAATCTGTATTCTACAAAATTTGCCTGTCCATTTTGCAATATTTCAATTCCGGAAATAGAGCCGAGAATATTTTCATTCAACACACCGCACGGTGCATGTCCCAACTGTAATGGCCTCGGAACAATTCTCGACGTAGATCGGGATTTGGTTTTTAACAATAATTTATCTATTTCCGAAGGGGGAATACTTCCTTTCCTTAATCTTTTGTCTCATGATACGTGGTTTTCGAGGACATTTAATGCCTTCTGTAAAGAAAATGGCATCCCAACAACAACTCGATTATCAGAGGTGTCAAACGAACAAAAAGAACTACTGCTAAAAGGAACTGGGGAGAGGAAATATAGCGTATCAGGCGACAATAGATGGGGAAGAAGAACCTCAATTAGCGAGCCTTTTTATGGAATTCTTTATGAACTAAGAAAGAAATATAACAGCACAGATTCTATGTTTTTTAAATCTCAGGTGGAAAAATTTATGAAAAACGAAACTTGCGAGGCTTGTATGGGATCAAGACTAAAGCCGGAAGCGCTCCTTGTAACAATCCAGAACAAATCAATAATTGACGTTTCGGATATGGCAATTGGAGACTCTCTTATATTTATCGAGAGTCTTCCGGGGACCATTTCGGAAAGACAAAATCAAATTGCGAAATTAATAATACGAGAAATCAAACAAAGACTCACCTTTCTTATGGACGTAGGACTTGACTATCTTACTTTATCCAGAAGCGCCGACACTCTGGCAGGCGGAGAAGCACAAAGGATAAGACTTGCTTCACAGATCGGAAGCGGTCTTACCGGCGTACTCTATGTACTCGATGAACCATCAATCGGACTTCATCAAAGAGATAATAAGAAACTCATCGAAACCTTAACAAAACTTCGTGACCTTGGAAATACGGTTTTAGTTGTCGAACATGATCAGGAAACTATGGAATCATCAGATTATATTTTCGATTTTGGCCCAGCTGCAGGAGAAAATGGCGGAAATATAATAGCCCACGGCACTCCTTCTGAAATTAAAAGCAACAAAAACTCATTAACCGGTAGATATCTTTCCGGGGAAAAGATAATAAATATAGAAAGAAAAAGCGAAAAAGAGAATCCGGATCTTTTAACAATACGGAATGCCACACAGCACAATTTAAAAAATATTACCGTGTCCTTTCCTCTTAATAAATTGATTGTAGTGACAGGTGTTTCGGGAAGCGGAAAATCAACTTTAATCAATGACATCTTATACCACGGACTGATGCAAATAGAGAATCCTTTCTATAGGGAAAAACCCGGTAAACATAAAGAAATTCAGGGTTTTGAAAAAATAAAACATGTGTATATGATCGATCAGTCCCCGATAGGAAGGACTCCAAGAAGTAATCCGGTTACTTACACGGGCGCATTCACCTACATAAGAGAACTCTTTGCCAAAACAAAAGACGCCAAAATAAGAGGCTACGGTCCCGGAAGATTTTCATTTAACGTAAGAGGAGGACGATGTGAAGCGTGCGAGGGAGAAGGACAAATTAAAATAGAAATGCAATTCTTGCCTGATGTTTATGTCACCTGTGAAGTTTGTGAAGGTACACAATACAATAAAGAAGCGCTTGAAATAAAGCTCAATGAAAAAAATATAGCCGAAGTATTGGATATGAGTATTATGGAAGCCTTGCCGTTTTTCTCTTTCGTTTCTCCGCTTTCCCATAGACTTCAGACACTAAACGATGTCGGCCTTTCTTACATAAAGTTAGGACAACCTGCTCCCACTCTTTCCGGTGGAGAAGCACAAAGAGTAAAACTGGCTTCAGAATTATCCAAAAGAGGTGGAAATGCGCTTTATCTTCTGGACGAACCCACCAGCGGACTCCACTTTGCTGATCTCGAAAAACTTCTTTACGTTCTTAGAAAACTTGTAGATTTGGGAAATACGGTTGTGATAATTGAACATAACCTTGATATTATTAAGAACGCAGACTATATAATAGACTTAGGTCCCCAAGGCGGACAAAAGGGAGGAGAGGTCGTTGCTCTTGGTACACCGGAGGAGGTTGCAAAAAATGGAAATTCATACACGGGTCAGTTTTTAAAAAAGTTTTATAAATGAGAAAAATAGCACTTGCCCTTTTTTCTTCACTCATACTTCTAATTTTTTTTGCTATTTTTAAAAATCAGGCTTATGCCGAAAAAAGATTTTCAACTGATTACTCGCTTACATACAATGTGGCTAAAAATGCAAAAACTAATGCAACTATAAAAATTACCTTCACTAACAAAACAAGTCTTTATTACATATCAACTTACAAAATCCAACTTGCTTTTAACGACGTCAGCAATATAAAAGTTTCTGATTCCCAAGGTAAAATAAATCCGAGAATTATTAAAAATAACAGAGGAAATGAATTATCGGTTACTTTTAACGAAAATATCGTGGGAAAAGACAAAAAACAAGAATTAAATATTAGCTTTACAACAAATGAAGTTGCCAGAATTGACGGAAACATATTTGAAATCATCGTTCCCGGAATCGATTCCAAGGAGCTCGACAATCTAACGGCAACAGTAATCGTGCCGAAGGATCTTGGAAGTCCTTCATACGTTAAACCGAATACTTACACAAAAACCGGCGACGGGATGTTTACATTTGACAAGAGCGATTTGGGCCGGTCAGGAATCAATATGGCTTTTGGTAAAGAACAGATATATAAATTTAACCTTTTTTATCATATAGACAATACAAACATTTTTTCAGTAAAAAAATCCATAGCTCTTCCGCCCCCTACTTCATACCAAGATGTGTATATAGAAAATATTAATCCAAAACCGCAAAATGTATACATAGATGATGACGGAAATTGGATGGCTGAATTTGGGCTGCCTCCAAGCAAAAAAGAAAATATTGAAGTTACGGGTTATGCGTCGGTCGTTGCCAACCCTAAAGGATCAATTGTTTCTAATGAGTTGTTAAAGAAATACTTAAAAAACGAAAGATATTGGGAATCAGAAAGTCCCAAAATTAAAGATTTGGCTTTAAAACTTAAGACTCCAAGTGAAATCTATGATTATGTAGTAAATAATCTTACGTATGATTATGACAGAGTCACCAAAGACCAAAGCAGAGCAGGGGCAGAAAGTGTGCTAACAGATCCTACTTCGGCGGTTTGCCTAGAGTTTACTGATCTTTTTATAGCGCTTTCCAGAAGCGCTGGAATCCCGGCCAGAGAATTGAATGGCTATGGCTACACGAGAGATGAAAATTACAGACCTTTATCTAAGGTATCGGATGTGCTTCATTCCTGGCCGCAGTATTATGACTTAGGAAAACAATCCTGGGTAATGGTAGATCCTACATGGGGAAATACAACAGGGGGAATAGATTACTATCATACATTTGACTTCAATCATCTGACACTTGCAATACACGGAGTAAAAAGTAATTATCCTGTTCCGGCAGGCGGGTATAAACTGTCCGCAAAAGACGAGACATTAAAAGACGTAATAGTAACACCGGTGAAAGTTATTACTCTTAAAAAGAGCAATGCTACCAAAATATCATTTAAATTTCCGTCAAAAATTAATTCAGGAATAAGTAGCAAGGGGGAAATTATAGTCGAAAATACCGGAAATTATGCATCCGATCCACAAAGTATTCTTCTGGAAACCGAAAATCTGTCGCCCAAACGTTCACAATTTAGAATAGGGAGAATTCCTCCTTTTGGAAAAAACACAATACCAATCGTAGTCTCATCATCTAATTTTTTGACAAAAGGGGAGGACAATATTAAAATTACATCTCAATCTCAAACTTTTATACAAAATGTAGAAGTAATTCTATTTTTCTTTAATATTTATTTTATTATAGGAGGGACTCTAGTTGTTATTGCCATCATTATCATATCAATCATTGCCTACAAATCCAGGAGTATATATCTTCCTCAACAATAAGGGAGAGGTTCTTTACGTGGGAAAAGCAAAGAACCTTAAAACTAGAGTTTCCTCATATTTTCAAAATAAAAGCGAACTTGGTCCCAAAACAAGAATTTTGGTCTCTCAAGTAAAAAATATTAAAACAATATCTGTTGATTCAGAGATAGAGTCTCTTCTCCTCGAAGCAAATCTCATCAAAAAACATTCACCAAAGTACAACTCGAGGCTGACAGACGGAAAATCATATCCATATATAAGAATTACAAAAGATAGGTTTCCCGCAGTCTTGGTAGTAAGAAGGGATGACGATAAAAAATCTATTCACTTTGGACCGTTTCCTAACTCCTCGGCACTCTACCTGGTCTTAAAAACTGTTAGGAGAATTTTTCCTTTCCAATCAGTTAAGAATCATCCCAAAAAAGCCTGTCTTTATTATCATCTGGGGCTTTGCCCATGTCCGCCAACTTTTAAAACAGGAAAAGAGGTTAAAGAATACAAAAAAGACATTAATAGACTTGTTAAATTTTTACGAGGTAATAAAAACTTGGTTTTGAGAGACCTTGAGAAAGAAAGGGAGGGTTTTAGCAAAAATCAGGAGTTTGAAGAAGCTGCAAAGCTCCAAGCAAAAATTGATGCCATAAATTTAATTGCATCTCCCATAACGGCGGCTTTTCGTTACGAAGAAAATATAAATCTTAGATCGGATTTAAGAAAACAAGAAATAGATTCTTTAATAGAAACCCTTAATACCAACAGTGTTGCTGTTAAGAGACTAGACAGAATTGAGTGTTTTGATATTTCAAACATATCCGGAGCTCTTTCTGTAGGCTCAATGGTTGTATTCTCTAATGGAGAGAAAAACTCGGCATCTTATAGAAGATTTAAAATTAAATTTCCTCCCAAAGTTATACCTAATGATTTTGCAATGATGCAGGAGGTTATTCAAAGAAGAATTAAGCGTAATGATTGGCCTTTTCCCGACCTTATAATAGCGGATGGAGGAAAAGGGCAGGTAAGCTCAGTTAAAAAAATTCTAGATGAAAATAAAGTTAATATCCCATTAATTGGCTTGGCAAAAAGAGAAGAAATTATTATCATTTCAAACCTTAAAGAAATTAGACTTCCCAAGAATTCTGACGCTCTTAAATTAGTTATGAGAATTAGAGACGAGGCTCATAGGTTTGCAATAACATACCACCGAAAGCTAAGATCAAAACATCTTTTTGCAGCCTAAACAAGGACAGCCTAAACAAGGACGGACCTTGGTTACGCATGTATCAAGGTCCGTCCTTTACATATCATATTCTATTAATTGTATAGGTGTATGGAAAAAACAAAAAAGCTGCCGGCTGATCGTCAAGTAAATATTTCTGGAAATCGGAATATATTTTTTTTCTTTCATTAATATCTACAATTTTTCTTCCGTCTTCTAAGAGCTTGTCTATTCTCAGATTTTTGTAACCAGTGATGTTTGTCGATTGTTCAGAATGCCAAAGCATGTACTGATCAGGATCTTTGGGAACGATAAATTCCCCCAAAAAAATTTGATAATTTGAAGGAACCCCATCCACCACTTCTATATTTGTTTTTATTCCTATTTCACTCCAAGCTTTAGAAATTTCTTTCGCTACGCTCTCGTACTGGGGTAATGTTTTGATCACAAAGCTCAATTTTCCTGAGTCTGAGGCGCTGGACTCGTCAAGCAAAAGATTAGAATACTCTAAATCCTTTTCATACATATTATAACCTGCGTTTGCCCAGGATTTTGGATTATATGGGGAATTTGTTCTTTCTCCTGAAGAAAAATTTTCGGGAAGAGAATATGAAAGGGCTTTTCTTATTTTTTTGTCTGAGAGCACGCTATCATGATTGTTGTAAAAAACTGTAACCAGTCTATCGTAATTTGCCTTTTTTGATACTGAAGCATTTTTAAATGAGAAAAGTGATGTCTTTTTTCTAAATGACAAATCGTTAATATCATAGATTTGTGATACCTCTCCCAATATAAAAGCGGTTTTTAACGCGTCTTGTGTCGGATAAAATACAAATTTTATCTTTCTTTTTTCTTTTATAGAAGAGAGCTCTATTGATTGGACAAAATCTCCATTAAGATCAATATCTTTTATTTTATAATCGCCGACCCCTACAAAACCCTTTTTAAAAATCTTATGGGAAGCAACTGTTACCAGGAAGGGGGAATAAGTGTCTTTAAGCCTGAAAACAATAGTTTTACTGTCTGGTTTTTCAATTTTTGCATCAGCAAAATCGTAATTTATCAAAAAAGCATCCAGCTTCTTCCCATCAGAATAATAAACATTATCCTTTAATGTAAAAATGTAGGTTTTGCCGTTGTCTTTTACTTCCCATTTTGAAGCTACATCTGCCTCAATTGAGCCTGTATTTGCTACTTTTGTGAGACCCCGCGAAAGAGTATTTAGAACATATGGCGGAAGCGAATCAATGGTATGTACGCCTGCAATGCCTATTGTGTCTGTTCTGTAAGCTGGGATTTTTGAAACAATAAAGTTCCAGTTTAGAAAAAGTATTAGAAAGATTAAAAGGGCTATCGAAAAAGAAATGACAATAGATTTCCCCAATCTTTTTATATATGCCTTAATTAACCAGAACAAAAGTCTTCTTCGTCTTAAAAAAATCATAATAATAAGTTCTTAGCGGATTAGAAGAAGAATGGAAACAAATCCAAAAACTACTGTTAAAAGGACAGTCGCATATACAAGAAATTTCTCTGCGCTTCTTCTGCTTCTGAATGATTCTCCGCTACCGCCAAAACTTGCCGAAAGTCCGCTTCCCTGCATTTGAAGAAGAATAACTCCAATGAGTAAAACGGCAATTATGATTTCTATAATCTGTAAAATCACGATAATTTATTATATAGCTTCGAATACTGCTTTTGCAAGCTTACGCGAATCATGATAAAGCGGCATTTCCTCATCAACAAAATCTCTTCTTACAATCTTTAAATTTTTATATACCGACAAACTATTTTCTTTAACTAAGCTATATTTAAATTTTTTTGGAATTTTTACATCTAAATTATTATTTATAAAAACCGTATCAAGCGGTAAGAAAAGCAAATGCGTTTCAAAAGCTTCTATATAGTCGGCAACAGAATAATCTTTGGTTTCAAAAGGCTTATTGGCAATATTTGCAACAAGTATTTTTTTTGCTTTTGAGCCCCTTATAGCTTCTGCTATTTTGGGTACAACAACAACAGGCAAGTTATTCGTATATAAGTCTCCCGGGCCAATAACTATAATGTCAGCTTTAATAATTGATCGTATTACTTCTTTCTTAACTGGAGGATCTGATGGGTTAATAAAAATTCGCTCTATCTCTTTTTTTCCTCTATATTTTCCAAAATCTATCGTATGTTCTCCTGTTACCTTTTTTCCTTCACGGGTCAAAGCAGAAAGCTCTATAGGAACCTCTGTCGCCGGAAAAAAATTACCTTTAACCTGGAAGACTTCTTTGAAAAACTCAATTGCGCTATCGAAGTCTTCAAAAACATGACTTGCTCCAACTAAAATTAAATTTCCTAATTTATGTCCGGAAAGGCTCTCGTCCGGTCCAAATCTATCTCCTGGAAACCGATACATTAAAATTTTTGCAAGTTGTGCATTCTTGTGCTTTGACATTGCAGCCATGCAAGTTACTAGATCGCCTGGCGGAAATATATCGTAAAGCCGACGCAATCTTCCAGCAGAGCCTCCTTCATCTGCCATCGAGGCTATTACTGTAATGTCACAAGGATAGTCTTTAAGGCCTTTAAGGAGGTTTGAGGTCCCGACACCGCCTCCGATACAAACTATTTTCTTATTAGCCATTTTATAAATTCTATGAGCAGGGAAAGTATTCCGGCAGATATGACGTATGCAAAAAGCGTATTAAAACTCATGGACGGGATTACAAAACCAAATCTAGAAAATCCCGGAAAAGTAAAGGCCTGAACCTGAATTTGGGGAAGAATAATGGTTAAAAGGTAAAGAATTATGGCATTTGAAAAAAAAGAAAAAAGTCCAAGCGTCATCATGTTTAGAGGAAGAGAAACAATGTTAAATATCGGTTTTAGAATTTTATACATCAGGGAGAAAACAAGTCCTCCCAGTACAATTGTCCCTAGTCCTTCCGAAATTTTAAATCCTGCGACAATTTGTGGAAGAACAAATAGAGAAAGCGAACTTATGGCAGTATCCCGAATTAAGGACTTCATTAAGGCTAATCGTAACAAAAAAGAAAGATCAAATCAACAAAAACAAAATCACAAATATAAAAACACAAAGGCACCTAGAGGAAGAAAACGACAAAAAAGTTCACGCACTGTGACAAGGTCCGACCTTTATCAGGCTCATGTTAAGGACGGACCCTTACCTAACTAAGATCTTGAAATGAATGGGCTGCAAGCGTATTATATTTAGACTTATGGATAGCATTAAATGTCCTCATTGTGGGAAACAAGTAGAACTTTCTGAGGCTATTGTTCATGAACTTCAAGAACAAGTAAGGGAAGAGGAGTCAAAAAGACTTAAAGCTCAGTTTGAAAAAGAAAAAGCAGAATCAGAGGTTTTGAAAGAGAAAAAACTTCGAGAAGAGTTTGAACTTTCAAATAAAGCAAGAGAGAAAGAGTTGGAATTAGTTCGGAAAAAAGAAGAAGAGCTTAGAGAAAGACTGGAACAAGAACAAAAAGAAAGAGAAAAAGCTGAAGAAAAAATAAAACTTGAAGCAAAAAAAGAAGCCGAAGAAGCTGAAAGATTAAAGCTGAAAGAAAAAGATCTTCAATTAGAAGAAATTAGAAGAGTAAACGAAGATCTTAAGAGAAAATTGGAACAAGGTTCCCAGCAGCGACAGGGAGAAGTTCTGGAACTTGACTTAGAAGAAAAACTCAGGCAGACTTTTGCATCTGATGAGTTTGTACCGGTTCCTAAAGGAGTTGAGGGTGGAGATATTTGGCAAAAGATAATATTTCAAGGAAGAGTAGTTGGATCAATTTTATGGGAAACCAAAAGAACAAAAGCTTGGAGTAATTCCTGGACGTCAAAGCTCAAAGATGATGCAGCAAAAATATCAGCTTCAGAGTCAATAATTGTATCTGCCACTCTTCCAAATGGAGTCTCAAATTTTGACAGAAAAGATGGAGTGTGGGTTACAAGTTATGAGCATGCAATTAGTATTTGCAGATATGTAAGATTTTTAATAACAACCGTAGCAACAATTAAATCCTCCGCTGGGCAATCGGAAGAAGAGTGGGGAGCTATCAGAGATTATATGATGTCGGATAGTTTTAAGCATCGCATGCAAGCCCACTTCGATGGAATCAAAACACTTAGGGATAGTCTAGATGCCGAGAAAAGAGCAACGATTCTACGCTGGAAAAAACAAGAAACGCAAATCGAAAAACTGGATAATAATACGACTAACTTCTATGGAGAACTACGCGCAATAGTATCAAATTTGCCTGAGGTAAAGGGTGTTGATGCCCCTCTTCTCGGAGAAGAAGGAGAAGATGAAGAACAAACCCTCTTTTGACGAAGAGAGAGCTTTTTGGAAAAGAAATATAGAGCTGGTAATTGGCCTCGATGAAGTAGGCAGAGGAGCCTTCGCTGGTCCGATTGTTGCCGCAGGAGTTATTTTTAAACCAAACTTCAAACATGCGTTTCTTGAAAATATTAATGATTCAAAACTTCTTAAACCTAAACTTCGTGAAGAACTCTCAGGATTTATAAAATCAAACTCC
>JACOXV010000025.1 GCA_016182225.1 Candidatus Levyibacteriota bacterium
AAAAAATGGTTTGTTAAGTGTAGAGTACCATGAATCAATTGAAGGAATAGTAAAATAAGAGCCAATCCCGCCGGCAATAAATGGAAGAGCCAGTGAAACAAAAAGCTTTGGAAAATCCTTCACAAATTAAGTATATCAATTACTACTCCAAAGCCCAAATAAAGCAATTCCGCAGCTAAGAGGTCAAATTATTTTTTCCTACGATTATATGGTGACTTATTTGTTGGCTTGAGGGAAATATTTTCTTCTGATGCCTTTGATCTTATTGCATCTTCAGTTCTTCCTAATGCGTCAGCAATTAAACCCGTTGGGGTGTTCCTATCAGCAAAATTTTCAAGTCGGTCAACTTGAGTATCTGTCCATTGTTCTCCTCTATGATCTGGTTTTGATCCTTTTCTATGTGTCATTTAATTTTCACCACCTTTTTTCTATCTTGTTTAATATTCTTAATAATTTGTTTTGCTTTTTGCACTATATCATCATAAGTAAGAATATTAAGCCTCCTATCAAAAATGTTTCTATGATATTCAAGAATTGATTTTTGCTCAGTTGTTGACCTACCTATTATTATTACTCCAATCGGATATAATACGTCTCTCCTCTCGCTGTCGTGTTTTGATGTTTCGAAGAGATAATTTTTATCGTAGTGATTTCTGTATCTTGCCATTTGAGATACAGCATCTTTAAGATTACCGCTCATTGATTCTTTGCCTTTTTTGCCGACAAAAAGCATTTCACTTGGAAGTTTTAATTCTACTATATCGAAGTAACCATTTATTTTTTGTGCTAAAAAATCTAAACGCCCACCTGTGGCTAACCACTCTTCATCTGCAACGCTTATGTACTCAGTTCCCAACATCCAGAAATTTTCTTTTAAAAAGAGTTGAATATTTTTTTCGTTAGATTTTATTATCCCACCTAACATTTTTTCTAATTTTTTTATCTTTAATTCCTTGTCTTTTAAGTTTGAGGATAAGATAATACTTTTTGCAGCCTTTATTAGCCTCGCATTAAGATTTTTATTTTCTGATAATAGCTTGTCAACTAAATCTCTGCCACCCTTCATATTAGATAAATCTGTGTCTGAAGCAATAAATTGACTAAGAACAAAAATTAATAAACCAATATAGGAAGATCTTGAAATATTAAATTTTTGACGAACTTTATATACGCCTAATTTATTAAGTTGCCAGCCATATAGCCTCAATTGGTGCTTTACTTCTCCGTTTCTTGATGCGTCTATCAAAACTATTGCTTTAAGCCAGCTTCCGGTTTTTGATATTGTTTTTACTCCTAATACTCTTATACCAGGATAATTAGAGATTTTAATTCATATTCCATAAATATTTGAAGGCGGTGTTAGGGGTCACAAAGTGGCTCTCAAGAGGCAACCTCCAAGGATTTCTCCTTGGTTTTATATTATATCAGATTTTGGACACTCATTCAACTCATAGAGATAAGTTATAGGTTAATAATATAGGTTTGCATTTTCTAATAATAGGTATATAATCACCGTAGTTAATCCTTACCCTATAATATGACAGGATTTTTTGCTTTTTGTATTTCAACATCTATATACGGTCTTCTTTTTTGTATAAACTCTCTATAAGCAACATAAAAAGCCCCACCAGATAATGCAATCAAAAGCCACTGCGCTAAGCCTTGATTATAATTAAGCCACCTTAAAATTTCTTCCATACAACTTCTCATAATTTTTCTACCGGCCAAATAGCTTTCGCTTATTGCTAGTCATTCTAAAACCGGCTGTTCAATTAATTTATCTTCGTTAATTGTCCTGATCATATATCATTCTTAAGCTTCTTGATTTGTTTCTCGCCCATATTAAATACTTCTGCTATTTTAATATCCGACAACCCATCATTTTTCATACTCTTAATAAGTCTTTTTCTTATTGAGATAATATTTTGTCTTTCTTCTCGATCAATTTCTAGAATAGTCTTTTTAGAATTCCATGAAGATTTCTCTTCTAAATATTGCCAGTAAGTCTGTGTATAGAATGGCTCATTAAAAATTTTTCCTGAAACTCCATCAAAGCCAAAAAGGCGACTTATAATCCAAAATAGTGTAATTATAATTCCCTTCTCACTACTACCACCTTTTGCCTTTAACCTATCATTGAGCTCTTCAATATTACTCATAAGCATTTCTTTATGACGTGTTGTCGTATCTAGTTGATTAACTTTCCTCCTCATGATAGGAATACATTTTCTTAACCATTGCCTAAAGGACGTATCATCAAAAGCTGAGTCCGCAATATGATATGCTTTATCACCAAGAAATTGGCGTACTGCATGTTCAAAATTCATTGCTAAATCCTCTCTCTTCATTCTCTCGTTTATCCTTTCATTTATTTTATGGAAAACCAATCCAAAACCGGCTGTTCAGCTAATGTGCTCTCGTTTAAGTTTTTCATAATATTAACTGAGCCCATAAGATAAATTCCTTATTGAAGAAAATTCCAACAATAATGGAAACTGCACCAATTAGGAACCAAATAAGCTGAGCTGATTTAACTATTACGTTCGTAGACTTTATTCCAAGATAGGAAAAAATAATTCTGGGTAAGAAGATTAGCTGTTCAACCCAATAAATAGGATTAAATGCTTCAAAAATTCTTTGTTTATAAATACCAAGTGCCTCCCTAAATTGTCCATTTATTATAATAACGATATCGTTTCTTAGTAAAGCTAAGTTTCGATAAACAGAAAAACTGCCAGTTGATACCAATCCATATCCGATAGGTTCTACGTCTGGTTGATTTGTATCCTCCAGTCCTGCTTTTTTAAATAATTTTACAATCTGCTGTCGATGTTCTTTGATAAACCAGCTTTTTGAATCTTTTACATATTCTTTGTATTCTTTGTAATATCGTTCTGCAGTCCAAAAATAGTACAAATTATAAAGTACTTTTAGAGATACAAGAAACAAGGTAAGAATTAGAATTTTCATGATCATACTCTAACCTCCCCACTCATTAATTTTGGCAAAAGCAAATCGCGAAGAGCTGCTAATTTTAATTTAGCTCTCATTTTTCCCCTCCATAATTGCATTTCTGCCTGCGCGAGGCCGTAGAGTTTGTTTAAAAATACTTGTTCCATTTTTGGTATTTGTTATAAGTAGCACGAATTTTATCTTTATATTGATCAAATACCCCCTCGTAAAGTGCTTCTTTTGACCAACCCCTTAAACCTAAATTACTAGGATCTATCCCGCTCAACATACCCTTGTTGTGTTGACAGCGGAGGTGATCAAAAAACAAGTCACGGCAAAAACCCCATGTATGTTTCTCTCCTTCAACATAAGCATGAAATTCGTTGTCTTCCATCACTAAATAAAAGGGTTCTTTCGTATGGTTTATTAAGCCGTGAACAACTGAAGTATATCTCTTGTAATAAATCTTTAATTTTTTTAAATCTACTAAGAAAACAAAGACTGGAAAATCAAACCCTTTCCAATACTCTAAGGTTGCTTGTTTTATTGTGATACTTCCTCTATACTCCTCTAAGAAATTTAATCGACTTTTTTTGCTCTTGAGTTCAAGTCTAATGTTTAAAGATTTGACTTGTATTGCGAACATCAATTGTGTTGGTTTTTCACCATTAACCCATTCACAAATCATGTCGATGCCAACATCTTTTGAACCGTCAATTCTATGAACTATTGCATATTCAGAGAGAAAACTTTCAACTAAAGCTTCTCCCTTATTTCCTTTTTGTTTTGAATTTAAATAAAATGTCATTTTGTGTTTTACTCAATAATCTCAATCTCCTCCGGCATTAGGCTGTAAGGTTTATTGAGGCTAATTATACTCTCGAGGCTGAGATTAAGCAATCTTGCAGTTAAGAAGTCAAGTTCTATTTTTGGTTTTCTTTAGAATAAAACCATAATCTAGACTTTTTGGCATACAGGAGCATAAGTTCTCTTTTTATCCATAATGAAACTGAATATTAGCTCTTCTTTAAGATTCTTTGTTTTTTTAGATAAATCTTCTGCCGTCTCTGCAAAAGCTAAAACCTTAGTCCTGCTACGATTAAGCGCAACCCATTTATTGCTATATTTATCGATTAATTTTATATTCATTTGCGATCATTATACACTAAGATTCTAAATCAATCCAGTAAAATCGGCTTCGGCGGGGATTCTAGCACTTTCGAATTAGCTTTAAAAGCCATGTGATATTTTCTGTTCCTCCTACGTGCAAAACTTCGGCAGGACAGGTATAATTGGCCTTAATGACAGCGCAGGGAATCATCTTAAGATACATCTCTTTTTTTGAAGCTCGGGGGCATAAAAGAATTCCCAACTCTCCTCTGGTTCCGGAGAACGATCCGACCACATTATTCACAAGCGCCGGCATGCAGCCTTTAGTTCCCTATCTTCTCGGAGAGCACCATCCCGAAGGAAAAAAACTTACAAACGTCCAGAATTGTTTCCGCGCACAAGATATAGATGAGATAGGAGATAATCACCACAATACTTTTTTCCGGATGTTAGGAAATTGGTCTCTTGGCGACTATTTTAAAAAAGAAGAAATTCCCTGGCTATGGGAATTCTTAACTGAGGAGTTAAAACTTCCAAAAGATAAACTTTATATAACTATTTTCAGCGGATATAAAGACATTGGATATGACAAAGAAGCACAGGATTTATGGAAAAAAGTTTTTGAGAAAGAGAATTTGGAACCCAAAATTTTTGTAGATGAAACTAACTGGTGGTCTAGATCCGGTCCTCCTGACAACATGCCGGCAGGTGAACCCGGCGGGCCCGATACCGAGGTCTATTTCAGGTTTGATGATCTAGAACATAACTCAAACTGCGGCGGTGATGATCCCGCCAAATGCAAATGCGGAAAATTCCTCGAAATTGCCAATTCTGTTTTTATTCAATACAAAAAAACAGATAGTGGAATTGAGGAACTTAGCCAAAAAAACGTAGATTTCGGAGGAGGACTCGAGCGCCTCTTAGCAGCAGTTGAAAACAATTCAGATATTTTCCAAACAAGTTTGTTCGCGCCGATCATTAAATCAATTGAAGAGGTATCAAATAAAGAATATTCAGCAAACCAAGAATCAATGAGAATTATTGCGGACCATTTCACAGCCGCAACTTTTATAGCAAATGCCAAAATAAAACCTTCAAATAAAGAACAAGGATATATTTTAAGAAGACTTATAAGACGGGGGCTTGATAATTCTTACAAACTTGGCGGAGCCCATTCGACAAGCTCAGGGCAAGCAAATATCGAACCTGTTTTACAAGCAATCGCTAATCAATATGATCAAACTGATCCTGAAATAAAACAAAATTTTGTTGAAATCAAAAATACAATTATTGAGGAGGAGCAGGGATATAAAGGAACCTTAAATGAGGCTAAAAAATTAATTGCCAAACGATACAAGCTGGGAGATGAGCTAAAAGGCGTCACGGAAATTACAGCAGACGATGCTTTCCTTCTTTATACAACCCACGGTCTTTCTCCCACACAGATTAGATCCTTAGGATTTACTTTTGATGGGCTGGATTTTGCAGACAAAATGGAAGAACATCAAAAAGTTTCTCGGGCTGGAGCCGGAAAAAAATTCGCAGGAGGACTTGCAGATACAAGCGAAGCAACAATTATGGGTCATACCGCAACACACCTTATGCATCAGGCAATTAGGGATATATTGGGATGATAATGCCCTAACAGATGAAGAGATTACCAAACTGGAACAAATAGTAAACAAAAAAATAGAGGAAAATCTGCCTGTTTTCTTTGAATTTATGCCATTGTCAAAAGCTAAGGAAATAGGAGCAATAGGACTTTTTGACGATAAATATTCAGAAAATGTAAAAATCTACATGATAGGAAGTAACGATCCGGCAGAGGCATATTCGAAAGAATTTTGCGGCGGGCCCCATGTGGATTTTACAGGGAAGCTAAAATCGTTTAAGATAATAAGGCAGGAGAATCTAGGACGCGGCATGAAACGCCTGTATGCGAAAGTAGGATAATTTATGAAGCTGCCCATAGGTAACGTTCTTCAGAAAAAAGAAAACTCAGAATACTTTCTTACCCTAACGCTTCGTAATGAAAAAGCGACAGCTGTAGTTTTCGAAAATATAGACGGAAAAGTAAAGATAATTGGAAAAGGACATGAAACTTTTAAAACCCCGATAGAAGAAGTTTCCGATGAAGAGCTCATTAAAGCACTCGACAGAGTAATATCCGATGCCGAATCCACTCTTCCCGACAATGTAGAAAGCCACAAAACAATCTTCGGCGTAAAACAAGAATGGGTAGAAGAAGGAAACATCAAAAAAGATTATTTAGGAAAACTTAAAAAAATAAGCGAAGAATTGGATTTAAAACCTGTAGGATTTTTGATAATAACAGAGGCCATAATTCACCTTCTTCAGAAAGAAGAAGGAGCACCGTTTTCTGCGATCCTTGCGGAAATCGGAGAGAGTACGATAACTGTTTCTTTGGCAAAGGCCGGAAAAGTAATAGAGAGTAAAACAGCGGAAATACATGAGTCCAAACCATTTACAGTGGATGCACTACTCAAACATCTCACAACTCCCGAGATACTTCCCTCTCGAGTGATTCTTTTTGACAGCGGAAATGATGATCTGGCACAGGAGTTTTTAAGTTATAAATGGAGCAAAAGTCTTCCATTTCTTCACATGCCCCAAGTTATTCCGCTGCCAGTGGACTATGATGCAAAAGCCGTATTATCCGGAGCCGCCTCACAAATGGGACTGGCTATTATCATAGATTCTCTTGATCAAACATTTGGAAAATCCTCTCCCGTATTAAAATCTGAAAACGCTATGGGTACAATTGATATAGACGATACAAAAACCGAGGAGGAAAAAACTTTGGCAGAAGCAATAAAAGCAGCACAGATGCCCAAAACATCAGGGGAAACAGACGGCACTCCTTCTGATTTCTTTGGATTTGTGGAGGAAGAAGATGTAAAAAGAGACTCCAAAACAGCAGTTTTGGAAAAAGAAGAACCTTCTCTGGCAGTAGAGGGCGTTCCCAGAAAAGTTTCGGAGGAGGAAACCCGGGAAATTCCAGAAGAGTTAAAATTAAAAGAGGAAGGAAGAGCAGAGCTTCCGTCAAAAGCAGCTCTTTTGACGTCCGGAGGAATAAATGTAGTGAAATCTTTTTTTAAATATTCAAAAGCCGTCGGATTATTTTCACTTGCCTTTCTCTCCAGAAGAGGAAAGATGGCAATTATTCCCATAGCAGTAATAATACTTTTGGTTTTTCTCTTTTTCTATTGGCTTTTGGGTACTTCCGCGACAATTACTCTAGGAGTTTCGGCAGAAACTTCTGAAAAAACCCAAGATGTAGCATTTAGCGAAGACGGAACTGATGCCGGAAAAAATATATTGGCAGGACAATTTGTTACTACTTCCGAAGACGGAAAAGTATCCACAAAAGCTACCGGTAAAAAAGAAACAGGAGAAAAAGCAAAAGGGAGCGTTACTATTTTCAACAACAATGATTCCTCAAGGACTCTTACTGAAGGGACTATCCTGACTTCTTCAAATAATCTGGAATTTGTTTTGGATAAAAATGTAACGATCGCATCTGCCTCCGGTGACGTATTCTCCGGAACAGAGCCGGGTAAAGCAGAAACAACAGTCACAGCATCCACTTTTGGTCCCGAATATAATCTTCCCTCAAATACTAAATTCTCGATAGGAGGAAGCACATCTATTGCAGGGAAAAATGACAGTGCTTTTTCAGGAGGCACAAAAAAAGATATTAAAGTAGTAGATGAGGCAGATCTTGAGAAGCTGACAGAGTCAATTACCAAAGATCTTGAGAAAAAAGCCAAAGAGAGTCTAAACGGAAA
This sequence comes from Candidatus Levyibacteriota bacterium, assembly GCA_016182225.1. GTDB lineage: Bacteria > Patescibacteriota > Microgenomatia > Levybacterales > UBA12049 > JACOXV01. The sequence continues at coordinate 7,872 of JACOXV010000025.1, forward strand.
AATTGGCGGAGATTCCATCCTGCTTCCTGTTTTTGTCTCACAGGAATTTGAAAGAAAAAGCTTTAGTAAAAAAGAGGGTGAGGAAGCAGACGAAGTAAATCTTACAGCAACTATAAAATTTCAGGCAGTATCATACAAAAAGGCCGATTTAGTAGAATTTTCCAAAGAAAGTTTTCAAAAAGAGATGGGTCCGAATCTTCTGATAGACGAGGGAAATTTGGAAGTTGGAGTTGAGGATATAGAAGAAGATGACGGGAAAGTAAGCGCAAAAATAAAAATTAAAGCCACTCTACTTCCAAAAATAGATGAAAAGGCTCTCGCATCCGACGTAGCGGGAAAATCATTATCTGATGCCACAAACAGACTTAAAGGTCTACCGAAAGTAGAGAGCGTTGATGTTAAGTTTTCTCCTTCTATTCCCTTTTTTCCCAAAAGAATCCCCATGAGGGAAGGAAAAATAAAATTCGTTATAGAAAAAAATGGCTAAATACTACTATCACAAAAGAAGCTCAAAAGCTTTTAGAAAAATTTTGGCACTTGGAATAATTTTTCTCGGAATCATAATCTCCGGATATGTTTTTTTTCCGCTTTTGTCATGGCAGATATATTTCGCTCCTGTTTTCGCCTCGCAAAATATTGAAGTACCTATTCCGAAAACAACAGTCATAACAGGCGGGACTTTTACAAATTTATTAGGTAATGCCGGAAGAGCTCTTACTACAGACCTTACTCAGGCAGGCAATTGGTATCCAAATTTTGCTTCAGCACAAGGATCCCAGGCCAAAACATATTCAATTTCGATTCCTAAAATAGGACTGAAAGACGCGGTAGTGACAAATTCCAACGGAGACCTTTCCAAGCAGCTTGTTCAATTCAATACGGATACCATTCCGCCTCATAACGGCAATACCATAATCTTTGGCCATTCCACTCTTCCGCAGCTTTTTAATCCAAAAGACTATAAAACGATTTTTGCAAATCTTTATAAATTAGGACCCAGTGATTTAATAGAGGTAAAAATCGATAATGTTGAATACATTTATAGAGTGCAAAGCGTAATTGTTGTAGAACCCGAAGACACATCAGTCCTTTCCCAAAACTTCGGAGACAGTTATATAACTCTTATTACATGCACTCCACCGGGAACCATATGGAAACGACTCATCATAAAAGCAAAACTTGAAAAAATATAAATGGATGGACTTAGTTTGCGCCGTTATCTTTATTCAGTCTGGCCAATTATAAATAGGCTTTTGGATAAAACATTTTATTTTCTTTTAAGAGGACTGAAAAACTTCATAAAAAGAGCTTTCAATCAAATAGGAATTTAGGTTATGGAAGAAAAAAATCAGGCTATCGCCGCAATTCGCAAGAAATTAATCGGAAAAAAACTCAACTATAAAGAAATTTATTTAATAATGGATCAGATCGCCCAAAAAAAATTGGGAGACGTTCTTACCACCTATTTTACTGCCTCGGGTTTTTCCAAAGGCTTCTCGGATGATGAATTATTCTATCTTACAAAAGCAATGGTTGAAACAGGAGAGAAGCTTCACTTTAAAGGAATTGTTGCCGACAAACATTCAATAGGGGGAATTCCGGGCACAAGAACTACAATGATAGTCGTGCCAATTGTTGCTGCTGCGGGATTCAAAATTCCAAAAAGCTCATCGCGGGCTATAACTACTCCCGGCGGAACAGCGGATGATATGGAAATCTTAGCTCCCGTTATGCTTCCAAAGAAAAAAATTTATGATGTCATAGAAAAAGCCAACGGATGCATTGTTTGGGGCGGCAGCTTTAATATAGCTCCTGCCGATGACGTAATAATAAAAGTTGAAGAAGTTCTGCTTTTTGAATCCTACGATAAGATTCTTATTTCCATAATGGCAAAGAAAGTGGCATTCGGATCTACGCATGTAGTGATTGATATTCCTTGGGGAAATTCAACAAAAGTGAAAAAACTTTCAGAAGCTGAAATTTTAAAGAAAAAGTTTGAAAGATTGGCCCATAGATTCGGAATAAAAATACACGTTCTTCTTCATAAAACAGAAGAGCCGGCCGGACGAGGAATAGGCCCTGTACTGGAAACAAAAGAAGCTCTTATGGTCCTTGAGCAGGATGAGAATAGATCTAAGGACTTGGAAGTAAGAAGTATAAATCTGGCAGGAGCCCTACTTGATCTCTGCATACAAGATGCATCAGCGGAACAGAGAGAATTTGTCCGCAAAAACTACAGCAACGGACGAGCCTGGGCAACTTCAATTCTTGATTCGGGACTTGCTCTTTCAAAAATGAAGGAAATAATAGAAGCACAGGGAGGAAATCCAAAAGTTAAAAGTTCTGATCTTCGGCCCGGTAAATATTCTTTTGTTCTAAAAGCCGGTAAAAGAGGGAAAATTGACTCTTTTGATATTAAAAATTTAACGGTTATCGCAAGACTCTTAGGTTCTCCAAAGATTAAGGGAGCCGGAATTTATCTTAATAAAAAAATCGGAGAGCCTATGGAAAAAAATGACGTAATTTGTACTTTTTATAGCGAAAACATGTATAATATAAAGGAGGCAAAAGATAGCCTTTTGAACCTGCCCTTGTTTAAGCTAGTATGAAGAAACTTCTCATCGCAGCTGCTCTTATCTTATTTCTTGGCTTAATAGCTTTCATTTGGTGGCAAAGAGGTTTAGCCCCAGCAGACAAGAACAACAATACTCCAAAAATTTTCGTAATCGAAGAGGGATCAGGAGTAAGACAAATTGCCAACGAACTAAAAAAACAAGGTCTTATAAAAGATCAAATCGTCTTTTTCCTTCTTACCAAAAAATTAAATCTGGATAAAGAAATTGAAGCCGGGAGCTTCCGGCTTTTTCCGTCAATGACCGCAGAAGAAATAGCAAAAGAGCTGACTCACGGCACCTTGGATATATGGATAACAATTCCTGAGGGAATGCGGGCCGAAGAAATAGATGAAATTCTAGCCAAAGATATTCCCACTTATGACGAGTCTTGGGGGCCTCTACTTGAGGAAAACGAAGGATATCTTTTCCCGGATACTTACCTTATTCCAAGAGACACAGATATTTCTCAAATAATTAAAACCATGAGAGATAACTTCGATGCAAAGTTTGCTACTCTTAATACTTCAAAAACAGATCTCTCAAAAGAGGAAATAGTAACGCTAGCATCTTTAATAGAAAGAGAAGCAAGGCATGCAGAAGATAGACCAAAGGTAGCAAGCGTTATAACCAACCGCCTGGACATAGGCATGAAGCTAGATATAGATGCTACTCTTCAATATGCCCTCGGTTATCAGAAAGATGAAAAAAGATGGTGGAAAGGTTCATTGACGAACGAGGATAAAGCCATAAATTCACCTTACAATACTTATCGGGTCGCTGGACTTCCCCCCAGTCCTATATCCAATCCAGGACTTGCTAGCCTTGAGGCTGCGGTATATCCTGCAAATACCTCTTATATTTATTATATTACTGATAAAAGCGGAACAAATAGATATGCAACTGACCTTGAAGGACACCAAGCAAATATAGAAAAATACGGCCTCTAATCGCTCCATTCCAAATTTCTAAAACACAGGCGCTGGGAGCTTGTAAAATTTTTGAAGGACGGCATTTTGCAGCGAAGCGAGTCCAAGAAAATTTTGCAATCGACCAAAGCGCACTCCGACAGGACCCCGAGCAAAAAAGCAAAAACACCCTCTCCAGATAGCTGGAATCCTTACCACTTACGTGGTAAGGATAGGTTACCCGAAGGCAACCCGAGGGTGTATTTTGCACCATGTTCATGCGGACGTTCAGCGAGGTCGGCTTTCGCCAGTCGCTCCTGATCGTGATCTCCTGCCACGAGATGTCGAAGCTTCCTGGACCTCGCCTTCAGGGACCACAGCTGGATGAAGCTCTCGGAACTTGGTCAAGTCGAATAAGGTTCGCCGACCGATCCCTTGTTCTGTCATCCAGACATCGAGACCTCTTTCACGGTCCCCAAGCCTCCAATTGAGGTCTCGAGTCTCGATCTCGAACGTGGAACAAAGAGCATAGGCTAAGCTCACTCTCTCTTCTTCGGTCGTGGCGCCTCTGGCCTGGAGTTCTTGAACCAGCTCGAAGGCGCGAGCTTGCTTCCTCGCCTGCTCGATATCCGTTCGCAAGCCGTCAAGGCTTACGAGATTGCTATCCTGAGAACCAGTTAGCTCGCGAGCCTCGGCGTTGGCGCGGACGATGATGGCCTCTGCCTGGACGATGAACGTGCGGGCTTGAAAGTACTCTTCGAGAGTAGTAACACGCACTGAAGTATTCCTCCCAAACTAGGACAGGTATACTGGTATACTAGTTCTTTTGTGTCACCTCACCTCCTACTGAAGGATCTGACAGCGGGGGTCTCGAAAGATTTCATATTTGCAGCCCACAAACAATGTATTTCCCTCGGACGAGAGACGGATGACGTCGAGCTCGCCTAGGGATTCGTAGGTCTGAACCTGCGAACCCAAGAGATCCGAAAGAGCTCTTTTGACATTCGCTTCAGACTTACTTGCGGTGATGGCATTGTCGATGTAGAGGAATACGATTGCAACCACTACGATTGCAGCGATGGAAATAGCCATAACCCTGACATAAGCGCTCAACATGTTTTGTTCTCCCCTTTGCTAAATTAATGAGCAAGGAGGGGGCGGCCTCCCGTTCTACCTTGGTTGTTCTGCAGCGGCCAATAGCAACGAGAAGAAGCTTGGCCACCCTGCGGCAAGGATCATCGCCACAGAGGCAATGAACCAAGTCTGAGCATTCGGACTGTTGGTAAACCTGCTCAGGTAGATAGACCTGAAGAGAGCTAGCATAGCTCCAGCGCTAAGCACTAGTGCAACAAGCGCGAACAGCATAGCCATCCTAACCTTCCTTTCTGTTAGTTGTTTGTCTCCGCCCAGACAGCGACTTACTGTTTACAAAAATTAATTTATAAACAAGAAGCCTCTGTCCGAACGACCCCACTTCGTTCGCCAGCTGGCGAACTTCGAGGGGCAAGGAAGATTTTTATCCGTCCCGACGAATTTACATTCGTGCGGGATCCCGAATGAAAAATATCATCGGGACAAGTTAAATATCAAGGTGCAAAAAATAAACACTAATTTCCAAAACTTTTACGCATTTGTAAAAGCCTAGAGTTTTAGTTGCACGGATTATAACAGGAAGAATAAAGAATTTCTAATTAGAATTTATGATTTGGATTTTCTGAAGAATCTTCTTGGGGATTTTTTCTTCGGACTGCCGTTTGAGGGGACAGCATTTTCTTTAATTTCTTCCACTTTCTTTTCAATCTTCTCTTCAACATCCTCAACTACCGGAATTACTTCTTTGGGAAGTTTTTCTTCCTGCTCACTCTCAATGGCCTTTAAAATTTCTTCAATTCCCTCTGCTCCTTCTTCAGTAAGAAGCTTTAGTATTTTCTTACCTCTTTCGGTAGTAAAAAGAAAAACACCCGCTCCTCCAATAAGAGCTCCAATCAAAAGACCGTCAATAAATCTATTATTACTTCCCATCATCCTTGTCCTGAGCTTGTCGAACGGATTCTTCCTCCTCCTTATGAATTTTTTTAAATATTGAAGAGATAGCCTGTCCGGTTTTAAGACCCATCACAAGAGATGATATGGAAGAAATAGGCCCGGAAACACTTTCGGTAATTTGGGAAGTATTGTCTAAAATCTTATTTGCTTTTGAAATGGTATTTCTTAGATCTCGAAGAATATAAAACACTTGAATACCCAATACCAATAAAAGAGTGGTTAAAACCACTATAACTATAAGAAGAACTGCCTGGGCAGCGTCAATCATAACTCTTAACTTACCTTAAAGAAAAGAACCTGTCAAGGCCTGATCTTTATGTTTCTCTCTACAGCGCTTTCCCTACCAAATCTATTAACAGAACGGACTGTTATGTTTACTTCTCCGGGGAAAAAAGTGAGAGTTTTTTTGAATGATCCGTCTTCATTTATTGATGCCTGTTCTTCTTCAATAAAAACAGTGGCATCAGGATCTGTATTGCCCTGAACCGTTACGCTAAGAGTTTTTATAACTTCCCCGTCTTTTGGAGAGACTACATCCAAATGTGGATTAAAAATTGCCGATCTATATTGATAGAAAAGAAAAACGGTGAGGGCTATAAAAACGACTAAGCCCAGGATAAGACTTTTCCCAATTCTCCATCTTCTTATTGAAAATTCCGATTCGTCTGTTAGTCCTTTTGGCAGAACCTGGATTGCCTTTTCCTGATCGAATTCACGTCTAAAAATTGCCAATGCTTCGTCTTCTTTCATATCTAAAAATTTGGCATAATTTCTGACGAATCCGTGAGCATAAGCAGGCGAAGGAAGACTTGAATAATCTCCTTTTTCTATTGCGCGAAGAAACTCTTCTCTTATTTTTGTTGCATTCGATACCTCTTTTAAAGTTAAATTTTTCCTTATTCTTTCTTCTTGAAATTTTTGACCTACCCTAATCATAGTGGATAAATTTAATTACTCTTGCTGCTGTTGAAGATTACCCAATATTTCATCAGGATTTTTTACCAAAACATCCCGGGGCTTGCTTCCATCCGCATGCCCAACAATCCCTTCTGCTTCCAACTCATCCAAAATCCTTGCTGCTCTTGAATAGCCAATTGAAAGTCTTCTTTGGAGAAGAGATGCCGATGCTTTATCATATTCACAAATTATTCTTATCGCGTCCTCAAATTTCGGATCTCGTCCGTCTGCTCCTCCGGCTATCCCCGCTCCTTTTCTAACAAATGGGGTTTCGACTATTTCCTGCGTATATTCAACCGGTGGACTCTTTAATTTTAGAAAATCTACCAATCTTTTAACTTCTTTTTCCGAAACAAAAGCTCCCTGTATACGAGTGGGTTTTGCTTGTTCCGGGGGAATATATAACATGTCTCCTCTTCCCAAAAGCTTTTCCGCACCGGGAGTATCCAGAATAACACGGGAATCAATCATTGATGAGACGTTAAAAGCAACTCTTGTCGGAATATTTGCTTTAATAAGTCCGGTGATAACATCTACTGACGGCCTCTGTGTAGAAACAATAAGATGGATGCCTGTCGCACGCGCCATTTGCGCAAGACGCGCTACAGCATCTTCTACCTCAACAGGAGCAAAAGCCATAAGATCAGCAAGTTCATCGACGACAACTACTATATAAGGAAGAGCCTGAAATCCTGCCAGTTCGTTATAGCTGTCTATGTTTCTAACGCCTCTTTCAGCAAATGTTTTATATCGGCGGTCCATCTCATTCATTGCCCACTTTAGCGCTGAAAGTATTTTTTCAACTTCCACAATAACAGGCACCATCAAATGCGGGATGCC
>JACOXV010000026.1 GCA_016182225.1 Candidatus Levyibacteriota bacterium
TGTTTTATATCGGCGGTCCATCTCATTCATTGCCCACTTTAGCGCTGAAAGTATTTTTTCAACTTCCACAATAACAGGCACCATCAAATGCGGGATGCCATTATAGCCGGTAAGTTCCACTCTTTTTGGATCTACGAGTATTAATTTCACTTCTTCAGGCGATGCCCTAAATAATAGGGAAGTGATAATTGAATTTATCATTACCGATTTTCCTGAGCCAGTGGTTCCTGCTATGAGAACGTGGGGCATTTTAGAAACATCTGCGACCACTGGCTCTCCGGATACATCAAGTCCCATAGATATGGTAAGTTTTGATTTGCTCTTTCGCATCACATCAGAACCTAACATTGTGCGAAGTGATACTACCTCTAAAGACCTGTTGGGAATCTCTATTCCTACCAAATTTCTCCCCGGAATCGGGGCTTCAATTCTTATCTGCCCTGTGGGAGCCTCTGTTGCCAAAGCTAAATCATTTGCAAGGGATGTGATTTTGGAAACTTTTGTACCCAATGCAATCTCTAAAGCATATTGAGTAACTGCGGGGCCAAGATTTACTTCTACAACTTTTGCCGTAATACCAAAGCTTTGAAGAGTCTTTTCTATTCTTCCGGCAATTTCTTTTATATCTCCTCTATCCGCTTTATGCTCTCCGCCTTCATTTAGTAGCGTCAACGGAGGATATTCCCAAATAAGACCAGAGGACATTGTGTTACTTACCAATTTTTCGGAGATAAACTCGTCTTTTTTCGGAGCTGCTGTCATGTCTTTATTGGCAACAGCTGGAAAAGCTCCCTGCCTTATAGTAAGTGGCTTATTGCCTAAATTTGGAACATTTCTTTTCTTAAAATAAGAAACAAATGCTTTGGGAATAAATCTTCCAATACTTTCTCTCAAAACTGCTATTCCTCTAACAATCTCGTCCACTGATGTATCGAAAAATACAAAAAGCCCGATAAAGATTCCAGCCAAAGAAACCAAATATGTTCCTGCTCCTGATATTACCTCAGCGATTCGAAGAAAAACATATTCACCAACGAATCCACTTCTAAATAAGGTGGCGAGAGAAAGAACCAAAATTAAGAAACCAACAGACACATGGGGTCTTGCGAGAAAAAACTTTAACCTAAGAAATAACAATCCGAAGAAAACTAAAAGTGCGGGAAGAAGAATTGAGGTCCCACCGAAGTAATATTTCAGCATGTCATTTACATAAATAAATGACCCACCGGATCCTGTAAAAGAAAGGGCTAGAATTATTCCGGAAAGTACTACTCCAACTCCGAAGATTGTATAAATTGTATTCTTTCTTAACTTTAATTTTAACTTTCCTCGCCTAGCGTACTTTCTCCTTTTGGGCATAGGACTATTATATACTTGAGGCTTAGTTCTTTACAAGCTCAGAACAGCTTTGATAGACTCTACCTATGGCAGGACCTGAAATATCGGGTCAACTAACAATAAATCCTCTCATTGAGAGACCTCCTGTGCAAATGAATCACAACCCCCTTGTCTATCTGATAGAAGGAGAGATAGAAATATATAAATCACTTGTTTATGAAGAAGTTGCCGCGTCTTTGGGTATTCCATTCCAAAGAATAGCAATTGCAGGAGAAACAAATCCACATCCCATAGATCCGGGAGATAGGGTAAAAATGGGTTTTCAGTATATCCATGTAGGAGGAGAGGACACCAACTGGGCTGAATTCTGGGAAGGTGTAAATGCAATATTGACAGGATGAATAAAAAAGCACTAGACCATTTCAAAAAAGAGGTAAACTAAGCAGAATAGACTCCCATCAGTTCTGCTTTTTCAATTAAACTGCTTTTTATTTCTTTTTCCAATTTTTCTTTTGAAACATCTCCAGGAAGATCTAATTTTTTGGTAAGAGCGAAGAGTTTGAAAAAATATCTATGGATTCCTGAAGGAGGACGGGGACCGGTATATCCTAATTCTCCTCTGTCATTAAGTCCTTGTTCTGCCCCATCCGGCCAATCTTCTTCACCAATCTCCCTGATGGATGGATCTATATTCCACATAAGCCAGTGAGTAAATGTACCCATTGGAGCATCCGGATCATCCACAATTAAAGCAAGCGACTTTGCATTTTCGGGAACGTCAGTAATTATGAGCGGGGGATTAACGTTCTCCCCGTCTCCGCTGTATTTTTGCGGAATCGGTTGATTATTCTCAAAAGCAGGGCTTGAAATCTTCACGATAACAGTATAGCTAAAATTTCAGAAAAAACAATAAAAATATTGTAAGACTTCACGATAACAGTATAGCTAAAATTTCAGAAAAAACAATAAAAATATTGTAAGAAAAGTCATCAATTGCCAAAATCTTCTCTAAAGACTAAAATGATTCCACTATGCCGGAACAAATTATAGAAGCGTCTTATCCTTTATCTTTTAGAGAAGGAGATGCCAAAAGCTTAGGTCAGCGTTTGAAAAACAGGCGATCTGTGGTGCTAATAGGAATGAAGAGAGTGGGAATTAGTAATTTTCTCCGCTTTTTTCTTTATCATAAAGAAATTCGAAAAACATATATCGGAGAATCCAATCATTTTTTTATTCCAGTAGATCTTAATGAGCTTGTCGAGCGAGAAATTTATCCTTTCTGGGTTTTAACACTAAAAAGAATTCAGGATGCTATAAATGATGCATCGGAAATTGACTCAGAAAGTAAAAAACAAGCAGAAATTTATTTTCTCAATTCTATAGAATCCCAAGATCTCTTAATGACAATTGACTCTGTTAGAAAAAGTTTGAATCTTTTAGTCAACTCTGGTCTTTTTCCTACAATTTTTTATCTCCGATTCGATAGGATTAAAGATGCAGCAACTCCTGAGTTTTTCTCAAACCTACAAAGCCTTATTGAAAATACTCATCACAAACTCGCTTTTGTCTTTACAAGTGCCAGAAGATTATCTGATCTATCACCTAATGTATTTAAAAAACAATCCCTTTCTGTTTTTGCAGATAACGTTTACATAAAACCTGCGAAAAAAGAAGATACCAGAATTGTTCTTAAAGCAATAAAAGAAACTAATAAATTAAATTTTAATGAAGACTTTGAAGAAAAATTATTAGAATATGTGGACGGGTATATCCAACATCTTCAATTTGCTCTGATATCGCTTGGCGAAAAGGAGAAAAAACCAAAACAAGAAGAGCTTTCTAATTTCCTGCTTAATGACGAGCGAATTTCACTCCAGTCCGAAGAACTTTGGGAAAGTATAAATCCAGAAGAACAGAAAATTCTTTTGAAACTTTCAAAGAAAGAAAAAATATCAAAAGAAGACGAAGAAGTTGGAGAATATTTTATAAAGACGGGATTCTTTGATTTGAAAAGGAAGAAAATTTTTAGTCCTTTATTTGAAGAGTATTTGAAAACAAAACATCAAGAAAAAAGAAAAGATGAAAAAATTGTTGACCTTTCAAGAAAAGAACTTCTTCTTCTCAATTTTTTGGAACAAAACAAAGATCAAGTCTGCGAAAGAGAACAAATAATTGAAGCTGTTTGGCCGGAGGCAGAGGAGCTAGGAGTTACAGACTGGGCAATTGACCGACTGGTCGCGAGACTTCGAGGAAAACTGAAAGTTCAAAATAGTAAATATGAAATAGTTACGGTCAAAACCCGCGGATATAAATTGACTGAATAATATGAATAGACTTTTTTTCGATATTGAGACAGCACCGGTTGAAAAAGAAAAACATCCGCTTCTCAGGGAAATCTATGACAAACTTATAGCTGACGGTAAATCATTGGGTAGTTTTGAGGAATATCTCTCTTTCACTTCTCTTGACGGTGCTTTTGGAAGAATCATCACTTTGGGATGGGCCATCAATGATAAAAAGGTGGAATCAATCTCCGGACCAGAGAAAAAAATTTTAGAAAAGTTTTGGAATCTGGCAGCGGATACAGAACTTTTTATAGGTTTTAACATTTTGGACTTTGATCTGCGATTTATTTATCAGCGGTCAATAATAAATAATATCAAACCAAGCCGCGATATTCCTCTTTCCTATTATAGAAATAACCCTGTTTTTGATGTTATGTGGGAGTGGTGTAAATGGAAAAAACCGCTTATCAAGCTTGACACTTTGGCAAAAGCTTTGGGTCTGGAATCATCTAAAGACGGAGAGGTCGAAGGAAAAAATGTAGCAAAAGCTTTTGAGGACGGGAAAATTGAAGAAATCAGAAAATACTGCGAGAAAGATGTAGAGCTAACACGAAGAATCTATAACCGGATAGCCTTTCTGAAATAATTATTGTCCCGGAGTGGGACTAGATGAGGCCGTAGGATTTTCTGAAGGTGCGGGAGAAAGCAAGTTTTTCTGAATATCCAAAAGTTCTATTTCAAAAACAAGGACTGAATTGGGCGGAATAGCTCCTAAATTTTGCTCACCATATCCAAGACTTGGCGGAATAATTAATTTTCGTTTTCCCCCAATCTTCATGCCCAGCAAACCTTGATCCCATCCTGGTATCACGCCTCCAACTCCGATTTTCGTAGTAAATGGTTCTCCTCTGTCATAAGAGCTATCAAATTTTTGTCCGTTAGATAAACTCCCGCTGTAATGGACAGTTATAGTATCTCCTGATTCAACTTGAGCCGAAGAAGTTCCAACTTTTATGTCTTGTATGCGAAGATCAGTAATCGTTGGTTGATTATTTTGGTTTTGGGGATTTTGGTTAAGATTTAAATTTAATGAATTATTATCGTCTGGCGTTTTTTGTTGATTCATTTGCAAAAGAAAAAGTATTCCTATAACTATTGCTAAAATTGTCCCGCCGACAATAGCAATCTGCCTATTCTCCATAGGAAAGTATTATAGCACTTAATTTTTATTTATTGTAATCTTAGATTATCTTATGAAAAAACAAATCGATCCAAAGATTCATAAAGAGTTAAGAAAAGAAGAGCTGAGATATTCCTCAGATCAGGTTCCGGGATTTTTCAGACAGAAAATCAAAGGGAAATTTAAATACTATGACGCTGATGGGAGAAGATTAACTGACAAAAAAACTCTCTCTAGAATTGAAGAGATGGCAATTCCCCCCGCATGGAAAAATGTTTGGATTTCCCCGCGAGGCAATACTCATCTTCAGGCAACAGGAGTTGATGAGAAAAAAAGAAAACAATATATCTATCATCCGGATTGGATAAAAATTTCCCAAGAAAATAAATTTTCTAAAATGATAGATTTTGGATTAAATCTTCCTAAAATTAGAAATAAAGTCCGCTACGATATGCAAGGAATTGAAATGAACAAGAGGAAAATTTTAGCAACTGTTGTTTGGCTTTTGGAACATACTTTTATAAGAATTGGTAATGAGGAATATAGCAAGGAAAATGATTCATTTGGTCTTACAACTCTTAGAAATCGTCATGTCTCGGTGCGCGGAGACGAGATTAAATTCAAATTTAGCGGAAAAAGTGGAGTGGAAGCAGAACTTTCAATTTCAAATCCTACAATAGCCAAGACTATTAAAAAGTGCATTGAGCTTCCAGGCTACGTTCTCTTTCAATTTATTGATGACGAAGGAGAAAAAAGAGTTGTTGATTCGGAAGATGTAAATGCATTTCTTAAGGACATTACAAAAGATGACTTTACAGCAAAAGATTTCAGAACTTGGGGGGCTACTGATTTATCAGCCAATTTTTTCTATAAAATCGGCCACAGTGACGATCCAAAAGTAATCAAAAAAAATATTAAGGATGCCATAAAACAAGTTTCAATTCACCTCAACAATACAGTTACTGTATGCAGATCTTACTATATTCATCCAACGGTTATAGAAACGTATGAAAAAAAAGTTTTAGTTCCGCATTTCGAAACAAGAGCTGGAAGAAAATCAAAAATTTCAGGACTATCTTGGGATGAAGATGCTTTAATAGAGCTTCTTCGAAAATATCCACTCTAATTGTTGCCACAAAGTTCAGAAAGCTTAATTGTTTCATTGGCTTTAGAATAAAAAGATATATTTAGTACCAATTGACAAAATACAGATTTAGCTCTAATCTCTTACTACTCCGAAATAAGGAAAGAAAAATCAATTCCTTTGGGTGTTGATTTTTCGATTCTTTAGCGCATTTGACTTATATTATTTACTTAGAGTCAAGTCTTTGACTATGGCAGGGTAAGTAAAAAGGTTGCAGCACCGCTAAGGAGTACTCCTCCTCTGAGGAAAAGTGCTGTGTGCTATGACAAAGGGGTGAGATTGACCCCTCGAAACACGAAATATTTTAAGAGTTCTTAGTGTTGAGATGGTAGTATAAATGCAATCAGGGAGAGAGAGTAATTGAGCATCTACTCGAGAGCTCTCTTTTTTTATTCCAATTCTTCATCGGATAAACCGAAATGATGACCTATCTCATGCATTACCACTTTCCTTACTTGTTCTTTCACATCCTCGGCAGTCTTTGAAACAAAAAGAATGGGATTTTTAAAAATTGTTATTTTATCCGGCAATACTCCAGAATAATGCCCCCTTTTTGTTTGGGGTACTCCTTCATAAAGACCGAACAAAAGAGAGTTTGGAAAAAGGCGCATTTTTCTCATTTGATAATAAGTAGGTTCTTCCTGAATAGTTATCGAAACATTATCCAATTTCTCCGCAAATTCTTTTGGAAGAGTATCCAATGCCTCCTGAACTAATTTTTCAAACATCTCATCATCCATGTGGCTATTTTATCAAAAATGTTATAATTTTCTTCCTATGGCTGAAAGCATACCAAACTCAATTCGCAGATCAGTAGAAACAGGCTTTGGAGTTTTCTGCGAAAGAAACGGACTAACTCCAAAAGAACCAATCGATTCCGACAGAAGAATGATCAGGCATGGAATAGTCGGAGATAGTTTAGTAGAATTAGACATGGAAAGAGAAGAAGATCAAGTCCATGTTACTGTATCAGTTGCCAGAGAAGCAAGCGATCAATTCCAACCTCTTGAGAGAGTTTCTTCTTTTAGAACAGCACAAGACTTGTTTATGCGCGAAAATCTCTAGAGCAGGGGGAAGATTTGATAGAATAAAAGGATGCAAAAAATCTATGTAGTTTTTTTAATAGTTTTCGCCGTACTAGTTGTTGGACTTGGGACCTCAAAAGCACGCGAGTTAAAAAGTCTTCCCATCGCAATTCCCACACCTACTCCCAAGGCTCCAACTACTGCAAACGTGAATATAGTTGTTCTTTCTCCGGCGTCCAATTCCAAACTTGAAAATCCATTTTTGGTCCGCGGTCGGGCAAGAGTTTTTGAAAATGTCGTTTCAATAAGACTAAAAGACAGTAGTGGAAATGTTATAGCTGAAGGAACTGCCTACGCCAATGCACCAGATATCGGACAATTTGGGGATTTTGAACAATACATAAATTTTAGTACAGAGGATTCAAAAGGAGTGTTAGAAGTTTATCAAGCATCAGCAAAAGACGGATCTGATCAGGATTTAGTATCAATCTCTGTAAAATTTAGGTAGTTTCTTATCTTATATTTCATCCAGTCATTGCTCCTAACGCCTGGTTTATATACACTCCTTTTCTTTTTCCAACAATTCCTTCTCCGCCCATTTGATTAACTGTAAATAATAATCCCTCCCAATCTCTATAATGTGGCACATATAAAACTCGCGATAGTTATCTTCCTGCCAATATTTCCTCAAGTCTCTTTTTTCTCTCAAATGCTCTTGTTTCGGGCTCCCATCGACTAGCATCAAATCCTGCTGCAAGCATTGGTCTAGCCCTTGCGGGCATTATTTCCGCTGGCGAATCTCCTTCTGGTCCCATAGTAAAGGGGAGTATATTAAAACGTTTATAAAAAATCAATTTTTAGCACTATCTTTAATAAGCACCTAAGGGGACGGTCCTAGAATATATTGACATTGTAGTCTGAAGATGAAATAGTTTAGGTATATGCCAAGAGGTCCGCGTCTTGCTTTTCAGAATGCTTTATATCATGTTTTTAATAGAGGAATAAACAAGCAGAATATTTTTCTATCTGATGAAGACTATAAATTCTTTCTAGGAAAGCTGCGAAGACTTAGGCAAAAATACGACTTTTCCATTTATGCCCTCTGTCTTATGCCAAATCATTTTCATGTTTCCATTCAAACACGTAAAATTCCCATCTCAAAAATTATGTCTTCTTTAGCGACAAGCTACTCAATGTATTTTAACCGAAAATACAATCACTTTGGTCCTGTTTTTCAAAACAGGTTTAAAAGTATTCTTATTGAAAATGACTCTTATTTTTTAGGACTCTCAAGATATATTTATCTTAATCCGGTAAAGGCGGGCTTCGTAAAAGATCCAGCAAAATATAAATATACCAGCCTAAGGGAAGTTCTAGGAAAAGAACCATATCACTTTATTGACCAAGACATAATTAGGTTAATCGGAGAGTCTGAGAAGTCACGGAAAAATTATGAGAAATTTATCTATGAAGGAATCAACGAAAATTTAGAAGATTTTAAACGTTTATTCCAGACCGAAGAAGCAACACTGGGATCAAATAGATTTTCCACCATGGCTAAAAAGAAATATTTAAGAAGAAAATCTAAAACTATTTCTAATTTAGGCTGATAGAAAAGGATTTCTGAGGACCGTCCCCGGCTAGCTATTTTTAAACAAAACTAAACTTCAATAACAATAGGTAAAACTAGGGGGCGTCTTCGGAGTTTTTGGAATATAAACTTTTCTGAGATAGTTCCGATTGTCTTTCTCACATAGCCCCAGTCAGCAACTCTTCCTTTTTTACTTCCCATACTTTTTCTTAATTCTCCGGATAGGCCTTTCGTTAGAGTGTTGATTTCCGAAACAGAAAAACCCCTGGCTACCACATTTGGACTATTTATTAGCTCTCCTGTGTTGGAATCTATTTCTGTCATTACCACAACCATACCTTCTTTAGATAATTTTTCTCTGTCACGAAGAACCATACTTTCTACTTCTTCGCCGGAGATTTCATCCACAAATACATTCCTTATATTTATTTTTTGTCCGCGGGATACTCCATCTTTTGTAAAAATAATCTCCGCTCCATCATCGGGCAAGAGTACATCATTCTCAGAATACCCGATTTTTTTAGCTAAATTTTTATAAGCCACCATGTGCCTGTATGTGCTGCCGATCGGAAGTACATAGCGAGGCTTGGTGAGCGCCATCATTAAAAGAAGATCTCCCTGTGATCCGTGACCCGAAACATGAAAACCTGAATCTATATCGCTATAAACAACTTTCGCTCCTGCAAGGGATATCTGGTCTACCAATGAATTAACTGAAACTTCATTACCCGGAATTGGATCTGCCGAAAAAATTACCGTATCGCCATTTTTTATTTGAACTTCACGAAAATCACCATTCGCAATTCTTGATAATGCAGACGTTTCTTGACCCTGCGATCCTGCTACTAGTAAACAAAGGTCATGATCTTTATAATTTTTCAAATTCTTCACATCAATTTCCAAACTCGGAGGATAATCCATATAAGATAGGCTCTTTGCAATATCCCTTGCTTTTATTAGAGAGCGCCCAATAAAACAAACTTTTCTTCCTAATTTCTCGGCAGCGTGAACAGCCTGATTAAGTCTTGAAACATTTGAGGAATATGTCGTGAACAAAAATTTTCCCGTTGTTTCTCTCATTTCGTCTTCAATTTCGGAAGCTATGTCTATTTCCGATAGAGTAAAACCCGGCCTTTCAGATCCAAGCGCATCTGACATAAGACATAAAACGCCTTCCGAGGAAAGCCTCGTAATTTTTGCGAAGTCTGTTTTCTTTCCATCGTAAGGAGTTAAATCAAATTTAAAATCAGCCCCATGGTAGAAATTTCCAACCGGTGTTTTTATAAAAATACTTGACGAGTCAGGGATTGAATGCGTTATCCGAATAAATGACGCCGTAAAACTTCCTAACTTAAGCTCATTTTCGTAGGATGCTACTCGGACTTTTCTGGTAACCCCAAACTCGGCTAATTTTTCATTTGCAAAAGCGCTAGCTAGAGGAGTTGCATAAATTTCAAAGTAGGGAAGTTCAGGCAAAATGTAGGGGAGTGCTCCGATATGATCTTCGTGTCCATGTGTTATAACCATGCCTACAATTTTCTTTTTTAGATTTTTAAGATATGTTATATCGGGCAAAAGCAAATCAACTCCCACCATTGTCTCGTCTGCAAAACCCAATCCGCAGTCCACAATAAGAACCTCATCTTTATATTCGTAGAGGTACATGTTTTTGGTGACACCGGTTACTCCACCTAGGGGGATAAATGAAACTTTTTCCATACGCTTATGATACCAGTTATTAGTTATTAGATACTAGTTATTAGTTAGAACAAGCGAACAGTTTTATATCTTCCGTCGCCTAAGCTACCACGATCCATCATCCTAATATCAACAAAACTCCCGTCCTCCCCAATTGCAAAGAAAAGTTTCTCGCTATCGTTAATACCTGTTAACAATTTTACAAATGGGCTATGTATTCTTAATGCTTGTATTTGATATACAACCTCTTTAGAATTTTTAAATTTTACGATCCATCCTACATTCCAGTATTTACCAAAATCTTTCGCCTCAATAATAACATAATTTTTCCAACCACCAAGCATGGGTATATGAAAAAAAGGAAACCCTTTAGCTGAATATCTTGAGGGATCATCTCCAATTATTTGCACAAACTTACCTTTAGGAACATTGATTAATGGGTAATTTCTCATATGCCACTTATGTGTTTCCTGCGGGAGTTCCAATTTACATCCGCAAAGAATCCACATTAAGGGGAAAAGCAAATAATCGAGTGTTCTGAAATAAAAGGGCACCCTACGAATTTTCATTTTCGAAAAAGAGTATAGCAAATTTGTTTGCGCGGGAAGCTGGTGAAATTTTCGCAGAAACGGCATTTTGCAGGCAAGCCGAGTTTCAAGAAAATTTTACTAGCGACCTCAGCGTAATTCCTCAATAGTGGGTTTTTTTGAAAGGGCGCGCTCCGTGACCTCCACGTTCTCGTCTTTGCCCTTCTCTTTCCCTTCTAAATTGCTGAGCTAGAGGGTGGTCTCGTCTTTCTCCTCTTTCGAATCGTGGCTCAGTACGCGCAGGTCTTCTTTCAAATCTTTCACCAGTTGGTTCTGCTCCCGGAGGTTTCATTGAAAGATTTACTCTTCCTTGTTCATCAATTTCTATAACCCTTACTTTTACTTTCTCGCCTATCTGGACTACGTCTGATGGATTTTTTACAAAACCTTCTGCCATTTGCGATACGTGTACCATTCCTTCTTTTCCGGGAAGAATTTCCACAAAGGCACCAAAAGGAAGTATTCTTTTAACTTCACCTTCGAAATTCTCTCCTATTGTTACTTCACGAGTTAGCCCTGATACCCAATCTGTTGCCATTTTTACCGATTCCTCTGTAGTTCCGGAAATTGTTACGGTTCCATCGTCTTCTACATCTACTGTAGCGCCTGTTTGCGCAATAATATGTCTTATCATCTTTCCGCCGGGTCCTATAACTTCTCCGATCTTATCTACCGGAATTTTTATTTGATCAATTTTTGGAGCATATTCCGATACTTCATTTCTATAATTTGGCATTATGGTAAGCATTTTTTCCAAAATAAACAGTCTTCCGTCCTTTGCTTTTTGGAAAGTTTCTTTAATCTGCTCAAGTGTCAAACCGGGAATTTTAACATCAAGCTGAATTGCAGTTATACCGGTGGTGGTTCCGGCCACTTTGAAATCCATATCTCCGGAAAAATCTTCAAGCCCTAAAATATCGGTAAGAATAATTTCGGAAACAACTCTTATCGTATAGGGAAATACTTCCTGTGTTGGAATAACACTAATAAGAGCTCGCTCTGCGAGCGCACCATGTCCGATTTCGCGTCGTGAAGGAGTACCTATTCTTCCCGCTTCTCCTACAGAATAAGGAGGCATAGAATAATGATGAATATATCTCTTAACTTCTTCTCCTTCGGCAGATTCAATGAGCTGTTCCATTCTGGGAGAGCCAAGGGTAACTACGGTTAGCGCTTGTGTGTCTCCTCTTTGGAAAATAGCAGATCCGTGAGTTCTGGGAAGAGGGGTAACTTCTACTTTAATCATCCTTATATCAGATGTTTTTCTTCCATCAGGACGCTTGCCTGTCTTTAAAGTATTTGCTCTAATTATCTGAAATAAAACATATTCCAGGGCTTTAGCAATTTTTTTCTTATCTACTTCTGTTTTTGGATCTTTTGCTTTTTCATCTTCATAAATTTTATTTATTAGAGAATCACTTCCTGAATCGCTAAATGATTCCTTTTGGACTCGACCTTTAATGAGCGCTTCAATTTCTGCTTTATATCCTTTTTCTAATTTTTTTACCCATTCATAGTGTTCGGAATCCTCTGGTGCTTCTTCTTTTTTAGCGCCTACTTTCTTGGCAAAATCGTTAATAAATTCAATTATTCTTTTATTTTCAGCCTGTGCTTTTTCAATAGCTGCCAGTGTATCTTCTTCCGTAACTTGGGCTCCTTCTGCCTCAAGCATTAAAGTCTTATCTATGGTCTGCGTGACTACCATATCTAAATCTGAAAACTCTGTTTCGGATCCAGGATTTATAAGAAAATCTCCACCTTCTCCATTCTCTTTAATGTGGCTTACCCGAACAGATGCAACTGGACCATTCCAGGGAATTGGAGAAATAGCCAAAGCAGCAGAAACTGCATTTATTGCCAATATATCAGGTTCATTTTCGCCATCTACTGACAAAACAGTTATTATTATTTGTACTTCTTTTTTATATGCTTTTGGGAAAAGAGGTCTTATTGATCTATCAATAAGTCTTGCTGTAAGAATTGCATCATCTGAAGGACGCCCCTCTCTTTTTACCCAACGGCTTCCTTTTATTCTTCCTCCGGCATAGAGACGCTCTACATATTCAACAGTAAGAGGGAAGTAGTCTATATCTTCTCTTTCTCTTCCTGCCACAACAGTCGCTAGAACCATGGTATCTCCCAGGCGTGCCATAATAGAAGCTGTTGAAAAACGAGCAAGTTCCCCTGTTTCAAAAGTAAGTGTCTTAGAAGCCACATCAATCGAGGCTTTAGTTTTTTCCATATATTGTTTTTTTGAAGAGCCGGACAAAAGAAGACAATTTAGTTTTAAATTTATTAGTTAATATTATATTACTTAAGTCCTATCTTTTTTGCAATTTCTGATGATCTTGGTCTATCTACTTTTTCTAAAAAATTAAGAAGTCTTCTGCGTTTCGCAATCATTGATAAAAGTCCTCGTCTGGAGTGAACATCATGCGAATGCATTTTTAAATGATCTGTTAATCTACCTACTCTTGTGGAAAGAAGCGCAATCTGCACTTCGGGACTTCCCGTATCTCCTTTTACTGTTTGATATTCTGCTATAATTTTCTTTTTTTGATCAGATGTCAATGGCATAGAGTATGTATTATATCATTAAGAGAACTTTCTTAACAGTCCTTTTTCTTCTTAACTTATGTTCGTAGATCCTTTGAAGATTTTTGGCGATAGCCAATCTTCCGGTGGGTTTTTGTCTTTCCTTTCTTCTTTTTTAAAATCCCTCTGACCAGAGAAAGGCTGTTGAGGTCTTCTCTGTTGGGGTTGAAATCTTGGCTGTTGAGATCTGATTGACTGCTGAGGTTGTAATGGCAAACTTTGCGGTCCAACGGGTGCTTGAGTAGAAACAGGCTCAGCTACTGACCTTCTTCTCGCACCATTTCTCATAAGAATTCCTGACATTTCAAAAGCTAAAGATGAAGTTCTGGGATTTTGAAAATTACTTGTTGACGATATTATTCCGGAAAGAAGGTTCTGCGATAAATCCAAATCCAGCTGATATCCGAGTGAAAGAAGAATATTTGCAACCTGTTCTGAAATAGATGAGGCATTTTGAGAAACAAAAACTATATCTCCGAATCCTTCATTATCCGATCCTTTATCAATATTTACCAAAATTGTATCTTTAAGAGAAGGGACGTCAAATATTTTATTAACTTCTGAAAGTCTTTTTACACCAAAAGCTACAAGCGCAGATGGGGTTGAACCGGTATGTTTGTATAAAACATCCTTTTCTGAGAATGAAAGAGACTCTCCGGAAGGCTTAACAACAATATTTAAGGCTCCGTTATCAAGGGTATATGAAATCTTTTCAATTTCTCCTTCCTGATACGGAAATGAAACAATTAAGTCTCCGCCAGTTCCCGATGCATCGGTTTTTACTTTATCTATTCCAACCAAATTTGAAACCTCAACCAAAGGCTGTTTTGGAGAAACAATTGAAACATTTTTATTTGCGGAATTTAGGGAAAGATATAAAGAAAGGGCTCCTGCCATTTCGTCTATTCCATGATTTTCTGAGACAAAAATAACAATATTTCCGTCTTTTTCGAATAGCTCTCTAAGTCTTGATATGTTATCCATAATATAGGCTTAATTTTATGAATGGGATATTATCACATCACCCACACCAAAGTCAAGGAAAGGAGAAACTATAATACCTGCTTCTTCACCCTTTTCAACCTTTGAAGTGATTTCTTTCCCCTTTCTTACAGAAGTTATATTTGCTTCCCCAAGCTCTTCCTCACCTCTTATAAGTCTTATCCTATCTCCTTTGGCAATTCTACCCTCAATTACTGATACTCCCATGACTTTTGTTTTTTCAAAAGGAAAGCTGGCTAAAATTTTTGCCGCCCCGTATACTTCCTCTTGAAGTGATAATTCCTTTCCCTCTACAGCATCTTTAATTTCATCAAGCATTTCATAGATTAATGAATAATTCTTAACTAAAACTTTTTCAGTGATAGCCAGTTTGGCAACTTCCGGCTTTATTCTTACATTAAAACCAAGAACCAATGCGCCTACTGATTTGCCAAATAACACATCTGCAGTTGTAACCTCTCCGGTTTTTTGTAAAACAATATTTATATTTTGAGGCAAAGCGGAAAGTATTGCTTCCAATGAACCTTGAGTATCTGCAACTATTACTAGGGTTAATAAATCTTCATCATAAAGGGATTTTTTG
Organism: Candidatus Levyibacteriota bacterium; assembly: GCA_016182225.1. GTDB lineage: Bacteria > Patescibacteriota > Microgenomatia > Levybacterales > UBA12049 > JACOXV01. The sequence continues at coordinate 15,029 of JACOXV010000026.1, forward strand.
GTTTCATCTTTTTGTTCTTCGTTAGAATCCATTTCTCCCTTTTTATAAACTATTTCTCCAACGCTTGGTACTTTTTCAAAACCCAATAGCTCCACGGCATCTCCTTTTTCCGCAACCTGTAGCATTTTTCCTCTGTCATTAATAAGGGTTCTTGCTCTTCCTTTTGTGGATTCGGTCTCTATCTCGTCTCGAAGAGATATTTTTCCGTTTTTTACCACCACAGTTGCCTTTGGCCCCACCCTCATGTCATGAGTCGATTCGATAACAATCCCGCTGAATTTGTCTGAAGACTTATTTTCTTCCGCATGAAGTTCCTGCACCAAGAGTATGAGTTCTAAAAGTTCTTTAATATTCACTCCATCTTTTGCAGATACCTCAATAACAGGTGTGTCTCCTCCCAATCCTTCAAGAGCTATACCTTCGCTCCCTAATTGTCCTTTTACTTTTTCAGGATTTTTGCCTTCCCTATCGCTCATAGTAAGAGCAACTATAAAAGGCATTCCTGATGCTTTAAGAAGAGATATACTTTCTTTTGTTTGAGGCATAACTCCATCTACCGAGGAAACTACTAAAATTCCGACGTCTGCAGCCTGGGCTCCTCTTCCTCGCATTTTTGCAAATGCCTCATGACCCGGTGTATCTATGAAAGTGATTTTTCTTTTTTTACCCTCGTGTTCAATTTCAACACTTGATGCTCCGATTTTTTGGGTTATACTGCCGAATTCTTTCTCTGCAACTCCGCTTTTTCGTATAGCATCTAAAAGAGAGGTTTTACCATGGTCTACATGACCAAGTACGGCTACAACAGGAGGAAATTGTGAGATTGTTGATTTCTTTTCCATATATTATTTAAACACGAATATCCAATTTCGACCCACTTCGCAGAAGCTCCAGCGAGGCGAGAACTCGAAGCAATTCTCTAAATTCGAATTTTCGAAAATTTAAACATTTGAATTTGTTTCGGATTTCGCCCGCCTTGCCGCGAGGCAGGTGCTTCGGATTTCGAATTTACTCATTTGGGTTTTCCTCATCTTGTGATTCTACTTTTTCTGTTGCTGGATTCTGCTCTGCAGAATCACTCGGTGTCTCAACAGTTTCAATCGCATCTTCTACAGGAGACTTTGTATCTGCCGCTTCTGCCGGAGCTTTTGTTGCCGGCTCTTCCAAAGACGCAGCTTCTTGACTTTCAGACCCTTCCCCTTGCCCTTCCGGAGCCTCGGCGGAGGAGGGTTGTTCTTGAATTTCTATCTTGTATCCGGTTAATTTTGAAGCAAGTCTTACATTTTGCCCATCTTTTCCTATAGCCAAAGAGAGTTCATCTCTTGGTACAAAAACATTTGCGGTTTTTTCTTTCTCATTGACTTCAACTCGCAGATTTTTGGCTGGAGAAAGTGCCTGAACTATATAATCCTTAGGCGAATCTGTCCACTGAATTATATCGATTTTCTCAATTCCTCCAAATTCCTGAATAATTGCCTGGACCCTAACTCCTTTTTGTCCTACGCAAGATCCTACCGGATCAATTCCAGGCTGCGTTGAAAAAACTGCTATTTTTGCTCTGTTTCCAGGCTCTCTAACAATTGCTTTTACTTCTACTGATCCTTGCGCTACTTCCGGCACTTCTCTTTTTAGAAGTCCTTCCAAAAGACCATGTGATGCTCTGGATACAATTATTTCTTCTCCCCTAAGTCCCTCTTTTATTTCAGCCAAATAAACCGTAAGACGCTGATTAAGGTGATATTTTTCATTTGGAATTTGCTCACTGGGTGGCATTATTCCCTCTGCTTTTCCAATATCCATTATGATATTTGATCCGGCGAAGCGAAGAACCATTCCATTTACAATAGTTCCGATTCTAACTTTATAATCAGTAATTATCGCTTCTTTTTCTTTTTCTCTGATTTTTTGAAGTATTACCTGTTTGGCGGTTTGCGCTGCAATTCTTCCAAATCCCGGAGGAGTAACATCTTCATCGTTGTGGAAAATTCTAGCCTCTCCTGTATTGGGATCAAGGGTTGCTGTATACTCTTCTACAACGATATCCGGATGGTCTTTACGATAAGCTGCAACAATAGCGTTACGAACAGTCTCTAATACTGTTTCTATATCAATTCCTCGCTCGTTTGCGACCTGATTCAACGCTAGCGCGAATTCACTTCTTTGTATTGCCGGCATAATATTAAAAATAAAAGATTATCCCGACGAATTCCATTCGTGCGGGATCCCGAATGAAAACTATCATCGGGAAAAATAAAATCTCAAATCTTGTTGGTAGATTATAGCAGGTATGGAAGCTAGCTTCAACCGTAGTATAAATTAAATTTTGCCTGTTTTTAGAGGAACGTCTGGGTCTGCCGGGCAAATTCCGGGACCTTCCAGCTCACAATCTGTCTCTTTATATTCTTTATAATCGTAGGCTCCGCCCTCTTTCCATTTAAATTCACTTGTCTTTCCAATCCTTTCAAAATCTCCTGACTCCAGATTTATAACCAATGTTTCCGGTATATGGCCTCCGCAATTCCAGCAGGAAAACATAGAAAATGTGGCATATTTTCCATCACCTGATATTTCGGACACTATAGGAACTGGAAAGTCTTCTTTCCCTCCGCTTTCAAAAGAAAACAATTCATTCACTTTATTTGAATCTTTATACGCATCATAAGAATAGGCAGTAAGAACCCAGTTATCATCTACTGTAAATCGGGTGACGAAAAGGAAATTATTGCCATCCGGAAATACTTTTATAGAAAGGACATCATTAAAGACTTTTTCATCGATATCCTCTGGAGCATCTACCAGTCCGTACCATGTAGCAGATTCTGTGGCGAATTTTTCAACAAGCTCCACTGCATCTTCCCCTGGTTTATAAACATCTTCTCCAAACCTTAGATAAACATCTCCATCTACTCTCGTAAAGCTTACAGTATTTTCTCCCATCTCAATTCCGCTATCTTTTGGCTGTGGTTTTTGAGGGGTTGGAATAACTTCTTCTTTCACGGATTCTGGCGTTGAATTCTCCTGAATCTTATTCATGGATTTAAAGTAATAAGCAAACCCACCTATAAAGAAGAGAAGGATTAGAAGAATTAGCCCAATAATAAAGAATTTAAACTTAGAAGATTTTTTTGCTGGCATTTCCTCAACCCTCCTCTCGGGTAAAGTTGGAGATGAGGGCGCTGCTACTGGCGTTTCTTCAATTGGTGTTTCTTCAATTTTTGGGGATACTTTTTTTTCTTCCATCCCGTTAGAAAACCCTCCTTAAATGCTTATAAGCTGGATTGTAGACTTCATGATTTAAACAGATTGTTCTAACGGGATCCACCTATATAGTTTTACAGATTAGCAAAACATTGTCAATTTTAAGCAAAAAGTTTTAATTAAGTCAGATTAATGTCAAGCCGTTAGTAAAAACAAAACTTATAATCTTCAAACGAATATGACAGAAGCAGCAACTGGAGAACCAACTCCAAGAGACCATAATCTAAGATTAAGAGCTATTTATGATCAGATTACTCCTCCTTCTGCTTCCCTCGAAATGGATCCATCCATAATTTATGCCTTAGAAGTTCTATTTAAAAAAGCTGCAGAAGGTAGAAAAAGAGGAAAGCCTATGACAAGACGCATTTCAGAAAGTGATCTTTACACAACTGAATCTAAAGAAGCTGTAAAAAAAGAAAGGCATGAGAGAATGCAATCTCCAGAACTTGATCGCCTAAGCAATGAGCTACGAGAGCTTCTTTATGTTCATTCAGGACTAACTCCAGGAGCAGTCGAAGTAGCGATGATTCAATTTATAACTGATTATGCTGATGGAAGAAGACTCTTTGACCACATTCCAAATGCGACGACCGTAAGATTTTCGCAATTCTTACTTTTGGATATGGGAAACCCTAACGGGGAGGGAATTTTTTCAACTGACAGAGAAAAAGTGAGAGAAATTGAAAGAGAGATATGGGGTGCATACCTAGACTGGGTGGAAATAGGATTTGCTTTTGATGAAGAAGATCTTCTACTTCAATGGAAAGCTGATTTTAAAGAAAGGTATGGAGATGTGCCCTACCCAAACCTAGAACCAAAACCCAAAAAAGAATGGTTTCCAAAATCAGAGGATATTCCAAGGGGAGTCTAATATTTACTGACATTTATCACCTCCCTTTATGAAGCAATTATAGCAGAGAACAAAGATCTTCTAATTTATCTATAGTTTTCCAAGCTTTATCTTTTATCCTTGAACCCTTAAATGTTACGCCGTGCTTAGTCAAATCAAAAAGCTCTTGATCGCTTAGTCCATCTCCTACGCAAACAACTTCCCTAGAAAAGATTTTTAACTTATCTATAAATTCCTTTAGTTGTTTTACTTTGATCGTAGAATCTCTTCCTTCTGTTTTAATTTCTATCAATTTATTATCTTTATCGAATACAAAACTATTATTTGATCCAAATAAATCTACATCTAGTTCTCTTGCTACTTTTTCAACTAAAAGATCTATTGACCCACTTAAAAGGGCTATATGATATCCTTTTTTCTTGAGGTATCTAATGATTTCCTTTGCACCTTGTCTATATTTGTACTGATTAACTGTTTCCAAGATTTTATTTTTAGTTGCCAGTCCATGTTTAAGGTAAATTTTCTCTAACCTTTCCTGTCCTTCCTCATAAGTGGTCCTACCTTCTTCATAATCTTTTAATATAGATTCGTCTTCTTCGGGAGAAACACCGAGCGCTAAATTAAGATTTTTCCAAGTATTTTCTTCAATTAGGGTTTCATTAAGATCAAAACAAACTAATTTAATCACGAGGCAATTATAGCAGAAGAGTTTTTTCAGGCGTAGGGTTGGTCTATCTCCCAAGGGAATATAACTGGAATCTCTACATTTCTAGCTAAGACAAAATCTGGTTCTATTTCTGTTTGTGGTCTCGTGAAGAAACATGCAAGTCTGACTTCAGCTCCTGAATCTTTTAGAAAATCCATTCCCGCCTGAGCACTTCTTCCTGTCTCCAACACATCTTCAACCAAAAGAAATCTTCTCCCATTTAATCCTTGCCAATTTACGTTAGGATTCGGCACAACTCTTCTAATGTCCCCATCTTTAGCAACTTCGATACTAGCAAGAGGTATTCCTCCTAATCTATAAGAAAGAAAAACTGCCGGAAAAATTCCTCCTTTTTGTATTCCTATAATTCCTTCGGGGTTAAAACCTGATTTTCTCACCATTTCTGCTAAGAAATATGAATAAGAGTTGACTTCTCTCCAGGAAGGATCTTCAAACACGCCAAACGATTTTCCATTTTCCAAAATCATTTGGCGAAATTATAGCAGATGACTATTTTTTAACCCAGTTAATTATGAGGTCTGCAACTTCTTGTTCATGACCGAAATAACTATGTGGTGCTCCTTCAATAACTTCGGTATCAAATCGCGGAGCATTCTTGGCTTTTTTCTTAATAACTGCCAGGGCTTCTTTTATTGGCAAGATGGCTGCATCATCTTTTTCTCCAAGGAAAGCCAAAACGGGAATTTTGATTTTTGCCAGAACTGATTCTTTGTTTTTATCATAGGTATTAAAAATATCGATTGGATTATCCCTTTCTGAAAAATCTAAGTATGTTTTTGCTGAAAGAGAGTACCAGCCCCAAATTAGCTTTGGTAAAAATTCATCGCCTTTCCCCTCTAATAACATTTTTTTAGAAAGAGAAAGAAGATTTTTATGATCAGATGGGGATTCGAATAACCCAACCATATCCGAAGGAGAAGCAAGGACTAATTTGGAAATTCTTTTATCCAGGGTTTTTACGAAATAATAAACAACTTTTGAGCATCCAAGACTATGTCCCTGTAAAACAATTTCAGAAAATCCCTTTTTCTCCGCAAAGTCCATCCAAGTTTTTATATCCAAGATACATTCTTCAAATATCTCATAAGAATTTCCGATGCGTTTGAATTTTT
>JACOXV010000060.1 GCA_016182225.1 Candidatus Levyibacteriota bacterium
GGAACAGCTGTCGCTTCCCCACTTCCCGTTGTTGAAAAGAAGTCTGTTTTATTGGTGTTAATATTGTTTACAGTAAAAGGAATGGGGCCGGCGAATTTGGTATAAACAAAATGGAGAACAAAAGATATTACTACTGCACCGGCAATATCACCAAGTCTTCCTCTTTCCATGTTACAAATTATACCACTTAATTCCCTACCGAATTTTAGGAAAAGCTTTTTTGCTATAATTTGTTTGTGAAGTTGGCGATTGGAATATTTTTATTTTCACTGTCTCTTATTCTCGCATTTTTTTATCATTTTAATCATTTTTACGAATTTAGCCTAATCGGTCTTTTCTTGATAATCTCCCATTTTTTAGAAGAGCCATTGTTTGGTAAAAAAGAGACTTTAGTAACATACGTCTCTTTTTTGGGATTCGGACTCTTTGTAGATCTGTTATCCCAATTTTTTGGACTGTGGTACTATTCTTATCAAAATCTTTGGGAATATCTATTGTTATATTTCGTTATTTATCCCCTTGGAGGAGTGGTGATGTTGCAATCCTATATACTTGCAAAACAAAAATTTGGAATTCTAAGGCCCAAAAAAATTCCCAGGTTATTTTTCTGGCTTTTTAGTCTTTCTACGCTAATATTCTTAATTTGTGTTGCGATATCTTTTTCTTCGATTGAATTACCTCAGTGGGGCTTACTATTTATGGTTGCTTTCATTCTTTTTGTGGGAAGCATTATTACCAATTTATCCGAGTTTTTATATCAAAGATCATATCTTCGTGATTTTCTCGAAGTCCCCATAAAAACATTTCTTGTAACTCTTTTAGTAACTTACAGTAATGCTTTTATTCATGAAATTCCAAATGTTTTTTCAAGGCAATGGATCTATACTGTTAAAACAAATTCGTTTCTTGATATTTTCTTATTTGGAGTTCCTTTGATTGTTTGGGTGGGATGGATCGCTTTATCTATTGGGCCAGTGGGTTTTTATTATCTTTCTCACGGCTATTTTGAAAGAAATAATCGATTAAAAGTTACAGGAAATTTTGACTGAATCGCCTTTGTGAAGAGCTTTGAAATTGTTTATGGATTGAATTGACAGATAATATCTTCCGCTTCCGCAATATCTTTTGGCAATTTTCCAGTAGCTGTCATTTTTTTCTACGATCCCTTCCTTTTTAGATGTTTTAGTAGATATTTCTTCTTTGTTTACTTCTGTATTTTTGGCTACGTTTTCTTTGGGCTTATTTGCATTGGAGAAAAGAGAATTTGGAGATGATTGAAATTCTCCTAAAGCAATGACAATCAAAGCAAAAAGTAATGTTAAATTTACCAGGAAAGAAGTTGTGGCAAAAAATTTGAGGAACAATCCCCGTTTCTTTCTCTCAGGCTTTGAGAGAATTTCTTCAAAGTTTCCAAGGTTTTTTATTTCAAAATTACTTTTCGTATCCATATTGGCAGGTATCTTAACTCACTATAAGTTAAATGTCAATAGATCTTTGGATTAATAATTTGCTCTAAATTTAAGATAATTTGACAGATACTCCTATTACTATAGATCTAGTTGAGCATTATTGAGGATTTATTTTCAAGAAGCAAAGAGAGTTCCTTAATTGTTTTATTTAATTTTTTATTTGAAGAGACTCTAACCAAAATGCTGCCATCGTTATTTTTCACTATTTCGTCGAAATCTGAAAAGTTTTCTGCGATTTTTTTTAATTCAATGCTTGAAAGATAAACTGAATAGAAGCGAAAGCTTTTGCCGGAGGTTAAAAGGTAACCTCCATTTATCAATTTTCCTCTGTTCATAGGTTGGTTTGGGCAGAGGGAGTACGATTATAGAATTAAACTTTGGATTTTGCAAGAATTGCTGCATCTACGACATTTTTTAGCAAAAAGGCCACATTCACAGGTCCTACACCGCCCGGGGTTGGCGTATAAAAAGATGCAATCTTTTCAACTTCTTCTTCATTATAGTCTCCATAAAGCGTGCTGTTTTTATTGGATATGCCTACTCCAATAAGAATAACGCCCTTTTTAATGATTTCAGGAGTAATTATTTTTTTTCCAACAGCAGAGACAATTATGTCTGCTTTTTTCGTGAGACTTGATAGATCTTTAATCCGAGTGTCAGCTAGGAGAGGATTAATACCTTTTTTCTTGAGGAATTCTATAATAGGTTTTCCACCTGCCTGGCCTTTTCCTATGACAAGAATTGATTTCGAATGGGGGTCTGTTACTGAAGAGATAATTTCCCAAACGGCTTCGGCAACGGGTACTTTAAAATACGAGTTCTTATTAAATCCATCAATATCTTTTTCGTCCTTGATGGAATTAAGGATTTCTTTCTTGTTAAATTTTTCGAAAATCGGTCGCTGAATAATTATTCCATGAAATTTTTTATCTGAATTGAGTTTGGTAATTAAATTAATCAGTTCTTCCGTAGTAGAATTTTTTTTAAACCGGAAAAGTTCTATCTCGACTCCCACTTCTCCCCCCTTTTTAATTTTTTGTCTTATGTAAGATTCTGAGGACTTATTGTCTCCCGCATAAATTATTGCCAGAGCCGGAACGATTCCCTCAATTCTTAGCTCGTCAGTTTTATTTTTTATCTGAGAAAGAATACCTGAGGCTAAATTTGCGCCATCTATTTTCATCCCGTTAGAAATTTTATCATCCGTGCTCTTATTTGATTTATCCCGCTTAATTTCTGACGGGATTCATTATTTACTGTTCAATGCACGTAATTGAAGCTACTCTGTCTGCCGGATTTGAAAATCTCATAAGAATTACTCCCGATGTAGCTCTGGAAAGTCGAGGAATTGATGCGACATCCAGCTTTACTATTAATCCTTTTGCTGAAGTAATTATTATGCTTTTAAAGTTTGGAGGAACTACTTGAGAAGCAGCTACTCTTCCGGTTTTGTCATTGATCTGTGCTATTTTTACCCCTTGTCCTCCCCTGCTTTGAGGATGGTATTCGTCTGTTTTTGTTTTTTTACCTAACCCTTTTTCCATAATAGTAATAAGATCCGGATTATCTCCCTTTTTTATTACATCCATTCCTACCACTTCATCATCTCCGATAAGCCTTATTCCTCTTACTCCCATTGTGTTTCTTCCCATTGGCCTTACCGATCCTTCATGGAACCTTATAGATTTTCCGGTCTTTGTGAAGATCAGTACATCATCTTTTCCTGTTGTTAAGTTACTCCAGACCAATTCGTCATTCCTATCTAATTTAATAGCCAGAATTCCTCCTCTTCTTATGTTTTCAAAATCCGAAAGCTTGGTTTTCTTTACCGTCCCTTTCCTGGTAGTTAGAAATACATGTTCAAATTTATCAGTTTTCGAATATGTTACGAAAGATTCTACTTTTTCTCCAGGCTCTATATTTATCAAATTTATAACGGCTGTTCCCTTACTTGTTCTGCTTGAGTCGCTTATCTCATAGGCTTTCAGCTGATATGCTTTGCCTTTATTTGTAAAGAAGAGAATATTGTCGTGAGTCTCACAGTATCTAATGCTCATAATTCCGTCCTCGTCTTTTGTGGTCATTCCCTTTACCCCTTTTCCTCCCCTTTGCTGAGTCCTAAAGGAAAGAAGACTTTGTTCCTTTATAAACCTTAGTTCTTCGCTCATCCGCGAATCTTTTTTTCAAATTTTCCAACTCGTCTTTAATAACTTTAAGAATTTTTTCAGGGTGAGCCAAGAGATCTTCAAGGTATGCTATGGTTTCCTTTACCATTTCGTATTCGTCTTCTATTTTTTGTCTTTCCAGTGCTGCTAAGCGTCTCAATTGAAGATCAAGTATTGCGACCGCCTGAATTTCGCTTAACTTAAATTTAGTTATTAAGTTTTGTTTGGCATCTTCCTGGTCTTTCGATTTTCGAATCGTATTAATGACAGCATCCAGATTATCTACTGCTATTTTTAATCCCTCGAGAATGTGGAGGCGCGCTTTTGCCTGTTCCAGTTCAAATTCTGATCTTCTCTTCACTACAATGTAGCGGTGCTTTAGGTATTCTTCTAAAATAGTTTTTAGATTTAGAGTTAGAGGGGTTCTATCTACAAGTGCGACAATATTAGCTGGGAATACTGTCTGAAGAGCTGTCTGTTTGTATAGGTTATTTAGAATCTTTCTGGGAGTAGAATCTCTCTTTAGTTCTACAACTACTCTTATTCCGTGTCTGTCCGATTCGTCTCGAAGATCGGTAATTCCCTCAATCTTTTTCTCTTTCGCCAATTCAGCAATCCTGGCAACTAAAAGTGCTTTATTAACTTGATAGGGAAGCTCAGTAATTACTATTGCAGATTTTCCTTGACCTATGTCCTCGATTTCTGCTTTCCCTCGTATTATTATTCTTCCTTTTCCTGTTGCATATACATTTTTTATTTCGGCAATATCATAAATTGCTCCCGCTGTTGGAAAATCGGGACCCTTTATATATTCCATCAGCTCGTCTACGGTCACTTCTGATGACAGTGAGAACTCAGGTTCGCGAGTTATTTTGGTCTTATCTATTAAGTAGGTTACTGCGTTAATTACTTCTCCCAGATTGTGTGGGGGAATTTTTGTGGCCATTCCCACCGCGATCCCCTCAGATCCCATAAGCAGAAGATTTGGAAGCTTAGCCGGAAGATAGAGCGGTTCTTTTAACGTTGCATCGAAATTTTCCTCAAATTCCACTGTATTTTTATCTAAATCCTGAAGCATCTCGGAAGTGATTCCTGCGAGGCGTGCTTCGGTGTAGCGCATTGCGGCCGGCGGGTCTCCATCTAAAGATCCGAAGTTTCCCTGGCCATCTATTAGCGGATATCGCATTGAAAAATCCTGAGCAAGTCTGACCAAGGCGTCATATATCGGCATATCTCCATGCGGATGATATTTTCCCATTACCTCTCCAACAATTTTTGCTGATTTCGAGTATTTTGATGTATGGTGAATTCCCAATTCATCCATGGCAAAAAGGATTCTTCTGTGTACTGGTTTAAGGCCGTCTCTGACATCAGGAAGAGCACGGGAAACAATAACAGACATTGCGTAGTCAAGATACGCTTTTTTCATCTCTCCCGTTATCTCTGTTTGTTGAAGTTTTCCTATTTCCATTGGTTAGTTACTAGTGACTAGGTACTAGGTATTAGTTTGGAAAATTTAATAACTAGTATCTAATATCTATTTTTTAGATTAAAAGGGAGGCGATCAATAACGCGACAATATTGAGAACCTTAATCATTGGATTAATTGCCGGTCCTGCTGTGTCTTTATAAGGATCACCCACGGTATCTCCTGTGACGCTTGCCTGATGTGCAAAGCTTCCTTTTCCTCCAAATTTTCCCTCCTCAATATATTTTTTAGTGTTATCCCAGGCTGCCCCGCCTGTTGTCATTGATATTGCGACAAAAAGTCCTGTAATTATTGAGCCGATTAATAGTCCTCCTAGAGCAATTGGTCCTAGCAAGAACCCGACTATAATAGGTGCCAATACTGGAATTAACGCAGGTACTATCATTTGTTTGATTGCCGCGGTTGTGACAATATCAACTGCTTTTGCATATTCGGGTTTTGCTTTTCCCTGCATTATGCCTTTAATTTCTCTAAATTGGCGCCTTACCTCATCAACTACAGCGCTACTTGTTTTTCCGACCGCTTCCATTGCCAAAGCTCCAAAGAAATATGGAAGCGCGCCTCCTATAAATAGTCCTACTATAATTCTGGGGTCAGAAAGCGTAAATGATTCCAAGGTGATTCCTCCGCCAAGACGCAGTAATTCTTCGGTATAACTTGCGAAAAGTACCAATGCCGCAAGTCCGGCAGAGCCTATCGCATATGCTTTGGTAACTGCTTTTGTAGTGTTTCCTACGGCATCCAATGGATCTGTGACATTTCTTACTTTTTCCGGTAGTCCTGTCATCTCGACAATTCCTCCGGCGTTATCCGTAATAGGACCGAATGCGTCAATTGCCACAATAATTCCGGTAAGAGAAAGCATGCTCATTGCCGCTATTGCAATACCATAAAGTCCGCCGAGATTAAATGCCAGTAGAATACCGGCCGAAATAAGAAGAATTGGAGGAAGAGTTGATTTCATTGAGACAGCAAGTCCTGCTATTATGTTTGTTCCATGTCCGGTTACCGATGCTTCTGCAATTCTCCTGACAGGAGAGAATTTTTTTGATGTAAAAAATTCTGTTATTACTACCATGCCAATTGTTATTACAAGCCCGATTATAGAAGAGTAAAAAAGATTAATTGAAGATATTCCATTAAGGGAAGATTGAATTCCTTGTGGGAAAAGTAGAGTTGTAAGGAAATAAAATCCAACAAGAGCCAAAAGTGCAGATACTGTTAATCCCTGATAAAGAGCACCCATAATACTTTTTCCGCGAATTTTCACGAACCATGTCCCAACAATACTTGTTACTATAGAAATAGCTCCAATGAGAAGTGGGTAAAAGAGAACGGCTTTATTTCCCGGAAAAGCCAATTCACCTAGAATAATTGCGGCAACAGCAGTAATAACATAAGTTTCAAACAGATCAGCAGCCATTCCGGCATCGTCCCCTACGTTATCTCCTACCAGATCGGCAATAACTCCTGGATTTCTGGGATCATCCTCCGGTATCCCCTTCTCTATTTTTCCAACCATGTCTGTTCCTACATCAGCGGACTTTGTATAGATTCCTCCGCCGAGCCTGGCAAATACTGAAATCAATGACCCTCCAAATCCCAAGGCAATAAGAGGCTGAAGATTAATAGATTCACTACCAGAAATGAAGTTTGTAATAAAGTAATAAAGACCCGATACAGAAATAAGCGCAAGACCGGAAACCATAAGACCGGTTACTGCGCCCCCTTTAAAGGCCATATCAAATGCCTTTGCCAGCCCGCTTTTTGCCGCCTCGGCAGTTCTAATATTACTTCTGACTGCTATACTCATCCCGAATATTCCTGCCATGGCAGAGCAGATTGCTCCGATTGCAAATCCGATTGCCGTATAAGAACCAAAAATAAAATAAAGAATTGCAAAAATAAAAACGCCGATTATGGAGACTATTAGATATTGTTTTCTCATAAAAGCATTTGCTCCCTGAGAAATAGCATCTGCAATTGCATTCATTTTTTCGTCTCCGCGGGGTTTTCTGAGGATTACGAAACTTAAATACAGACCATAGAGTATGGAAAGTATGCCTGCTCCGAAGCAAATTTGCAAAGCGTTATTAATTATAAAAGACAAATCCATAAAAAAATATTATAGCAATTCTAGCCTCAAACGTATAGTCCCTTTTAAGAAGGCATTTAGACGTCTAAGCTTTTCATTAAAAAATATTTTTCTCCTTCTTCTATAGTTTTGGGGTATCCCTTAAATTCCACTCTACCTTTTCTAGGGTTACCTCTAAGAACGTTTCTTGTTCTTTCGAAAGCAGCTAATCTTTTCATAAGAAGTTTAAACAATTCTTCTCCGTTTGGATTTCTCCTCAATTCATCAAAAATATATTCTCTGTTTTTATAAATTTGTTTGCCCGCAGATAAAAAAAATCTTGCAAGAAGTTTTATGTGCTCATCCGGATATACGGTGGCGCTTGCTTGGCTTGGGTCCCAAGCTTCCTTTCGAAACTCACTTAAAAGTCTGTCGGTTGCCGCCTGTGAGATGTCAACAGGAGTAAAGCCTATTTTCACTCCTGTTCTTTCTTCGATGGATTGTCTCATTCTTTCTTCTAACGTTTGACGTTCTTTGATTGGCTTTACTGCTTCATCGGAATTTCCAACTTTGACAGTACCCTTTTCTCTATCGATTACGAGCGATCTTCTTAAAATTTCTTGTCCATCCGTTGGTCTAAGAGTTCCAAATTCTGAGCCGTCATAAAAAACTGCAATATCTAAATCGGAATCACTTCTCTCCAGGCCTTTAGTTCTGGAGCCAAAAAATCCGAGTCCTTTTACCTGAGGTAGATCTCTTTGAATTTCTCCAAGGCTATCGCGAAGTCCTTTCATGGATGCCATTGAATCAGGAGTTATTTGAAATCTGTGTGTTTCTAGCGGGGTTGGATCCATAATTATTAAACATCAAGTGTTGCGACTTTTGCATTGCTTTGTATAAAGTGTTTTCGTGGTGGAACCTCATCTCCCATAAGCATTGTAAATACTGCATCTGCCTCTTCGGCATCTTCTATATTTACTTTTTTCAAAATCCTATTTTGTGGATTCATAGTAGTATCCCATAATTGTTCCGGGTTCATTTCTCCTAATCCTTTATATCTTTGAACGCTCATGCCAATTGGCATTTTTTTACCTTGAGTAAGCTCTTTTGTTACTATATCTTTTTCTTCATCTGAGTATACATAACGGATATCCTTTCCCATTTGTAGCTTATATAAAGGGGGTTGCGCGATATAAAGAAATCCTTCTTTAATAATATCTGGAAGGTGTCTGAAGAAAAAAGTGAGTATTAGAGTCTCAATGTGCTCCCCATCAACATCCGCATCTGTCATAATAATGATTCTATGGTATCTAAGCTTGTCGAATCTTATGCTCTCCCCTATTCCCATACCCAGCGCAATAATGAGGTTTTTTACCTCTTCGTGCTCAATTATTTTGTCGAGTCTAGCTCTTTCTGTATTTAATATTTTTCCTTTAAGCGGAAGGATCGCCTGAAATTTTCTATCTCTTCCCTGTTTTGCTGAACCACCGGCAGAGTCTCCCTCTACCAAGTAAAGTTCCGAAAGAGAAGGGTCTTTTTCCTGACAGTCTGCTAATTTACCCGGTAATGAAGAACCCTCCAAAGCCCCTTTTCTGAGAATTGCTTCTTTTGCCGCTTTTGCTGCGAGTCTTGCTTTTGCAGCAAGATACACTTTTTCAAGAATTCTTCTTCCATCGGAAGGATTTTCTTCAAAATAGGTTGAAAGACCTTCTTTTACGATTGACTGCACAATCGGCTGTATTTCGGCATTGCCTAATTTTCCCTTTGTTTGTCCTTCGAATTGAATTCTATCCTGTGGCATTTTTACATAAACCACCGAAGTCAAGCCTTCTCTTGTATCATCTCCCATTATTCCTTCTTCGTCATTTTTAAAACTTCCTATTTTCTTTCCGTAGTCGTTAATTGCTCTTGTAAGAGCCATACGAAAACCTGTTAGATGAGTCCCGCCATTAACTGTATTAATTACATTTACGTATGACTCAACATTTTCTGCATAACCATCGTTATATTGGAGCGCGATTTCTACCTCTACTTCGCCTTCCTGCCTTTTGATAAAAATTGGCTTATGGATTGGGCCTTTGTTTTCGTTTAATTTTGTAACAAGTGCTGTTATTCCTCCTTCAAAATAATAATTTGTTTCTTTTTCTTCGTCTTCTCTTTTATCTATAAGATGAAAATAGAGGCCTTCAACAAGATAAGCTCTTTCTCGAATCGCCTTTTTTATAGTGTCGAAGTCAAATTCTATAGTAGAAAAGATTTTTGTATCCGGCTTAAACGTTATAGTAGTTCCGGTTTTCGGCATAAAACCGTTTATATCAATAGAAGATTTTTCAATAGTTTTTAACTCTGACTTTACGCCTCCTCTGGAATATTCCTGTCTATGTACTTTTCCGTCTCTTCTAACTTCTGCCCAAAGCCATTCCGATAAAGCATTAACAACAGATGCACCTACACCATGAAGTCCTCCGGAAATTTTATAAGCAGATCCTCCAAATTTTCCTCCTGCATGGAGTTTTGTCATGACTATTTCAAGTGCAGATTTTTTAAACTGCGGCATGATGTCTACCGGAATACCGCGGCCGTCATCGATAACTGTTGCGGAACCGTCTTTGTTCAAATAAATCCAAACATTTTTGGCAAAGCCCGCTAAAGCCTCATCGACTGCGTTATCAATAATTTCACGAAGAGACTCATGAAGTCCCATGATATCAGTAGATCCTATATACATTCCGGGGCGTTTTCTAACAGGCTCGAGGCCCTCAAGAACCTGGATATTTCGTGCGGAATATTCTTCTGTTGTTTGCAATTCTTGGAATTGAACTTTTTTTGCCATAAGCTATTCTAGACAATCTATATTACCAAAAATTTCCAACCATTTCCACCCAGATATAGTGATTTGGTTAGATGTTAAGAAATAAATTTTCTAAGGTAAGTCTGGAGTTTACATTGGTGTTTTTAAGAAGCCTGTGGGTTTCTATAAATTCTCGCAGAAGCTTGGAATTTTTCTTTAAATCTGAGTTCTTTTTCTGATTAAGCATTTTTTTTCTTATTTCAAATAGAGCGCTTTCGATCCAAGCAATTGCTTTTTCTCTATCCTCGGATAATTTTTGTGCGAGATAAAATTTTTCACCGACTCCGGAGGAGAATAATTCATCCAAGATTTTTTCAACGTTTCCATCAGATAAAGATTCACTTGGAATTTCTATTATTTGACATCTGGAAATAACTGTAGGCAAAAAAGGATTTTTGCTTTCTGCAAGAAGAATAATAATAGTATTTTGCGGAGGTTCCTCGAGGATTTTAAGCATTGACTGCTGGGCTTCAAGAGTAATACCATTAAAAACGTCTAGAATTATAGCTTTCTCCGGACTTTTTATTGGTTTTAGAAAAATATTTTCTTTAATTTTTCGAAAATCCTCTATGCCTATGGATTTTTCAAACTCAAAAAGTGAGGTATCCCACTTACCTACTTTTCTTTTTTCAAGAATTTCACTGCTTTTTTCCTTAATTTTTTCTCTATCTTTCCCAACTATTAAAAAACTTTGCATAAGTTGTTTCGGGGTCCTGTCATCGGTTTCCCTCTCCGCCAGTGCTCCTTCCTGTCTCGCAGACTCGAAATCGTGCGCGCTGTCGGGAGCCCTTCCACCGATGCCACCCCTTCTTAAACGTAATTATACAATTTTAATTAAAATTGACAATTGAAAATTATCCTCCCTTTCCCTACTATTATAGTAATGCCCGATACATATAACCAGGGACGGTCTAGTCTATCCGATATACTTCTAGCCGAACACCTCCTTTCGCAGGAACAATTCAACGAAGTCAAAGTAAAATCTGCGTCTGAAGGACTAAGCGAAGAAGAGATAATAAAAGCAGGAAAATATATTTCTGAAGAAAAACTCTCAGAAGCAAAAGCAAAGCTTTTGGGAGTACCGTTTATTTCTCTTTCCTCTGCTTCTTTTTCTCCTCAAGCATTAAGTTTTATACCCAGGGCTGTAGTAGAAAGGTTCAATCTGGTTCCGTTTAGTTATGACGAAAAGTCAAAAATTTTATCGGTAGCTATGGCAGATCCCGTAGATCTGGAGGCGATAAACTTTATAAGGCAAAAAACAGGACTTAATATAAAATCCTATGCTGCATCCCCAAATGACGTAACTAATGCAATAAATATTCAATACAGACAAGAAATTGTTGGTCAGGTCGGAGAGGCTCTTAAGGAATCAGAAGAATATAACGCAACAAAAACTGTCGATGTTACCCAAATTGCCCAAATTATCAAAGAAGCTCCTATTGCCAAGATTGTTTCCACAATTCTTGAATATGCTGTAACAAGTAGAGCCTCTGATGTGCATATTGAGCCTCAAGAAGAAAGGATGAGGGTGCGCTATAGAATTGACGGAATTCTTTACGACAGACTGTCTCTCCCAAAAACAGTACAGGAATCAGTAGTATCAAGAATAAAAATTCTTTCCGAAATGAAGATAGATGAGCATAGAACTCCCCAGGACGGACGTTTTAATTTTAAGATAGAAAATCAAGAGGTAGATCTTCGTATCTCGGTTTTGCCAACAGTTTTCGGTGAAAAAATAGTAATGAGGCTTCTTAGAAAATCCGGGGGCATACCTTCTCTTCCCGATCTGGGTCTCTCGGGAGTGTCTCTTAAGAATTTAGAAACAAATATCCTCAGACCTCACGGAATCATAATAGTATGCGGTCCCACCGGATCTGGAAAAACGTCAACGCTATATTCTGTTTTGGCCCGACTTAATACCCCAAAGGTAAATATTATGACTCTTGAAGATCCCGTAGAATATCAGATACCGGGAGTAAATCAGGTTCAAATAAATCCAGCTGTTGGGCTTACTTTCGCCACGGGACTTCGCGCCTTCTTAAGACAGGATCCAAATATAATACTGGTCGGTGAGATACGAGATGGAGAGACGACAGAATTGGCTATTCAAGCAGCGCTTACCGGTCATTTGGTCTTCTCTACCCTGCATACTCAAGACGCACCGGGTGCACTTCCACGTCTTATCGATTTGAAGGCAGAGCCTTTTCTACTTTCTTCCACGATGAATGCTATTGTTGGACAAAGAATTGTTAGAAGGATTTGTTCGGTGTGTCGACAAACATATGTTCCTCCACCGACTGTTGTGGATGAAGTTAAAAAAGTTTTAGAAAAATATTATCCAAGTAATCCTGATGTTAAATTTTATAGAGGAAGAGGATGTGAGGAGTGCGGAGGATCAGGGTATCAAGGAAGAATTGGTATATTTGAAGTACTTCCGGTGAGTCCGCAAATTGCATCTTTAATTCTTCAACATCCCGACAGCGCTACTTTAGAAAAAGAAGCAATTGCCGAAGGCATGATAACCATGAAACAAGATGGATATCTTAAGGCGCTTTCGGGAGTCACGACCGTAGAGGAGGTATTAAGAGTAGCACAAGAATGACATTACAAGAACTTTTGGAGTTAACAATAAAAAATAAAGCATCAGATCTTCATATTCTGACCGGAGTGCCACCGTCTATCAGAATAGATGGGATTTTATCATATATAGCAAGCTATTCCCCTGTTACGGAGGGTGGTCTTCAGGAAATGCTTCTTACTATTCTGAAACCTGATCAAAAAGAAATGCTTATAT
>JACOXV010000067.1 GCA_016182225.1 Candidatus Levyibacteriota bacterium
AAATTATCAGTTGGAATTGATGCTTCTCCAGCATCAATTGGTTCTGAAGGAAGTGGCTCATCTTCATAAATTAGATCTCTACCTTCATATCCATGGAATAAATAACCGCTATCCAGATCAACAACTACCTCACCGAAGCCATCGTTATGCCTAACCCTGCCATGTTCGCCGAATCCATTTCTATTTATAACAATAATCCTATCTCCAGCGTCTTTATAACCTTGTTCTCGTGTCATAGGAACGTATTCTATACTTACCGGAATAAATAGTCAACATTTCGCATTTAGGCATTCATATCCTTAAACTAGAGTCAGTACAAAAGACTTCTTCTATAATTACCCCCAGTAAAATCTATAGAATAAGAAATAAAGGAACTCAGTATTTTAAATACTTCATTACTTTAAAGTATTGAAGTATATTAATAATTTTCTACTTTAAGAATTTCTAAGTGTTTAAAATTCCTCTAATACCTGCTGAGGAGATAGGTTATCATCTTGGTCTGATTGTTCCTCCGGAAAAAGCCAAATTTTTTTACAATGTCAGGACTTCTTCTGAAAAACCACCTGCAGGATATGGAACCAGAATTTATGACCCCAAGTATCAGCCAAATAAAGCTTTCAAAAAACTGGGAATTCCCTTAACTTTAACTATTAAACCCATCGCTCAATTTAATTCAGCTAAAAAACTCTTAGCTTATTTAAAACAAATTGAGAACGCTGATAAAGATGCTCTTCTTTGTTTTCATCATGGAACCTTAGTGGATGATGCCTCAAGAGACTGGGGACACGTGGTGGTTTTTGATAGATTGATCAAGGGTAAAATTAGAATTGTTGATCCAGACCCGCAAGATCCAAAATGGGGATTGGTAACTCCTCAAAAAATGTTTGAGGCTATGAAAAAACACGGAGAAAAAAGATCAGCAGGTGTTTGGACTCTGCTATAATTGCCCCATGAAGACCAAATCTTTTAATTGGAAAAAATATATTGAAGAAGCACTTTCGGTAACAGATTTCTGTAGCATTGCAACGGTTGATAAAAAGGGTGTTTGGTCAAGTCCTGTATATTTTGCTTGGGATAAAAATTACAATTTCTATTTCATTTCCCAGATGAAGTCAAGACATATGCAAAATATAAAATCTAATTCCAGAATCGCCGTTTCAATTTATAAAACTGAACAAAAAGGTGACATTGTAGGAATTCAGCTAGAAGGAACTGCTAAAATTCTTTCAAGAAACGACGGAGAAAAAGAGATAAATCATGCTCACGATACTTATTATGGAAGAGCTGGATTTGGACCAGACATGAAGGAATATTTAAATAATCCTACATGGTTATATGTAAAAATAACGCCCGAAAATATTTTTTATTTTGACACAAGGTTTTTTGGCGAAGAAAGACAATTAGTTCCTCAAGAAGAATTAAAATAGAATCATGAAACTCAAAGTCCATCATATTGCCTTTACCGTTGAAAACTTAGAAGAATCAATTAATTGGTACGAAGAAAAATTACAATTTAAGTTAATTAGTAAACATAAAAGCAATGACGTGGATTTAGCGATTTTGGAACTTGGAGAAATCCGAATTGAACTTTTTAATTTCGGTAATGAAACAAAACAACTTCCCGATTACAGAAAAGAATTAATGAGCGACTTAAAGACAATTGGTACAAAACATTTGTGTCTTCAAACAGAGGATTTAGAAAACACAATCCAAAAACTGAAAGAAAAAGGGGTTGATTTTATTACGGATATTGACAACGCATCTTTTGGAGGAAAATATATTTTCTTTAAAGACTGTAATGGAATTTTGATTGAACTGATTCAAGTCTGAATTCTGCTATAATTACCCCATGAATATTACAATAATTGGTGCGGGAGATGTGGGCGGGACTCTTGCTAAAAGATTCGAAGAGGTTGGACATAGAGTATTTTTGGGCGTTAGAGACAAAAACAATTTAAAACCAAAGGTAAAAAAACTTCTTTCAGATATAATCTCAGCTCACTTGATCCCTGAAGCAGTCAGAAATGCTGATGTGATTGTAACAGCACTCTATCCTTCACCAGTAATTAAACAGGTTGCTAAGCAAATGGGAGATGTAAAAGACAAAGTCATAATTGATGTCATGAACACTTTCAGCG
>JACOXV010000061.1 GCA_016182225.1 Candidatus Levyibacteriota bacterium
TATCGATTTAACATTATTTTCTTTTGCCGCTTTTAATAGCTTAGAAACTAAAACATCAATTACTGCTTGTTGGACAGAAGCACAAAGGTCATTTATTTTTGTTTTTTTCTCTTCTTCTGATAGTTTTTGTATTTCTCTTAAAACAGCTGTTTTTAAACCTGAGAAAGAAAAATCGTAAGTGGGATCATTAATTAGAGGTCTTGGAAAATGAAATGAATCAATGCCTTTTTTTGCTAACTCTTCGATTTTAGGACCGGCAGGATAAGGAAGTCCTAGTAGTCTCCCTGTTTTATCTAAGGCTTCTCCGGCGGCATCGTCTTTTGTGCCGCCTATCCATTCAATTTTTCCATGTTTTTTTATAAGAACTAAATCCGTGTGCCCTCCAGAAACTATTAATCCGATATCAGGAAATTTCGGAGTCTTGATATTTGATTTTTGGCTCACGAAGTTGGCATAAATATGTCCCAATAGATGATTAACCGGAATAATAGGTTTATTCCAAATATAAAAAAGAGATTTGGCGGTTTCTACCCCTACAAGAAGAGAGCCAATAAGCCCCGGGCCTACCGTTACAGCAATTGCATCAATTTCCGGTTTATCTTTTGAGAACAGAAGATGCAACTATATTACTTAAAGATTTCACTTTTTCTGAATTTTTAGATCCTTTTATTACAGCTGCAGAGGTCTCGTCGCAGCTGGACTCAATTCCCAAAATAAGCATTATAGATTTTCAATTTCTATCGTATCTCCGTCTTTTATTCCAAATTCATCAGAAAGTCCTGCATTAATTTCCAAAACTCTATTTGCCGGTTCATCAGGAACATAAAGAGTTGATGGATTTTCTTCTCCTTTTGGAGGATTTACATTTTTATAAATAGTTACTATTTTCTTGTCATTTAGAAATATAATATCTAGGGAAAATCTCATGTCTTTCATCCAGAACGGATAGTAACCCTTTTCATCAAAAGTAAAAAGCATACCGCTTTCCTTTTCTAATTTCTCCCTTCTTGATAATCCGGTTTGTTTCTGTTCAAGAGACTTTGCTATTTCAAGTTTTACTTCTTGATCACCCAAAACAGCCTTTGGAGATTTAGTTCTCTGCATAATTATCGTAATCACAAGTGCGATTACAAAAATAACAGCAACTACATACACAATTTTTCTGTCGTCGCTATTATATCAGGCTCGATTTGAGTTACAAGTCTATCATATTCTTCATTTTTTGTCATCAAGGGTAAAAGAATTACAAAATCTACGAAAGAAAACTTCGCTAAATTTTTTGCCCGTAAATTCTGAGAATTAATAGGTCTTCCTTTCCCCTTTTTTATTTTTACCGATTCGTCACTTTCCAGAAATACAAACAAAAAATCTGCCTGTTTTTTCGCGTTTTTTAAAAATTCTTCATGTCCAAAATGCAGTACATCGAAGCAACCACCGGCCAAGATAATGGTATTGTTTTGTTTATTGAGCCTTTTAGCGATATCAATCGCCTGTTTTGGGTTTAAAATTTTATTCACAATTTTCATTCTATTCTTTCGTTCCGCGGAGGTAGACAGCCTGCCAAGGTCTGTAGTTTGAGGAAAATTGTTCGCTTATTATAACTTTTCCGTCCTTACTTACTTTTCTCGTAAAATAAACATTTGCACCGGCTGCTGCAAAATCAATTTGCTTGACTTGACCCTTTGGAAGAGTAGGATCATCTTCATATTTGGGTTCTGGAGCCGGGGTTTGGTTTAATACAACAGGAGTACTTATCTCTGAGATTCTTCCGTCTTTTGTGCCATACAGGTTAAATGTCAGCCTTAGTTCATTCAGATCAACTACTGTTTGAATTAGAATATGATTTCCCGTATCGTTTTTGAATTTAAGATCAACTGAGGGAACATAAACAGTGGCGTCAATTCCCGGAGGAGAATCCTGCTCGTAATAGCCCACCCTATAAGAATGCGCAGTTCTTTCAGTTACAGGAAGGCCGCTATTAAGAATTGCCCTGAAAAGAGTAGTCGATACCTGACATACGCCTCCGCCGTCGCCCAAGACTGTCTTCCCGTTTTGTATGACATAAGCCTGTTTATATCCTGTAAAAGAAGAAACATAGCCAATCGCTTTTGCAAAAGAAAACGTTTCACCGGGAGCAACCAGAATCCCGTTCAATCTCTGCGCTGCCAAATTCACGTTGTATATTCTATTTTCTATAGAGTGTTGAAAAAGAGATGTTCCAGATCCTATCAATTCCCTTATTCCCAAATCATTGGCTTTTTCAGTGGTGATTTTCGGTTCTATTGTCTCAACGGGTATTTGTACAATTATTACTGATTCTTTTCCGGATGAAATAATCTCTTCTTCTTTTTGGATCATTATCTCTTTTATCTTTCCAAAATTTACCATCCTTCCGTTTTCTGATGGTTTAAATTCTTTAACTCTTCCGCCCTCAAACTGAAAAAGAGCATCTACGGGTTTAATATTTATTTCTTTTGCAATAGGCAGAATTTTTTCCTTCAATTTTTCCTCTGAAAATCTATAAGATGGTTCTAGGTTAATGCCGGTAAAATATCCCTGAAGTATCAGGCTTATGTTTGAAATAGCATTTTTAGATCTTCCCAAGGAGTATGCCTGAGTTGAAAGTAGATTTGCATCGTAACCATAATCTATTTCTTTTGCAGAGACAGTAGCGATTTTGTCCTCGTGCATAAAGACAAAATCAGTTGATTGAATTAATTCATTCTTTCTTTCAAAATAATTTCGCACCTCAACTTCTTTCTTTCCACTGAAATCTACTCCATAAACACTTATTCCGGGATAAATACTATTTTCATGTGTTTTTTGAAACAATAGATAAGAGAAACCTGCTAGAAGAAAGGAAGCTAGGAAAACTCCAATTGAGAACCAAAAAACAATACGTCCTGCATGAATAAAGTATTTTTTCTTTATTTTTTTAACCAATTTTAAGAGACTAATTTTATTTTTTTTGAGGGAAAATTCCATTTAACAAAGTTTATTTGGTATTATACTATTATTAAGGCTACGATGGAAGAAGAAACGCTTTTTCAAAAACCAGCTGTAAATCAAAATCAGGGAAATACTCCTCCTGTAGAATCTTCTGTTCCTTTTAATCCCTCACCGCCTCCCCCGCCACCTCCTGTAGTTGATAATCCTCCGCTTATTGTTCCTCCGCCTCCTCCACCTCCACATAGAAATGGATTATTTTCTTCTTTAATGAGCGGAAAACTAATAAAAATTCTCTTAGGCTTTCTTGTTATGGCTGCGATCTTTGCGCTTATATTTACAGTAATTTTGCCAAAACTTAGAGGAGAAGAAAACAAACAAGTCACTCTTACTTATTGGGGACTTTGGGAAGATGAGGGAATAATGCAGTCTGTTATTAAAGACTTTGAAACAAAGAATCCCAATATTAAAATCAATTACTCAAAACAGGATATTAAGCAGTATAGAGAAAGGCTTCAGACAAGAATTGCTAATGGGACGGGACCGGATATTTTTAAGTTTCATAACACGTGGTATTTAATGTTGTCTTCAGATCTTCTTCCTCTTCCTACCGAAGTTATAACTCGAAATGAGTTTACGAACCGTTTTTATAACGTAGCTAGGGATGATCTTATAAAAAATGGTGCAATTTATGGAGTGCCCTCAAATATGGATACGCTTTCTCTTTTTGTAAATACAGGCAAATTACAAGCAGGAGGATATGAGATCCCTGCTACATGGAATGATTTTATATCAGTCGCCTCATCGCTTACAGTAAAAAACTCAGAAGAACAGATAGAAACTTCAGGGGCAGCAATCGGAACTTTTGAAAATATTTCACATGCCCCCGATATCATCTCTCTTCTTTTCGCTCAAAACGGAGTAGATCTTCAAAATATACAGAGAAGTGAACAGAGAGTAGCGGACGCACTGAATTTTTATACAGATTTTGCAAATGGAGAAGATAATATTTGGAATTCGTCTTTGGATTCTTCGATACTTGCCTTTTCTCAGGGGAATGTAGCTATGATATTTGGATATTCCTGGGATTATTTCACGATAAAAGCGTTAAATCCGGACCTGAATTTCCAGATTGCTTCTGTCCCCCAGCTATCTACAGAAACCTCTAAAAATATCGCAAGTTATTGGGCTGATGGAATATCTTCGAAAAGTAAAAATCAAAAAGAGGCACTGCTTTTCTTAAAGTTTTTGACGAGTCAGGAATCTCAGCAGAAGCTTTATACGGAAGAATCAAAAACAAGGGAATTTGGTGAGCTGTATGCAGACAGAGGTCTTGCAGCTACTCTTGAATCAAGCCAGAATGTTTCAGTTTTTGTAAAGCAGGCAGAAACTGCAGTATCATCATATTTTGTAGATAGCACTTATGACGGCGGATTAAATGAAAAATTAAACAATTATCTTAAAGACGCGGTCAACTCAACTCTTAACTCCTCATCTGCCCAAAGCGCAACGAGCGCTTTGTTTGAGGGAGCATCCCAGGTAATGAGTCAGTATGATGGGCAGAATAAAAAATAAAATTCTTCAAACAATACTTTACGCAGATTTGTTTGATTATCCTCTAACAATTGATGAGATTTGGAGATATCTCCATTCTGATAAAAAAACAACAAGGAGCGAATTAAAAAAAGAACTTTCGGTTTTAAAAAAAATATCAAAAAAAGAAAATTTTTATTTATTGAAAGGAAGAGAAGGAATAGTAGAGAAAAGAATCGCGAAACAGAAAGAGAGCGAAAGAAAAATAATAAGAGCAAAAAAAGTAATTAATATGTTGTCGCTTGTTCCTACGGTAAAACTTATTGGTATAAGTGGGTCTTTGTCAGTTCTAAATTCAAAAGCAAATGATGATATTGATTTATTTGTTATTGCTTCTTCTGGCAAAATTTGGACAACTAGATTTTTATTGGTTCTATTTTTGTTAATGCTTGGATCTTATAGAAGGAGAGGTCTGAAAAAAACAAAAGATTTATTTTGTTTGAATATGATTATAGATGAGAGTAATTTTTTCTTTACGAAAGATAAGAAGAATATTTACACAGCACACGAGATAGCCCAGCTTTTACCAATAGTTAATAAAGATAGAGCATACCAGAATTTTATTAAAAAAAATTCATGGATATTTAATTTCATGGCGAATTTTGATCCTCCCAAGATTAGAACAAAGAAGCAGGCAAGCCTAGAAAAAATATTTAATTCCCTAATTAATTTATTTGTATTTGAGAAAATTGCCAAAACAATACAAATTGCCTTGATGAAAAAAAGACTGGGAAAAGAAATCACAAGAGACGACGTTTTGGCTTTTCATCCGTATGATTTCGGACAAAAAATAATTGAAAAATATGAAAGCATCATAACTTATACTAGAGGTCATTGACAAAGAATGCATTTTTACTATATCATCTTGCCTGTAAATACTTCCCTCAATTTTGCGAGGGATTTTCTTTTATAAAAATGGACAGTAAAAAAATCTATCTCACACGCGAAGGCCTTTCTGAATTACAGAAAGAATATGATGAGCTTGTAAAAGTGAAGCGCCCTGATATTCTAAACAGAGTTTCTTCGGCTCGAAATTTGGGAGATTTATCGGAAAACGCTGAATATACCATGGCTCGAGAAGAGCTCTCTTTTATCGATGGCAGGATTGATGAATTAGAAGAGTTATTGAAACAGGCGGTTCTTATAAGTAATTCGAAATCAAATACAGTTAAGCTTGGTTCTACGGTTGCAGTAAAAGTGGACAAAGGAAAAGAAGTTTTTACTGTTGTGGGTGAATGGGAAGCTGATCCAAAAGAGAAAAAAATTTCACATGAATCTCCTCTGGGGAAAGCTCTTATAGGTAAAAAAGTCGGAGAAGAAGTAGAAGTCGAAGCTCCTGCCGGTAAAATAGTCTACACAATCGAAGCAATTAATTAATTTCATAATTGATTATAGATATCCCCAATATAGTATAATAAATCATCTTTAGGAAATGATTAGTGCCCAGGATATGGATCGACGTGCTACATTTTATAAGAAAATTGAAGAAGAGATTTCAAAAGCAAAAATTCCTCATGTAATAGACTCAGGAGAAGGGGCCTACCTTACGATTAACGGAAAAAACAAATTAAATTTTTGCTCTAGTCACTATTTAGGTTTTGCAGTCAATCCTCGTTTGGCACAAGCCGCGTCAAACGCGGTTTATAAATATGGAATTGGAACAGGATATAGGACACTTGCGGGAAATCATCGTTTGCACCTAGAGCTTGAAGAAGTATTAGCTCGTTTTAAGAAAGCAGAGGCTGCAATTGTCCTAACGGGAGGATATATGGCAAATTGTGCCGCAATATCAACTATTATTGGCAAAGAAGATATTGTAATCTCAGATGAGCTAAACCATGCTTCAATAATTGATGCGATAAGGCTCTCCCAAGTAAAAAATAAACTCATTTATAAACATCTTGACATTTCTGATTTAGAAAATAAGCTTAAGGAAGCAGTGGAACTTGCTAAAGCCCCAAAATCAGATGGTCAGACACTTTTAATATTGGTAATAACTGATGGAGTCTTCTCAATGGATGGAGATTTGGCGCCGCTTCCTGAAATTGTCCGTTTAGCTCATGAATATGGAGCGCTAACTATGGTGGATGATGCACATGGTGAGGGAGTTTTAGGAAATGGCGGGCGGGGAATAGTTGATCATTTCGGGCTCCACGGACAAGTCGATATAGAAGTTGGAACTCTTAGTAAAGCATTCTCAGTAATAGGTGGATTTATTACAGGCAAGAAAGAATTAATAACTTTTTACAAACAAAAATCCCGCCAGTATTTGTTTTCTAATGCATTAACAATTCCAGATACAGCAGCGTTGATTGAAGCAGTTAAAATTCTTGAAGAATCCGATGAATTAGTTAAAAAACTTTGGGATAATGCAAAATATCTTAAATCAGAATTTGCTCGATTAGGTTTTGATACAGGACATTCTAAGACCCCAATCACACCGGTGATGATTCCTGACGAAGAAAAAGCTAGAGAATTTAGTGCAAGTTTGTTTGAACTTGATGTTTTTGCGACTCCAATTGTTTTTCCAATGGTGGCAAAGGGAAAAGCTAGAATTAGAGTAATTCCTTCTGCCTCACATTCTAGGCAAGATTTGGACAAAGGAATCGCGGCCTTTGAGAAAGCGGGAAAGGATTTGAATATAATATAATGAATCCCGTTAGAAAGATTTGTTTAAAAGGCAATAATTTATTATGTAGAATAAAGCTTAGAAGGAGAGCTTTCTAACGGGATGAAGAAAATCTTGGTAACAGGCGCTTTTGGACAGATAGGATCAGAGCTTGTTCCCGTTCTTCAAGAGAAATTTGGAATAGATAATGTCGTCGCAATGGGACATCAAACAATCGCTGAGGGGTTTGATGGTATCCTAGAAAGAGCAGATGCCAGAAATAAAGAATCTCTATCTTCAATAATAAAAAAATACAACGTTGAGACAGTTTATCATTTAGTGTCTTTGCTTTCAGTAAAAGGAGAGATTGATCCGTCGGTAACTTGGGATATCAACATGAATGGTCTTAAAAATATTCTTGATTTGGGAGTAGAGCATAAATTAAAAATATTTTGGCCAAGTTCCATTGCAGCATTTGGTCCTTCAACTCCTAGAGATAACACGCCCCAACATACGATTTTGGAGCCTACAACCATATATGGTGTTACAAAATATGCCGGTGAGGGGCTTTGTCGCTATTACAACATTAAATA
Organism: Candidatus Levyibacteriota bacterium; assembly: GCA_016182225.1. Lineage (GTDB taxonomy): Bacteria > Patescibacteriota > Microgenomatia > Levybacterales > UBA12049 > JACOXV01. The sequence goes on from JACOXV010000061.1 coordinate 7,741, forward strand.
TAGACTTGATGTTCGTTCGGTCAGGTATCCGGGAATTATTTCTTGGAAGACACCACCGGGCGGAGGAACTACAGATTATGCAGTGGCAATTTTTTATGATGGTTTAAAAACGGGAAAATATAAGTGTTTTGTAAAACCGGATACTGTTTTGCCGATGATGTATATAGATGATGCTATAAAAGGAACGATTGACTTGATGGAAGCACCGCTTGAGAACATAAAAGTCAGAAACAGCTACAATATAGCTGCAATAAGCTTTGAAGCCCAGGAGCTTGCAAAAGAACTTAAGAAACACATCCCCCATCTTGTTGTTATCTACGATCCAGATAAGAGACAGCTAATCGCGAATTCTTGGCCAAAAACAATAGATGATTCGGAGGCCAAAAAAGATTGGGGCTGGAAGCATGAATATGATCTTGCCAAAATGACTAGAGCAATGGTTGAAAATCTCCGCCGAGAATTTGGAATAAAGAGTTAGCTTTGACAAAGAAAAATATTTTTGAGATAATGGTTTCAATGTTTAGAAGATTTAATTTAGTTTCTAAGAAGGCTAAGAAGAACCTCTCTCTGAGGGGATTTGTCTTGGCATAAAAGTTTAATATTTAGAAAAAAGACAAACCCCTCAATGGAGGGGTTTTTTATTGGGATATGGAAAAAACATTACCTTTTACAAAAAAACAAATGACAAGCATTATGAAAAGATATCCAACACCTTTTTATATTTACGACGAAAAAGCAATTCGAGCTAATGCAAGAAGGTTAGTCCGAGAATTCGCTTGGAATGAAGGGTTTAAGGAATATTTTGCAGTTAAAGCGCTTCCAAATCCCTACATCCTTAAAATTTTAAAAGAAGAAGGATTTGGAGTTGATTGCAGTTCATTAACAGAATTATTGTTGGCTCAAGCAGTCGGGTTTAAAAAAGAAGAAATTATGTTTACGTCAAACGATACACCAGCTAAAGAATTTATAAAAGCAAAAAAACTTGGAGCAATTATAAACCTTGATGATATAAGTCATATAGAATTTCTAGAAGAAAATGCGGGTTTTCCAGAGCTAGTTTGTTTCCGTTTCAATCCGGGAAAATTGAAAAAAGGAAACGAGATCATTGGAAAACCGGAAGAATCAAAATATGGCTTAAAAAAGGACCAATTATTCAAAGCCTATGAATTAATGAAGCAAAAAGGTATTAAACGATTTGGTTTACACACGATGGTGGCATCAAATGAACTTGATCCAGAGTATTTTGTAAAGACAGCGGATCTATTATTCGATTTAGTAGTTGAATTATCAGAAAAACTTGGAATTAGATTGGAATTTATTAATATTGGAGGAGGAATTGGAATTGCCTACAAACCTGGTCAAAATGCAGTTGATTTAAGTAAAGTTTCGAAAGGAATAAAAAAATCCTATCAGCAAAAAATTGTAAGAAACCATCTTGATCCAATTAAAATTTTTATGGAAAACGGCAGAGTAATTACCGGGCCTTATGGATATTTGGTCTCAAGCGTTCTTCACAAAAAAAATACCTACAAAGAATATATTGGGCTTGATGCAAGCATAGCTGACTTGGTTCGCGTTGCACTTGTTCCAGAAGCATATCATGAAATTACGGTTTTGGGAAAAGAAAGATTGTTAGGCGATCATCTATACGATGTTACTGGATCTCTTTGTACAAATTTAGATAAATTTGCAATTGACAGAAAGCTTCCGCCGGTTGATATTGGAGACATAGCCGTAATCCATAATACTGGAGCACATGGACACGCAATGAGTTTTAATTATAACGGAAAACTTCGCTGTGCAGAGCTATTGTTAACCAAAGAGGGTAAAGCGGAATTGATCAGAAGAGCAGAAACCCCAGATGATTATTTTGCAACGCTTGATTTTAATAGATCCTGGAGGTCAATATGATTATCATCAAATTTGGAGGAACATCGGTTAGTACTAAAAAAAATATAGATTCAATTTTAAAAATTGTTAAAAGAAATTTGAGAAATAATCCTATTGTCGTTGTATCTGCTCTTTCGGGAGTTACTGATCTTCTTTTATCTCTTATTTACTCTCCCAAGCCTGAGCAAATAGGAACATTAAATGAAATTAGAAAAAAACATTTTGATTTGGTTTTTGATTGCTTAGGTAAATTACCTTTAGAGATAAAAATGAATATAGGTCAGTCTATAGAAGACCTAACTAAGTTACTAGATAGAAACACTCAAGAAAAATCCTTTAGAGATGAAGTGATATCTTACGGAGAAATAATGTCATCTTATATTATTACCCAATTACTTAATTTCTCTAAAATAGAGTCGAAGCAAATTATAGCATCAAAAATAATAATAACAGAT
>JACOXV010000062.1:0-8130 GCA_016182225.1 Candidatus Levyibacteriota bacterium
CACTCAGCGCAGGAATTGTTGCAGGTAGTACTTGTAGTACTTCCTCCTTTTGTCGGTACGCATGAAGCACCGCTACAGGAATAGCGGGTTACGCAGGATCCGCTTACGCATGTTTGGCTGCCGGGGCAGTCTGAATTTGTAGTGCAAACACATTGCCCGCTGATGCAGGAAAAATTTGAATTCGAACAAGTGCCGCAAGGTCTTGTATTTCCGCAGGCATTGCTGGTCTGTCCGCATTCGCGTGTTCCGCAAGCGGGAGCGGCAGGACAGACACAGTTGCCGGCTGCATTACAAATACGGTCGTTTGAGCAGTCTCCATTATTTAGACAATTAACACAGGTGTGATCACTTGTCCGGCAACGTTGACTACCTGGACAGCTTCTGGTACTGGTTCTTCCGCAGGAATTTGAGACACTTCCGCATTCCCAGGCCGCAGGAATATTTGGAGCAGGGCAAACGCACTGGTCATTGGCATTGCAGACCTGGTCTCCGGGACATCCTCTTGTACCATTTACTCCGCAATTCCTAGTATTACCACAGGAATTCTGCGTAAATCCGCATTCTTTAGTGCCACATGAAGGCGCGGCGGGACAAACACAATTACCATTTGCATTACAGACCTGGTCTCCAGAGCAGTTGTTGTTTGATGTACACTGAACACACTGGTGATTTGAACATATCCTGTTACCGCTACATGGACCTGGACCATTTCCGCAGGAATTCTTTCCGCATTCCCACCATGAAGGAGCAGCAGGACAGACGCAGTTGCCATTGGAGTTACAAACCTTACCTCCTGAGCATTGACTGTCTGATGTACACTGTACACATCTGTCATTGCTCGTGCAAATTTGATTTCCAGGACATTGTCTGGTCCCATTTACGCCGCAATTTCTGGTATTTCCACAAGAGTTACTGGTAAATCCGCATTCTTTAGTGCCACATGAAGGCGCGGCGGGACAAACACAATTACCAGCACTACAAACCTGGTCTCCACTACATTGAAAATTATATTGACAATCTACACATTGACATCCATCAGTCACCCAAATATCATCTCTTGTAACCCAGCACTTCTCTTTAGTGCCATTATCATCTCTGTCTGCTAGAAAACAGTGGCCATCCCCATTGTTGTTCAGCATTATTCCGCAAGAGGAATTTGGACCACAAGAACTACCGTTTCTTGGCGAACAGTGTTGGCTTGCGATGGCTGTCTGTTCAGTTCTACCTATACGCGTACACCTTTTAGCGTCACGAGTTCCTACGCTTTCGCACACCCACTTATCAAAGTACCAAGTGTAGCTTGGATCTACTGTTCTACATACTCCTGCCTCAGCCTTGCCAGGACTAATAAAGAATAAAAGAAATAAAAATATTACTGGGAGAAGAAGTATTTTAAATATTTTCATAGGCAGATATTTGCCACACTACCGGGGTGCAGCTTAATGCAGAATAATTATTTTTTCCAATGTTTTCTGCGAACCGATTGTTGCATTTTATCCCTTCCACTAGCTGAGAATTTTTGGCATCCTCTTGGCTTACTGTTAGGTAAATATGTAGAACAATATTTTTCCCCTTTAGTTTTTTCAGATATTCATATGCTTTATCTTTATTGTTTATGTCTAGGGCTGGTTTTTCAAGCGTATCTCCGGAGTCTATGCTCTTTGAATAAAGCCTCTTAATTGATAAGAACCACCCTTTATCATACATCAGCACTCTTTGTGTATCATTTTTGGAAGAAATCTCCACTTTTGCATAGATTTTATCCTGATTTTGAGTGACTTCTAAAAGTTTAACTACGAGAATGCTATAAGGATCATTCTTCCCTTTTCCTCGCATTTCAAATGATCCTATTTGATCAATAGTAATTTGATTGGTTATTTGAGGGGATGATGTGTTTCTAAGAGGTTTTTCATTATTGTTTCTATTATCTAAAAAATAGATTCCTATTAATAGTCCTAAGACAAAGAGTGTAATTATTATAATGAAAGATAGGAGTAATTTTCTATTCACCTGTTATTATTATTTTATCTGTTAATAGTATAATAATAAACTCCCATAGGGGTAAGTGTCAATTCCGGTACAAAAACATCTGATCTTCTGTTTAAAATACCTTTTACAGACTCTGGAATATCAACTTTGCTCATGTCACTGTCTGCATTATCTAGATCAGCTGAGAATTGAACAAAATCACGGGCCAATTCCGTTTGAGGCCTAAGTTCATCAACCCGTTCCTGCCATTCAGAATCTGTTATTTTCGGCACATTTCCAAAGTAAAAATCGTATGCTAACACTCTTCCCTCATTTTTTTGGAGTATTTTAAATAATTTCTCAGTTGATGATCTATAATTATTTAAATCAAATGGATAGTCTCTGTCTCCAATGTCGTAAAAGTTCAGAAGTGGCCTGTTGCTTAATTTCCCAAAATTTACTTCTATAAAATAAGGATCGCCAATTTTTGGCCTAAACCCTATGTATCCTTTTAATCTTTGATCTCCATTTCCATCAGTAATGATTTCAGATCCTAAGTTAACGCCCTGAAAAAAATAAGATATATCCTTATCTATCTCCTTGTTTGGATCTACTTCGCTAATTATGCCTAAGGGAGCAAACTTTCCCCATCTAGTAAACCATTCGCCAACCGGAGGTTGTTTATATGTATTATTTACCCAATCGTCTACATTTTCTTGGATTAAGTCTACTATACAGACTTCGTCTGCGGTGAATTTGTCTTCTGTTGTTGGGGGTAGGGTAGGATCTACTCCAGCCGCAGTTTCAACAACTACCGTATCTCCAGGCTGCAGAGCAGCATTAAATGGTTCACCTACAGCCAGGAGGGGCGGATTGAGAGCGATAGTTCCCGGATTTTCACAACGTGCGTCGGAGCCGCCGGTTTTCATGAAGCCCGCTCCAAATGCAGGCTGAGCGTCAGCTACGGTTGCCCCTCCTGTAATAGTAGCGAGAACCAATGCGCCTCTTCCAAGAGCACTTCGTACGCCTCCTCCTCGGCGTGTTTTTCTGACTACTGGTTCTGTTTGTGTTTCCGGCTGAATTTCCGGAAGAGCGGGGAAGGGAGTTGTTAATTCTTGAGCCCCGGGTAGCTCTCCTGAGAGTACCTCGGGCTGAGGAAGGGCAGGCATACCTAGTTCAGGATTAGCCATAGTTCTATTTATGTATATCAAATCGAAGGAGGGAAGTCAAGCCCATAGTAGCATAATATATCTAGGTTGATTTAACAGTCTAATGCGTAAGTTTGGATTTATAATTGCCTAAATAAAACTATAGAAGAGATACAATCTGACCTATATTACGGGTATACTAGTATACCCGTAATAATGAATCCAATCTGTTTAATCCCAGTCTCCGCTCACGAATTTTGCTCTGGCTTGGATATTTCCCTTACTTTTCAATAACAAATCTATGGGTTTAAGAATTTTTTCAAGCTTTTTCCATAATAGTTTGGCCTCAGCTCTTTTAGCGATTTTTTTAAGAACAGTTCTGTATGAATTACTTCCTCTTTCCCAAACAGCTCTGTGGATTCTGACAGTATCTTTGTTAATTCCCAAAACAGACTCGATTTGGCCACTTTTATAGCCGCGTTCAAGCATAAGATGAAGCATAAGGCGCTTCCCAAGCATCAACTGTTCTTCGTGAGTGATAAAGTCATTAAAGAATTGTTGGATTTCCTGAGGGTTTTGAAGGGAAGAGATAAGCGAGGAGAAATTTTCCTTTATTTCCTGATTAATGCTTTCGTTGATTGGCTTTCTAGAAGCCCTAGGCATATATTACTGGTATACTAGTATATCCGTTGGAAGTCAAGCTCTTAGAGGCCGAGGAGATTTAGGCTGAGGGTAAGAAGATTAAAAATTATATTTCCCAGAGAAAATCCTCCGATTGGGAAAAGAAGGAGAAAAAAGAGAATAAACATACCTACTGACCCTATTGAAAGATAAGAAGCAGCCTCTTTTTCAGGAAGAAGAAGCGAGAAAACTTTGGATCCATCAAGAGGCGGGATAGGAATTAAGTTAAATATAGCCAGGAGTAAGTTGAGTCGGACGATTTGTTCCATTACAAATATCAAAAACGAGTCGATCCCAATAGGCAATAATATATGAATCGCTGCGGCAAAAATTAAAGCCAATAATACATTTGTAGCGGGACCGGCGAGCGCGACTAGCGCCATATCCCTCCTCCCATCGCGTAAATTGAAAGGATCCACTGGAACGGGCTTTGCTGCACCAAAAATAACAGGGGAGCCGGACATTATAAGCAAAAGAGGAAGAATTATGCTCATTACCGGATCAATGTGGCTTATTGGATTGAGGGTCAATCTCCCATGAAGTCGTGCTGTAGGATCACCCAATCTATCCGCTATCCATCCATGTGCTACTTCGTGGAATATCGCGGAAAATACAAGTATGACTAAAGATAAGATGCCGAGTGATAAGAAGTCCATTGTCATTTAGTATACAATCTAGTATAATTTTTGTCTATGAAGTGCGCAAATTGCGGAAAAGGAATAATGATAGGACATAATGTGTCCCATGCAAAAAACAGATCTAGACGGATTTTTAAGCCCAATCTTCACGCTGCAAGAATTAACTTCGGCGGAAATATGAAAAGAGTAAGACTCTGTACAAAATGCCTAAGATTATTTAAAAAGTCTTCCGTTTCTTCTTCAGCTCCGGTGGCCTCAGGCCTCGTTTAGCGAAGTCGTGTGCTGAGGTTGCCAATAAAATTTTCTTGGACACGCAGTTCGCTTGCCGTCCTTCGAAAATTTCATTAGCTCCCCGCGCTAAATTAAATTAAGCTTGGTAAGGAATTCCTGGCCTTTTTCATATCCATTTTTAAAATCTTTATAGCTCATGGGATTTTTGCCTTCCACCTGAATTTTCTGCTCTGGCAAAAGCTTGATTAGGGTTTTTGGGGAATTTTGGGGAATTAGGGGATAATGAGTCCAGACACTAGGCCAGGGATAAAACGCTCGCACCGCTCGCTCAATATCCAATTTCAAATTTCCAATTTCCAATGTTTGCAAATTAATAAAACCATCCTCGCGAGTCAAGAGTTTGGTATATGTAGCTTTTGAGTCATCTTGCGGTTTGAAAGTTTGATTTTCGCTATACTCTTCTACGACTTGGACTATCTCATCCGCTGCTTTTTCAAAAAGTCTTTTCGAAAGAGTTTCAAAAGTGTCATCGTCCCGAGTTTCTTCCTCAAATTGCTCAATTATAGGCCCGTGGTCTATTTCTTCGTCCATTTTTATAAATGTAACGCCTGTCTTTTTATCGCCGTTTAAAATTGCTGATTGAATAGGAGAAGCGCCTCTGTATTTAGGAAGGATAGAGGGATGAATATTTATTGCACCCAGACTTGGAATTGATAGAACCTCTTTGGATAAAATTTGTCCGTATGCCGCAACAACAAAAAGATCGGGACGTAAACTCTTCAATTGTTCGATTGCTCGATTGTTAAATTGCTGAGGAGTTCTTATCACCTTTACTACCTCAAATCTTTCTTCAATTTTGTTGATGATTGGTTCGATAAATTTGGGTGTACCGAAGAAAATAATACGCATAAATTTAGATAGTTATTTCTTCAAAAATATCCTCACCTTTTTCATCTTTTTTGGACTGGTAGAGCTGTCCTTTTTGCTCGAGGACTCTTTTCGGAAATAAAATTCCATTTAAATGATCCACCTCATGCTGGACTATAGTTGCCATAAAACCTCTAAAAGTTTTTAATCTTTTTTTTCCTGTTTCGTTAAAGTATTGAAGAGTTACCGAGTCCAATCGTTTTACTTCACCCCAAATAGTAGGAAGAGACAGGCAACCCTCAAGTCGCTTTGGCTTTTTGTTTCTGGGGCGATTGGGGAAGTTGGGGTTATTGGGGGTTTTAGTATCTAAAATTTTTGGGTTTATAAAGACAGAGATCTTGGATTTATTGGTAGGTTTGGCAATAAATATAGCGAAAGATAGACCTATTTGGGGAGCTGCCAGTCCTACTCCTTTTGGGTCTGATGCGTTTAAGAGTGCATATTCCATATCGGATAAAAGTTTCCCAAGAGCTTTATCGTTTTTAGGATCTTTTGTAAAGGGATATTTTTTTGCAACAGCAGATAATACGGGATTTGGAGCCGAAATTATTTTTGTCATTTGATCCCAAATTATAGCATAATTTGTTTGCTCGGAGCTCATTAGGCAGCGCTGAGGTCACAAATAAAATTTTCTTGGACTCGCTTCGCTGCAACAATTGCCGTCCTGCGAAAATTTTACAAGTTCCCCGCGCTAAATTAAATTATTTCCAAGCTTGAATAGAGTCTTTAGCTTCGGGATCATCTTTGGAAATATTATCTAGAATATATTGCATTTGATCCATGGCTTTTTTTCTAAACTCTGGTTTTTCAACAGTTGTACGATCAGCACCCAGGGAAAGTTCATTGTAAAAAAGACCGAGGGCATAGTGGGCATCTCTGTAATCCGGCTTTAATTTCACAGTCTTTTCTAGAATTTCCACAGCTTTTTCAAGCTCATTATTTTGTCCATATAAAACTCCCAAGTTATAGCTAATACTTGCTTCATTTCCTCCTAATTCGTAGGTTTTTTTCATTGCCTCAAGGGCTAGGGGGTAATACGATGGATTTACTTGAGCGAGAGTATAAAAAATTCTGGTTCTGGATTTCCAGAACACTATGTTATTTGGATGTTCCAAAACCAGCTGATCACTTATCGCAACGGCACTGCCTACTAATTGTTGGGCAAGATTTGCAGATTCCGTAGCATTTTGCTCCCCTGGCGATGAAAGTAAAGTTACGGCCAGTGCAGTATCATTATATGCCATTTCGTCTCGAAAAACGGGTTCTGCCTTGGTGGCGACTGCCTGGTGTAGGAGAGGATAGGCTAGTTGGTATTCACCGGCCTTACTGTAATTTGATCCTAGGGCGTATGCTGTATCTGCTATCCAGAACTTGAAGAGAAAGTAAAGTAAATAGCCTGAAGTTAAGAAAAGAACTACGATTCCGCTCCACTGAAACATCCCGACATCTGTTCCGCTTTTACCCGAAAAACCTAGAGTTCTGGAAGGAAGAATGCTAAGCATTATAAAGACGAATACAGGAATTAGAAAAAGATAAATGTTCATTATGACTACAGAGAATCCAAAGAAATTAGTAACAAGAATTGTTATAAATCCTGCAACCGTCGATATTACCAGCGGGTCTCTTGCGTTTTTAACGCTGTCTTTATTAACTTGTACCCCTAATTTATTAAATAATTTTTCAATATTACCGATTTTTTTGTTTAATAAAATATAAAAGTATAGGCCCAGAAATATTCCTATTATTAAAAGATAAGATATAAAGCCGAAAGCTCCTGTAGTAGCCAGGTAGTTGAGGTATTCGTTATGTGCTTTGTTATAAAGAAAATTCCATTCAGAAGTAAGATTATGCTCCGGCGGACGATTTTTATAATATGCATAAGCATAAGTTTCAACACCTGTGCCAAAAATTGGATTTTTCCTCCAGATATCTAGTGCGCCACGCCACACGATAAGTCGTATTTTTCCGGAATCTGTTCCTCCAAGCGGACCCGAATGAGGAGTTTCTTCGGGTGTTAGGGCTTTTGGTGCTTCTTTTTGAATCTGGCTTTTAAAGTTTTGGTAGGAAATTTTATCAAACGGAGAAAGAGGGACCTGGGCAAAGAATCCGATTGCGGCAAAAAGAAGAATTGTCACTACTATTATATATTGTTTTCCTATAAACTTTTTTGAAATTTTCTCCCTTTGAATAAATAGTATTGATCCGAAGAAGAAAAGAAGCGCAATTCCAAGTCCTATTACTCCGGATCTTGTTCTGGTCCAAAGAAAAGCCAGGAAAAATGCGGAGGAAAGACCAACAAATAAGAAAGAGAGCAGAGATTTATCTTTTCTTTCTTTCTTAAAGATCAGAGCAAAACCCAAAGCAACCGGAATTAATACAGCAAGGTATGCTGCCATCCATGCCGGCTGACCAAGAGTCGAGAAAATTCTGATTTTTGGCTGAAAATCCACAGTCCAGCAGGAAACATCAAAATTTCCCCTGAAAACAAGACACGTAGGATCATATCCGAAGTGGGAAGGAATTCCCCATGCCACAGT
>JACOXV010000062.1:8152-17032 GCA_016182225.1 Candidatus Levyibacteriota bacterium
CTTGACGGTTTGGACAGAAACACTAAAATGACTGACAAAAGCATAGTAGAGGAAAATGTAGACTATTATCGAAAGGAGCCCTCCGTTAAAACGAGAATAGTACCCCCAAAGAGAAACATACTGATCCATGGACATAACAGTGGATACGATGTGTGATATGAGGAATAATAGAATTGGAATATCCAGAGGAGTTCTTTGAATTTTAAATTCTTTTGTCGCAATCGCTTTCGTTCCCCAAAAAAATGCAATCAATATTGTAATAGCAAAAGCGACCCACATTTTATTAAATTCGAAAAGCTCCGATGTGTTGCCGGTAAAAACAATAGGTACTAAAAAGAACAAAGCGTAGAAAAGATATTCAATTGCGCGATTGGCTATAGAGGAGATTCGATTTACCATTGATCAATATATATTATCAAAATATTGTACCATATGTTTGCGGTGAGATTGCCAGTTGAACCCGGGGTCCTGCCAGATGTTTCCCTCTCCGCCAGTGCTCTTTCAACTTCGTTGAATATGCGCGCTGTCGGGAGCCCTTCCACTTCTGTCACCCCTCGCTTATTGCAAAAATCAGTCAAGATGCTAGAATAAATCCACTCATGCTTAGCAAAGTTTTTTCTTTATTTTCTCATGATATTGGCATAGATCTAGGAACCGCTAACACCCTCGTTTTTGTACGCGGAAAAGGAGTAATCATAAGAGAGCCATCAATTGTAGCAATCCATAAAAAAACTAAAAAAGTAATAGCAATAGGATCCGAAGCGAAAAAAATGCTTGGGAAAACTCCTGAAAATATCCTTACGGTTAAGCCGCTTAAAGGCGGGGTAATTTCAGACTTTGACGCAACAAGCTCAATGATAAATAGATTCATTCAAGCAATACATGAAGTTGGCTCTGCGTTGCCGGTGGGATTTTCCAGACCCAGAGTTGTAATAGGAATTCCCTCATCTGTTACAGAAGTTGAAAGAAGAGCGGTCTGGGAAGCAGCTTTATCCGCCGGAGCGAGAGAAGCATTTCTTATAGAAGAGCCGATGGCAGCTGCGATTGGAGAAGGACTTTCGATTTTTCAGCCCACTGGAAAGATGGTTGTCGATATAGGCGGAGGGACTACGGAAATAGCAGTGATTTCACTTGGCGGAATAGTTGTTTCAAAATCTTTAAGACTTGCAGGAGACGAAATGGATGTGGCGATAGCCCATTACATAAGACTTCGCCACGGCGTCTTACTTGGAGAAAAAACAGTTGAGGATCTTAAAATAAAATTGGGAAGCGCATATGAAAAAACTACAAAAAAAACAAAAGATGAGCTACCAAAAAGAGAAAAAATAGCAATAGTTCGCGGAAGAGATCTGGAAACAGGGCTTCCTAAGAGTCTAAAAATTACAGAAGTTGAAGTTAGGGAAGCTTTAGCCCCGGTGATCGCAAAGATTGTGGATGCTGTGGCAGATATTCTGGAAGAATCCCCACCCGAGTTGACGGCAGATATTCTGGAACAGGGTATTCTTTTAACAGGAGGAGGATCCCAGCTTTTTGGACTGGACCATTTAATAGTAGAGAGAACCCATATTCCGGTTATTCGATCTGATGATCCGCTCACTTCTGTAGTCAGGGGGACAGGAAAAGTGCTTGAAGATCAGTCACTTTTGGATAGAGTAAAAGTAATTGGCGGACTAAAGTAAAAAATATGCAGGAAAAAAATATTTCAAAAGGAAGCTTCTTTTTCTTTTCTTTGGTTTCTGTTTTTCTAATATTTCTGTCTGGAAGTTTTTTAGTAAAAGAATCAAAGGCGGAAATAGAAAGACTAACCTCGTCTGTCAGAAGTTTTGAATTTTCTCTCATCTCAAAAGCATTCGGTGAATCAGAAAATAGTGCTTATAAAAAATTAGTTTTGGAAAACCAGCTTCTTCGCCAAAAACTAGTGGATCAGGAGAGGCTAATAAGCGAGAATAAAGCGTTAAAAGATCAATTTCAAATATCATACCCCAAGCCTCAGCGGCTTTTACCGGCAAAAATAATAGGCAGTCCAAATTTTATCCCGGGAATAAGTATTCCGGAGAGCTTTATAATAGACAGAGGAGAAAAAGACGGAATCAAGGAAGGAAATGTTTTGGTGTATGAGTCAAATTTGGTGGGAGTTGTTTCGAAAGTTTCTTCTCGTATTGCCAAGGTCGATGTTATCACTTCAATGAATACGTCTTTTACGGTAAGAACGGTTTCCGACGATCTTTCAGAGAAATCCGCAATTGGCTTGATAAGGGGAGATGGTAAAAAAGATTTGATTTTGGAAAACGTATTGCTTTCGGATTCGCTCTTCCCATCTCAGATAGTGGTAACAAAAGGTGATGTATCTGATAAAGAAGGCGGGTACCCACCGGATTTGATAGTGGGAAAAGTTATTTCGGTAGACAAAAAAGAGAATGAACTTTTTCAAAAGGCACAGATTCAAAGTTTTGTTAATTTCGAAAAACTCACAACAATCTTTGTTGTAGTCCAGTGATATGATCTTTGTTCTCTTTGCGAGCCTTATTTTAGTCTTTATAGAAACTGTATTTTTGGAAATTCCCCTCGTTTTTATTTTTCTCTTAAATGTAGCAATTACCAAACCAAAGTCCTCGATATTTTTATTCAGCTTTTTAGCGGGAATAGCTTTAGATGTCCTTTCAATAAGAGTTTTAGGGACAACCAGCCTCTTTTTCTTAATATTCTTCTTTTTATTATTTTTGTATGAGAAGAAATTTGAAATAAGAACTTTTTATTCTGTCTTTGTTTTTTCGCTTATCGGAGGCATTCTCTACGCAATTCTTTTTGATTATGGTAATCTTTTATTTCAAGGTTTTATCTCTACAGTTTTTTCTTTAGTTCTTTATAAAATAACCTATCACAAAAAAGACAAAAGTGTGTTAAGTTATTAAGATTGCTATGACAAAGATAGGAATTGCTTTTCCGGACTTTATTTCCACAGAAAAAATAAAAAGAAGAAAAAATATCGACGGATTTTCAAAAAGTTTTGGAATTCGCTACAAATTTTTAGCTGCTCTTTTATTAGTATCCATCGCTGTTTTAATATTTCGGATCTTCACTCTCCAGATAATAGAAGGCAAATATTATAGACTGCTTTCCGACAGCAACAGAATAAAAACGGTCGTTACCCACGCTCCCAGGGGAATTATTACTGACAGAAATGGCAAGCCTCTTGTTATAAATGTACCCGGTTTTAGACTGGTCGAAAACGGAAAAACCAGACTTCTCAATCAAGAACAAGCATTAAGTCTTATTTCCGCCGGAAAGAAAGATCTGGAAATAGACTCCCTCCGGTACTATCCGGAAAAAGATGCGACAGCGCATGTGTTGGGCTATTTGGGACAGATCACAAAAGAAGAGTTGAGCAGCGAAAAATATTCAGGTTACAGATCAGGTGATCTCATAGGAGAAATGGGAATTGAAGAGGAGTATGAAGGAATGCTTCGCGGAGTCGACGGGAAGCAATTGGTAGAGATAGATAGTAGCGGAAAATCGATAAGAAAGCTTGGTGAGAGTGATCCAATTCCCGGCAGGAATATAAGACTCACTATAGATTTAGGTCTACAAAAAAAAGCATACGAAGCAATGCGGGGTGTGAAGAAAGGAGCAGTTATTGTAACAACTCCAAAAGGCGAAGTGTTGGCTTTAATCTCCAAACCAACATTTGACCCCAATCTTTTTACACAAGACGAGACTTACAAAACTGCAACAGATAGCGCATATAGAGAAGTTGATCAGGTTTTATCAGACGGAGAATCCCAGCCACTTTTAAATCGCGCGATAGCAGGTCTTTATCCTCCGGGATCCACTTTTAAAATAATCACAGCCGCATCGGGTCTTAATAATAAAATTATAGGAAGAGACTACTCGATTGAAGATAAAGGAATTATAAGGGTAGGAGAATTTTCTTTTGCCAACTGGTATTTCACGGGTTACGGCAGAACCGACGGAGTTGTTAATGTGGTAAAAGGACTAGCGCGTTCAAATGATATTTTCTTTTATGAGCTAGCGGCAAAAATAGGAGTGGACCGTCTTTCTGCAACAGCAAAGGATTTTATGATAGGAGATTTTTCGGGAATTGATTTAGCTGGTGGAAGCCGCGGTCTTGTACCAAATCCTTCCTGGAAAGAGAAAGTAATCGGCGAAAAGTGGTACCTTGGGGACACTTATCATTATGGAATCGGACAGGGATATCTTCTTTCAACTCCTCTTCACGTAAATTCCTGGGCTCAGACAGTCGCTGCAAAAGGTCAAATGTACTATCCTCATTTATTTAAAGATTCTGAAAAAAAAGACAAAACCCTAAAACAAAATTTACTGTCGGAGGGGGCGACAGAACTAATTACCGAAGGAATGATTGGTGCGTGTAAAGAGAATGGGGTTGCATGGCCTTTATTCAACTTAAAAATTAAAAATCAAAAATTAAAAATAGATGGGAGGAATTTCTTGGAAGTGCCGCAGAGTTCGGTTTCGGGGAATTTTAAAGATTATAGACAGGTTGTCCTTGCGTGTAAAACAGGGACAGCCCAGCACGGAGGAGAAAAAACACTTCCTCATGCATGGATAACTCTTTTTGCACCTGCCCGGGACCCGCAAATTGTAATTACTGTTTTATCTGAAGAATCAGGAGAAGGAAGTAGTGTTGCTGCACCAATCGCCAAAGAAATTTTAACAGAGTGGTTTTCTAGAAAATAAAAAATAAAAAATTAAATCTAAAATCTTAACTTGAATGCTGGAACGAAATTATTATTTGGCCTTTTCAAATTTTTCGGGAGTCGGGCCAATTAAGTTTGAAAAACTTTTAAAACATTTTGGTTCTGCAGAAAAGGCCTGGAAGGCTCAAAGAGACGAACTCGAACCGATATTAAAACCGGCTTTGACGAAAAAGTTTGAAGATTTTCGAAAAGAGTTTGACTTTGATAAATACTTAGAAAAGCTTAAGAAACAAAAGATATTCTTTGTCTGTTTGGCAGATAAAGAATATCCCGGGCTTTTGAAGAAAATTCCAAATCCTCCAATAGTATTATTCGTCAAGGGCAACGTCAGGGTTCTTTTTACTGACGGCGCTGAGGTCGCTAGTAAAATTTTCTTGGACTCGGCTTGCCTGCAAAATGCCGTTCCTGCGAAAATTTCACCAGCTTCCCGCGCCTTAACCTCTCGCGCCACTCCTCCGCTTATCGCTATCGTTGGAACACGCAAAATAAGCACATATGGAAAAAGCATTACTGAATTGTTTGCTGGAAGTTTGGCTAGTTCAGGTTTGATAATTGTTTCCGGTATGGCTTTTGGAGTAGACGGCGTTGCACATGCTTCAACTATTGAAGCTGGAGGAAAGACTATTGCTGTTTTGGGAAACGGAGTAGATTTGCCATATCCCAGGGAAAACCAAAAGCTTTATGAAGAAATTTTGGATAGCGGTGGGGCAGTGGTTTCAGAATTTCCGCCGGGACATCCGCCAAGCGTGGGCAGTTTTCCATCAAGAAATCGCATAGTTGCGGGACTCTCTGATGGTGTTTTGGTAACAGAAGGAGCGAGTGATTCGGGAAGTTTGATCACCGCAAACTTTGCACTAGGGTTTGGTCGAAAAGTTTTTGCAGTCCCCGGGCCAATTACCTCATCGCTTTCTGCAGCGCCACTTCGGCTCATCGAAAAAGGAGCCAAGCTTGTAATAACTCCGGAAGATATCCTAAAAGAACTAAAAGTATCACGAGTATCAGAAGTATCAAAAGTATCAAAGGGAGACGGGAAGGATTTGACGAAGGAGGAAAGTTTGATAATTGGTCTTTTGGAAAACGAAAATCTTCATTTCGATGAAATATCCAGGAGGCTAAAAATTGATTCGTCAAAGACCGGTACTATTCTTTCTTTACTTGAAATAAAGGGAATTATAAAAAGCTTGGGAGGGGGGAATTTTTCCCTCGTTTAGTCCTTTGCCTCTTGACAACTCCTGTACAATTTAAAATACACTGATTAAATAAAATATGAAAAATCTTGTTATCGTAGAGTCTCCGACTAAAGCCCGAACAATAGGCCGTTTCCTAGGTAGTGACTATGAAGTTATTGCGTCAATGGGCCATATTTATGATCTTCCAAAAAGCAAATTGGGTGTTGACGTAGAAAATAATTTCGAACCGCAGTATGAGTTGATGCCGGATAAGAAAAAAACTTTAAGCCAGTTAAAAAGTGCATCAAAGAATGCAGAGAGAATTATTATGGCAACAGACTTGGATCGAGAAGGAGAAGCAATTGCATATCACATAGCGCAAGCGCTCAAGGGTACCACGGGTATCAAGAGTACCAAGAGTACCAAAGGGGGAAACGATTTAACTCCCCGTGATACTTTTGATACTTCACGTTTTGAGAGGATAGTGTTTCACGAGATAACGAGCGAAGCAATTAGTGAGGCTTTAAAAAATCCCCGCGATATTGATCGAAACTTAGTAGATGCTCAGACAGCCCGCCGCGTCTTGGATCGTTTGGTTGGATACAAGCTTTCACCCATTCTTTGGCAAAAAGTTAGACGAGGCTTGTCTGCCGGAAGAGTACAGTCGGTGGCGCTTCGCTTAATAGTGGAGAGAGAGCGGGAAATAGAAAAGTTTAAAAAGGAACCATACTGGACGATTCTCGTCAATCTAAAAAATCAAAAATCAAATCTAAAATCTGACGAAGGGACGCCGTTTGACTTAATCGAGATTAATGGGAAAAGAATTGAGGAGACACGAAAATTAGTCCTCTACGATGGAGAATACAAATATGTTTTAACATCGATCGGAAATGAGATAGGCGCAAAAAAGATTGAAGAAGATTTAAAATCAAAAGATTTTTTGGTCTCGGATGTTTCCAAAAAAGAAACAAGAAGGACTCCGCCTCCTCCTTATACTACGTCTACTCTTCAGCAGGACGGTGCGCGAAGAATGGGATTATCCGGCAAAAGGACGATGAGTGTCGCGCAAAAACTCTATGAAGAAGGCTACATTACTTATCATAGAACCGATTCGGTAGCAATTTCTGATCAGGCCAGAAAGCAAATGACGGATTTTGTTAAAAAAGAATACGGAGAAAAATATTTATCGGCAAAACCCCGTTATTATAAAGTCTCTTCAAAAAACGCACAAGAAGCCCATGAGGCAATAAGACCTGCAAAGGCTGAAATTTTTCCTTCAAAGGTTTCTCAGGATCTTGGACCGCAGTATGGAAAATTGTATGAATTAATCTGGCGAAGAGCTTTGGCAACGGCTATGAGTGACGCAATTATTGAATCCACCTCTGTGATTGTTGATGCAATTTCAGAAAACTCAGAACACTCTGATGGTCAGACAATCAGACAATCTGATTCGCCGAGTTTTCCGAGTGTTCCGAGAAACTACAGACTAAAAACAAATGGTAGCGTGTTACTCTTTGAAGGCTTTCTGAAAATTAATCCTTATGCGCTTGAGGATAAGAGATTACCGGAATTTAAATCAGGAGAGGAGTTAAAGTTTATGAACTCATCCTCAGAATTTCATGAAACTCTGCCTCCCCCCAGATACAATGATGCATCAATTATAAAAACTCTTGAGGAAAAAGGGATCGGAAGGCCATCGACTTACGCGACAATTATATCTACTATTGAATCCCGAGGATATATTGAGCGGGAAGAAGGAAGGTTCAAACCGACATCCGTAGGATTTGCAGTAAATGATTTTTTAGTAGAAAATTTTGAGGATATAGACGACATTCCGTTTACCGCAGGGATGGAGGATGAGTTGGACCTGGTTGCTGATGGGAAAAAAGAATGGGCAGGAGTTATTTCTGAGTTTTATAGTCCTCTCGAGAAAGATTTGGAAAAAGTAAAAGAAGCAAAAAGAGTAAAAATTGCCGTTGAAGAAACTGATGAAAAATGTCCAAAATGCGGAGAGGGAAAGTTGGTAATTCGAAGCGGACGATTCGGAAAATTCCTTTCCTGTAATAGGTTTCCGCAGTGTAAATTTACAAAACCTTTGGTTCACGAGACCAATCTTATATGTCCGAAGGATGGAGGAAAAATTGTGATCAAAAAGACGAAAAAAGGCCGCAAATTCTATGGTTGCGGTAATTACCCCGATTGCACATTTGCAGCATGGAGATTGGAAGATATTAAAAGACAGCAAGAATCAGGAATGGCTACCTCATAAGAGTTTCCCTAAGAATACAAGAATATTTCGACCTTGACATTTTTTACAACGATCGTACAAAATAAAGGTATGGCTAAAATGGATGATGTAGGATTAGGGAAGGGATTGACGAAGGTAGTTTTAATGAGCTTGGGGGCAGGAGTTATCATTGGAACAGCATTGCTTTTTCCAGGAATTGGAATCTTATATAAAGAGTTTAAGAAGGAACAATGGGAGAAAGCCCGAAAAAGAGGACGCCTAAGAGACACAATAAGAAGGCTTGAGACACAAAAATTTATCTCATGGAAGGAAAAAGAAGGAGAACTTATTCTCACGCTAACAGAAAAAGGGAAGAGAAAGGTACTCAAATTTAATATAGATGAGATGAGAATTAAAACACCAAGAAAATGGGATGGTCTTTTCAGGATTATAGTCTTTGATATTCCAGAGAAAAAGCGTGAAGCCCGTGATATTTTTAGAAAAAAATTAAAAAATTTAGGATTTTATCAGATGCAAAAAAGCGTTTTTGTCCACCGTTTTGAATGTAGGGAAGAGATAGATTTTCTCCGCCACGAACTAGAAATTGCACCCTTTGTAAATTATATCGTTGCTAAGGAAATATCCAGGATTTCCTCGGAAAAGATCTAAAAAAGTTATCTATAAGTTTAAATTGAAAAGCGCGTTTTTTAAAACGATCGTCTCAAAAAAAGGTGTAAGTGGGTAGATT
>JACOXV010000063.1 GCA_016182225.1 Candidatus Levyibacteriota bacterium
ATTCTATCTTCAAAGTTTTTTAAGATTCTTATATATTCTCTTAAATCCCCTCTTTTCAGAGCCCTAGCAAACGCAAATACTTTTATCCTGTCGAGCCTTTTTTTAGAATAGCTTTCCTCAGCCAGTTTTTTTATCAACTTCCTGTTCATAATAAATCTTGTTTACCAAGTTCCGTTATTGCTTTTTTTAAAATTATTTTTTGTTCTTTTTTGCCAAAAACACCTATCATTGATTTCTCAAGTAGAGAAATCGCGATCTCCCCAATACGTCTAATTAGCCTTTCTTCAGCTTGTCTTGCTTCTTCTCTTACGCGCTCCTTTGCTTGTTCTACCATTTTTTCTGTATCTTTTCTTGTGGTTTCTTCAATTTGTCCCTTTAACTCTTCTGATTCTTCTCTCGCAGAGATAAGCATTTTTTCAGCCTGGGCTCGAGCGTTAGAAAGAATTTCCTTTTCTTTTACCACTGCTTCCTCGAGCTTTTTCTGTCCTTCTTCTGCGTTTTTAATTCCTTCTTTTACTGCTTCCTCTCTTTTTTTAATAATGTCAAGAATAGGGCGGTACATATACCTTTTGAGTAAAAAAAGGATGATCAAAAAGTTAATAATCTGTCCTATCAAAAGCAATGGATTTACTCCAAAATCTTTAAGAATATCCATAAAAAATGATTAACCGGTAAATGCTAAAATAAGAGAATAAATTGCAATAGCCTCAGCAAACGCCATTCCTAAAAGCATGGCTGGCAAAATCTTTCCAGATGCTTCAGGATTTCTCCCAATTGCCTCCATTGCCTTTGCTCCAATAAATCCAACTCCGAGCGCCGGACCAATACCACCTATAGCTACAATTAACCCTCCCGTTAGACTAAATTCCACTAGTGGCTCACCCCCTCTTTGGCCTCAGTTTTGTGAGGCGTTGTTAATATTACCATAAATGCCATAGTCAGCATAGAAAATACCAGTGCCTGAACAAGTCCAACTACTACTTCCAAAAGCAAAAAAGGAAGGGGGAAAATAAATGCAAAAATTCCGGAAACTGTTTCCAGAACTATTTCTCCCGCATATATATTACCAAAAAGCCTAGAACTATTTCTCCCGCATATATATTACCAAAAAGCCTAAATGAAAGCGAAATGACTTTAATAAATTCTGAAATTAGCTCGAGTACTCCAACAAAAACTAAGACTAGCGGATTAAAAAATGACATAACTAAATTAATTGGGCCGGACGTATCTATGCTAAATTTTGGTTTTCCTTTTATAACTGAGACAATAAAAGGATAAAAAGGAATAAATCTTGAAAGATACTCTGATAATCCCAGAGCGCGCAGGCTCATGATGTGGGTTGCGACTAAGGACACGATAGCTAGAGCAAGCGTAGTGTTTAGATCGCTCGTTGCTGCTCGTACCAGAGGTATCACATGGGTTTTGCCATCGTGCTGTTCTAGAATTCCAAAAGTGTTAATTCCCGGAATTAGTCCACTCCAGTTTGCAATCAATATAAAAAGGAAAAAAGTCATAAAATAAGGGAAGATTTTTGGAGCACGGTCTCCCGCAATGCTTTCCGTACGGGGACTAATTTTAGATTTCTGACAATAAAAAAAGTGAGTAGCAGTAAAAAACCATCTACTAGGATGGTGTTAATAATGGTATTTGTTATTGGAAAGTCTCCAATGCGGAAGAAAACTTCCGGAGCAAAATTAGCCATTTTTCCCACCTATATTTTACAGTTTGACTCAAGCTCAAGTCAAGAAGAAGTATTTTTTCCGCTTACAGATGAAATTTTTTCAGCTATTATAACTGGCCTTTCATTTTTCGAATCAACATGTCCTTCGAGAACTATTACCTGGTCTTTTAAGAGAAACGATTTATATTTTTCATATACTTTGGGAAAAATAACACATTCAATAAAAAGTCCCCTCTCGTCGCTTATTGTTACAAAGGCCATTTCACTTCCTGATTTTTTTGTATAAATTTTCCTGCTTACTTCTATAATTCCACCAATTGTTACTCTTTGTCCCTCGATTTCTTCGTTCAGCAGGTCCAGATGATGGGTAACCATCGATTTTACCGCCAATAAATTATCCATTTGGGGATGGGAAGTTAGGTAAATTCCTAAAAATTCTTTTTCAAAAGCAAGTTTTTCCGATTCAGAAAAATCATCAACAGGAGCACTTGCTTTAATGTTTTCAGATTCTTCCGATGGTTCTTCTCCAAAAAGAGAAGTTTGCCCTTCTTTTTTATCCTTTTTCTTCTTGTTGGCTTTTTCTATAATATCATGATAGGAAATAAGTAGCCCGGCTCTATTTCCGAACAGATCCATAGCTCCAGCTTTTATAAGGCTCTCTATGGTTTTTTTGTTAATAACGCCTAGATCAACTCTTCCAACAAAATCTTCAAAACTTTTAAATTCTCCTTCTTTTATGTTTTCTAAAATATTTCTAATAGCAGCTTCTCCTACATTTTTTATTGCAGACAGACCAAATCTAATTTCAGTTTTATTTTCAATAGAAAAATCTCTGTCTGATTTATTTATGTTTGGAGGAAGAACCCTAATGCCTAATCTTTTACATTCGGCTGCAGCTTGCGCAATTTTTTCGTTTTTTGTTGGGCCCGAAGTCCCTCTTGATTCGGCAGTAAGTAAAGCTGTCATAAATTCTACAGAATAATTTGCCTTAAGGTAAGCAGTTCTGTAGGCAATTGTGGCATAGCAAGCAGCATGGGCTTTATTAAATCCATATCCTGCAAATGGCGCGATAAGATCATATATTTTTTCAGCTTTTTCTTCAGAAAGTCCATTTTCAATACATCCTTTTATAAATTGTTCCTTTTGTTTTTTCATCTCAGATGGAATTTTCTTTCCCATCGCCTTCCTAAATTTATCTGCGTCAAGCCAAGAATATCCTGCAATCGCTATTGTGGTGAGTAACACATCGTCTTGGTAAACAAGCATTCCATATGACAGAGCAAGCGCCTCTTTCAGTCTCTTATCAGGAAGTTTTATTTTTGAAGCATCTCTTTTTCTTGCTATAAATTCTGGAATATTTGCCATGGGTCCGGGTCTATATAATGCAACCATAGCCATGAGATCAAAAATAGAAGTAGGTCTTAAGTCTTTGATGTATCTTCTCATTCCCGCAGATTCCAGCTGGAATATTCCTGTTGTTTCTGCCTCTGAAAGAAGGTCATATGTTTTTTTATCGTCAAGGGGCAGGGTAGAAAGTTCTATTTCTATATTTTTGTTTTCTCTTATAAACCGCAAGGCTTCTTCAATAATGGTAAGGTTGCGAAGCCCCAAAAAATCCATTTTGAGCAAACCGACTCCATCGTAATCTGCACCTATTGTGTACATATCATACTGAGTAACTATTTTTTCTCCGTTGGTCTCTTTTTGTAGGGGTGTGTATTCCGTTAGAGGTTTATCTGCTATTACAACTCCTGCTGCATGGGTTGAGGCATGACGAACTACACCTTCAATTTTTTTAGCAAGATCTAGAATTCTTTTTGTGTCCGATTCCATACTATAGGCGATTTTTAGCTCTGGACTTTGCTCAAGAGCATTATCAATAGTCATAGCATGTCCCTGCCATCCGGGAGGAATAAGTTTTGAAAGACGATCAGGAATTGTGTAGGGATAGCCAAGCACTCTTCCAGTGTCTCTTACTGACCCTCTTGCTTCCATCGTTCCAAATGTGATAATTTGTGCTACTTTGTCCCTTCCGTATTTTTTTGTAACATACTCAATAACCTCATCGCGTCTTGTATCTGCAAAATCAAGATCAATATCAGGAGCAGATGGTCTTTCCGGATTTAAAAATCGCTCAAACGGGAGATTAAAGAAAAACGGATCTATGTCGGTAATATTTAAGGCGTAAGATACGACTGACCCAGCAGCAGAACCTCTTCCAGGGCCAACGCTGATGCCCTGACTTTTGGCCCAATTGGCAAAATCTGCAACTATTAAAAAATAACTCTCATATTTTTTATTGAGTATTACCGATAGTTCATAATCAGCCCTTTCCTTTATCTGGTCAGTTATTTTTTTGTACCTTTTCTTTAACCCCTTTTCTACTAGTTCTCTCAATAGATTAGTAGAAGTTTTTCCCTCTGGAACGTCAAAATTTGGCATTATCCATTTACCAAGGCTTATTTCAAGATCACACATTTTTGCCACTTTTACGGTATTTTCTATAGCCTCGGGGTTTTGGATAAAAATTCCTGTCATCTCATCCGGGCTTTTCATGTAAAAATCCGGAGAATCAATCATGGAAAGTTTGCGATTGGGAGTATCTAGAGTATTTTGGGTTTGTATACAAAGTAGTACTTCTTGCGCTTCCGCATCTCCGTTATGCACGTAGTGGTTGTCATTGGTAGCTATTATTGGTAACCCTAATTTTTTTGAAAGATTAATAAGTCTTTCGTTGAGTTTTTCTTGGTCTTTTACATTCAAATGTTTTTGGATCTCCAGATAAAAATGGTCTTTTCCAAAAATTTCAGATAGAGTTTCTGCTCTTTTTACTGCTGTTTCTTCCTGGCCGGCGAGTAGGGGGTCTGAGACATATCCGTTTACACATGCTGAAAGACAAATAAGACCTTCGTGGTGTTCCCTGAGAAGCTCTATATCGCTTCGAGGTTTGTAATAATATCCTTCCAAATTTGCAATGGATATTATTCTCATTAGGTTCTTATAACCTTCTTCATTTTTTGCCAACAGAATAAGATGGTTTGAATCTGAATCTATACCCGCCTCCTTATCGTGGCGAGATCTTTTACTTATGTATATTTCGCATCCGATTATAGGTTTTATTCCTGCTTCCTTACACGCTTTATAAAATTTGATGGCTCCATACATGTTACCGTGGTCTGTAATTGCCAGGCTATGCATACCTAGCTCTTTTGCGCGATTGACCATCTCGTCTATTTTTGACAAGCCATCTAAAAGCGAATACTCACTGTGGTTGTGGAGATGAACAAAATCAGCCATGTCAAACCTCAACCGGAACCTTTACTGTTTCAAAGTTTAGTCCATCTCTACAGATAATGATTGTATCCTTTGTTTCTTTGGCCATTGCAGCCGCTTTGTTTGCCAATAATCTCAAATCTTCCGTGCTCATCCCAGGTTGGTATTTTACTAACCCTATTGAAAGTGTTACTTCTCTCGGGGGATATTTCCCATCTTTCTCAGGAAATCGTGGAGTTAGTTGAGAAATAGCTCTTCTGCTTTCTTCTCTTACTGTTTCTGAGTCTCTATTGGCTAATCTAATTATTTCATCTTCTGTTATGTTGGAATTAATCAATCTCGCAAATTCATCTCCGCCATATCTTGCTTTTTCTTCTCCTGGTCTTGTTTCTGGAATAGCCATGGTTTTTAATGCCAAGTCACCGCCTGCCCAAAGGTAAAAAGTATTAAATTGTTTGAAGTCGTCCAAATCTTCCAGTTCCATCCAAAAAGATCCGTCGTCTCTTTCATCAACTGGTTGACCTTGTTCACGTAGTTTCTTAATTTCAGCTTGACGCCTTTCTGCTTTTCTTACTGCTATTTCCAATTGTCCATCAAACCATCTTCTGCTTTTTAATCCAGTTACGGAGTCTTCCATCGCATTTGTTTCTGCTTTTCCCAGAGCGTCTTTTAAGCCTGTGATTCTTCGTTTTAGTGAGCGATGACTGAACGGCCTGGATGGACGCAATTTATTGACAGTTGATGTTTGGTCAAGGCTTTCTTGAGGGGATTCTTCTATAGCTTCAATTGGCGTACTTGGTCCGTCTTGCATTTTTATTTTAATTTCGCGAGTAAACTCGCCTTAATTTTTTCGGCGTCGATGCGCTTTGTAAAATTACGCATTACTTGGCCTACTAAATACATTATAACGCTTTCTTTTCCCTTTTTGAAGTCCTCTACAGCTTTTGGATTTTCCTTCAACACTTTATCGATGAGTTCATTTAACTTTTCTTCGTCAATATCTGCAATTTGACTCGATTGAACTATTGTTTGAATAAGTTGTGCTAGTAGAAGCTCTTCGATATTTGGTTTTTTGTTAATTAGATAATTCGTAATCTCTTTTTCTGTTACGCCAAACTTTTTTCCGTCAATA
Source organism: Candidatus Levyibacteriota bacterium (assembly GCA_016182225.1). Classification (GTDB taxonomy): domain Bacteria; phylum Patescibacteriota; class Microgenomatia; order Levybacterales; family UBA12049; genus JACOXV01. Next base: position 6,087 of record JACOXV010000063.1, read on the forward strand.
ACAGCGTTCTCAAAATAATCAGCAAGTGGTCTTTCTCTGGTCAAAATTTCTGCATCGTAAGGAGAAAGTTTATAATCTTGTTCAAACCGAGCCCGTTTACTGTCTGGCAATTCTGGCATTTGAGATTTGAGATTTGAAATTTGAGATTCATTCCATCGAAATGGGGGAATGTCTGGTTCTGGAAAATACCGATAGTCTGCTGCTTCTTCTTTGGACCTTTGCAATACAGTAGAGTTCGACGCTTCAACAAATCCTCTTGTTTCTTGCTTTGGAGTTTCTCCTTTGTCTAGGATTTCGGACTGTCTTTTTATCTCGTAATCAATTGCTTTCTCAACAAATCTGAATGAATTTATATTTTTAACTTCGACTTTATATAGCGGCAAATCCTTATTGGAAATTGGTTTATTGGTAGTATTTGTAGTATTGGTATTATTCGAACGAAGTGAGATATTTGGTTCAAGTCTCATCTCGCCTTTTTCCATGTCGGCGTTTGAAACTCCAAGGTATCTGACAATCTGCTGGAGTTTTTGTAAATATTCTTTGACTTCTTCTGCTGATTCAAAATCCGGCTCGGTTACTATTTCAACGAGCGGAACTCCGGAGCGATTAAAATCAATTAGGGAAACTTTTTCTCCGTTTATTGTTTGATGAATTAATTTGCCCGTATCCTCCTCTTGATGAACTCTTCGAATGCGAATTTTCTTTTTTAGCTTCACACTTAGCTTCACACCCTCCGGGTGTTTTAGCTTTACACCTTCGAGTTCGACAAAACCGTTAATGCAAAACGGTTGATCGTACTGGCTTATCTGATATCCTTTAGGAAGATCAGGGTAGAAATAATTTTTTCTGTCAAATTTTGAGAAAAGAGGGATCTCGCAATTAAGAGCAAGGCCAATCATTATGCACCACTCAATCGCTTTTTTGTTCGGAACAGGTAGAGCTCCTGGAAGTCCAAGGCAAACAGGGCATGTATATGTATTTGGTTCTTTTCCAAAATAATCAGCGGAACATCCGCAAAACATCTTAGATTTAGTCTTAAGTTCGACATGCACCTCAAGTCCTATTACAGGTGTGTATTTCATAAATTTGGTTCTTTTTGCCTCCAATCCTCATTTTGGGTTGCTTGTTCAAATGCATGTCCAATTTGGAATAATATTTCTTCTGAAAAATGTGGGGCAATTATCTGCATCCCAACAGGCAAACCATTTTTGGTAAATCCTATTGGAATTGATAACGCAGGTAACCCAGTTAAGTTTGCAGTTACCGTAAAAATATCAGATAAGTACATTTTTAAGGGATCATCGACTTTTTCTCCCAATTTCCAAGGAGGAGTAGGTGAAACAGGCGCAATAATTGCATCTACATTCTCAAAAACTTTTTTAAAGTCATTAATTAACATGGTTCGTACTTGAGATGCTTTGTTGTAATATTGATCATAATATCCAGATGATAAGGCGTGTGTACCAAGTATTATTCTTCTTTTTGCCTCCTGCCCAAAATTTTTTCTCCCGTTTCCGTAACGAATTCCATCGTACCTTGATAAATTTGATGAAACTTCAGAAGGTTGAATTATATAATAGCAGGCAGTTGCATGCTTTGAATGTGGAAGAGAAATGTCTGGAACAATATCTGACTCTAACAAATTCTTGATTGTGTTATACGCTTTTGCTAGCAGACTTACGCTTTCGCTTTCAATGTGTTTTGAATGAAATTCGGGATCTACACCAATTCTTAATGTTTTTATTCTGTTTTGTAAATTTTTAGTGTAATCTGGTACTTCAAGGTCTGAAGCGGTAGCATCTTTTTCATCTTTTCCAGCAGTAACACCTAAAAATATTGCGCTGTCTTCAACTGTTTTCGTAAAATGTCCAATTGAGTCGTGAGATGAAGCCATTGCCACAATTCCGTAGCGACTTACTCTCCCGTAGGTGGGTTTTAGACCTACGGTATTTGTAAAGCTTGCTGGGAGTCTTATAGACCCTCCTGTATCTGTTCCGGTTGCAGCAAGTGCCATATTTATTGCTACGGCTACAGCGGAACCACTACTAGATCCACCTGGTACATATTCTGGATTCCAGGGATTTTTTGTTGGGCTAAAGTCTGAGTTTTCTCCGCTTGATCCATGTGCCCATGCGTCTTGATTGGTTTTACCGATGATTATAGCTCCTGCATTTTTAAGCTTGGTAACAACAGTTGCATCGTAAGGTGGAATATAGCCTTTTAAAACGTTTGACCCGGCAGTTGTTTCGATACCTTTAGTCGAAAACATATCTTTTAAAGCAATTGGAATTCCAAGAAGAGGAAGATCTTGTCCCGAAGCAATTAATTTATCCGCTTTTTCTGCATTTTTTATCGCCTCATCTTCGGTAAGAGTAATAAAAACATTTAATTTATGATCTGTTTGTTTGATTGCTTTTTGACAAGCTTTGGTTAACTCGACTGAAGAAAAGTCTTTTCTCTTAAGTCCTTCCTTCGCTTTTTTAATTGTTAATTTATTCAAATCCATATTAAAAATATCTTCCTGCTCTTTTTTGAATATGCAAGCCTTGGGTTTCTCTTATATTAAAATTACTTCCGTCAGTTTCTAAGACAACATAGCCTGTGTTTTCCAAGGATCCACCAGGTAAATCATCAAAACTCACATAACCAATATAAGTTAAAAAACTTCTAATTAAGTTACCATGACTTACTATTAAAATTGTTTTTCCAAAATATGCGATAGCGACCTCTTTTAAAAAATTAAAAATTCTAATCGCAGCTTCTTCGGCGCTTTCAAAAAAATCAGAATGTTTGTATTTCATCTTCTGACTTTCAGTATCCAACGCCTTAAGATCAGCCTTTACCTCATCTCTTATCTGATCATAGGTTTTTCCTTCATAAGTATCTGCATAATCGTAAAGACTTCTTTCTCTTATTCCGTCGCCAACTTCAACTGACATTCCTCTTTTTCTTGCAATAATTTCTGCGGTTTGCCTTGTTCTTTCCATATCAGATGACATAATTAAATCCAGATGAATATCTTTAATTTTTTTTACTAAATCTTGTGATTGTCTTACTCCAAGCTTTGTAAGAGGAGACCTTATTGACTCGATTTGACCATATATTTTTCTACGCAACTCAATAATGTTCGTTTCGGACTGTGCGTGGCGGACAAGATAAATAGTAGTTAATTTATTCATTATCCAAAATTCCTTTTACTTTAAACATTCCATTATGCTTGGACTTTGTATTAGAAAGTGCTTCATCTTGGGAGAGGGAAGGGGAGGAAGTGTCCTTTCTAGAAATATTCTGAAGTCCTGTAATATTATCTGCTGGTTCTATGTTTGATGTATCTACCTCATTGAGATTTTCTATATATTCAAGGGTTTCCTCGAGCTGTTTTCCAAATTTTGTCTTTTCTTTCTCAGACAGGGGAAGATTTGCTAATTTTGCAACGTGGGATATATCAAACTTCATGCTTGAATTATATTTCAATTTGAAGTTGTTTTGCAATCGCAGAGTGAGCCTGCCATTCGATGGTGTCATCAAGAGGAGGAAGGTCTTTGATATTAAGGGAAAGCATAATTAAATAATCGGCAAAATGAGAATTTTTTGGAAGTATGGGGCCATGCATATATGTCCCGAAACTATTTTTATATATAGCTCCTTCAAATCCCTCTTCATTGTTCCCAAAGCCCTTTAGTACTTTACCTAAAGGTTCAACTTTGCTTCCAAGAATAGTTCTGCCGCCGTGATTTTCAAAGCCTATGATTGGTTTTTTCAATCCTTCAATATTTGGCTTAATTGCGATATTTCCGATTAGTCTTTTAATATTTTCGCCTGGATTTTCGGTATAAAGATCAAAAATTCCCAAACCATCAACAATTGTCCCGTTCGCCTCTTTATAATACTTGCCTAGGAATTGAAAACCGCCACAAACATAAAGTCCCGGGAGGCCTTTTTCTATAGCATCAGCCAAAGTTTTTTTCTTTTTTTTCAAATCTTCATTAACAATTGTTTGCTGTCTATCTTGTGCACCTCCCATAAGAAGAAGATCACATTTTTTAATTTCGTCTTCCGAAAACCCAACATTAAGATTTTTTACTTCCGCTTTTATTCCGCGCCACTCCATACGTTTGGTCAAACAGATTATATTTCCTCTGTCTCCATATATATTCATCAGCTCCGGATAAAGCCAACCGATTGTAATTTTTTT
>JACOXV010000064.1 GCA_016182225.1 Candidatus Levyibacteriota bacterium
TCCATTATTTCATCAATTGCCTCTTTTTTATTTCCTTTTGAAATGGAATCTGCAACGCAAGTATTGAGGTGATTTTCCAATATTAAATTATCGGTTTCCTTTATAGCTTTTTGAACCGCCTGAGATTGATGAAGTACGTTAATACAATATTCATCTCCCTCAATCATCTTTATGACTTTATTAAGATGTCCTCTGGCAATCTTGAGACGATGAAGAGTTCTTTCTTTTGAGTCTTTTGGTCTGTACGTCATATCCCCCCTATGGGGATATAGTAGATCAAACAAAATATATTGTCAATAGATATTTAGAATACGAAGAACAAGGCTGCGCCTATTATGAACAAAAGTGTACCGCCAATGCCAAGTATTGTCGTGACAGCTGTATTTCCCGTCGGCGGAAGAGGCGTAGGAGTTACTACTACAACTTCCTCAGATTCTTGGGGTTGTTGTATTGGTGCCTCCTCTTCTCCGCCTATCGGGGGAGTAGATGGTGGAGACTCTACTACTTCCGTCGGAGTTGGAGTTACTCCCTGTTTCGGCGTTGGCGTTGGGGTAGCTGTAGGAGTAGGAGTTGGAGTCGATGATGGAACGGGTGTTGGGGTAGCTGTAGGAGTTACAGGTGTAGGTGTTGGTGTTGGGCTAATTACACAGGTTGTGGAAGCCGAACCTTCTGGTCCAGACGCACATTTATTAGCTGCGCGAACTTTGCATGTATAAGTTATATGTGTGGCGGGGTTTGCTGGTACAGGGAAAGTAATTTTCGTAGATGAAGTATCTCCTTCCTTGATAGTTTCATTTTTGTCATTAGTTATTACATAATGATAAGAAGTTGCGCCGTCTACGGGATCCCATTCACATGTTGCTTCATCCGCTCGGCATATTTTTTCACCAACACTAAAAACCTTTGCTCCAAGTGCATTCGATAAAACGTTTTCGGAAGCAAGATCGGTTCCCCCAATTGATCTGACAATCGTGCCAGTTCCAAAAGTGACTTCGGTCTCAAATTCTCCTGCATCAGGTAGCAGATCAAAGGTTAATGTCCCCACTTTGGTAATGGATGTAAGAATTTTGGTAGGATCACCTTCTGCGGATAAAGCAATTGTGATAGTGCCAGGCGTTGTGGTCGGACCTGATAGCAGAGCCAATCCAGAGCTTGAGTTAGGGGTAAACACGTCATCAGCGGGTATTAATTTCGTTTCGTCAAAATTTATTTCCAATTGTATAAAATTAACCTGATTTATTCCAGGATCAACTTCTACTTCAAAATTTATTCTTCCTCCCGGAGACTGAGTCCACTCTTTTGGAGTAAGCGAAATAATTGTGGCCTGTTCTGCTCTTTGTCTTATTTCTTGTCTTTGGGAAGTCAAGTAAATTGCAACGATTAGTCCAATTATTAAAGCTGCAAGCCCAGCAAGAGCTAGAATTAGTCGTTTGGACAGGCTTATTCTATTCATGTATTTCATGTCTGATCTCCTTCCTCAGGCGTTGGCGTTGGTGTCACTACACAATTTGGACAAGATATTTTAATGTTGACTACTTGTTTAGGCACTGGACAGAAAGGAGGTGTGGGTGTTGGAGTGGGAGGTCGCGTTATTGTCGGAGGTACAGATGGATATGGTGTTGGAGTTGCAGAGGGCTTTGGTTTTGTTGGTTTGGGAGTGTTTGTAGGCGTAGGAACGGATCTGGCAACACAAGAAATTTTAAAGTTGCCTTTTATTCTGTCTCCGTTTTTACCGCAAATATTATCTCTTTTTATTACATCGCATTTGTTATTTTTAAAAACCGGCATATCTTTGAGGGGTTTGTCAATTATTATTTTCTTTTTTCCGTTTTGAAGCGGTCCTAGATGCATTTTATTAGCAATTTTAAGACAGCCGTTTTCTCCCCCAAAGCACGAACATTTAGTGAGCCTAAATTCCTGTCCGGGTTTTACATTCTGGACTTCACCGGAGCATGCTTGCGATTGATTTGGGGCACCTGCGCCAGAATCACCGGAGCATCCCACCTGAACTGCTCCTCCCTTCCAGTTTTCTGCTCGAAAAGTTCCCTCAATTCCCACACAGAGATGTCTATAGGGATTTTTTTGGGCTGCCGAGGAGTCTTTATACAAAAATAAGAAAACTAAAAAAAAACCAAAAAATAATAAAAACTTAAATTTCATAACGTATTTACAACTGCAACAACGTCTTCTTTTTGAGACGAAAGCCAAGAGCTATAGCTTCCAGGACCTGTTTCATTTCCTTTTTTGATAAGTTTAAATACGGATCCACCCTGATTTGTTTCGGTGTTTGAAATTTTCTTTACCTCATCCACTGTCATAGAAAAAACTCCGTTAAGTGTTGTACTGTCCAAATTTGAGTCGTCATGTTCTATGAGGTAGGAAGTTGCGCTTTGGGTTTTTTCTTCTGGAGTTAATCCATTAAGAATGTATCCGTTAACAGCAAGAATAGGAGCTAAAGATGGATATTTTCGCATAATAGAGTCTGCAATTGTTAAAATATCCTCATCGGTTTTCATTTTGTTTTCTATCTCTGTAAGGGCGAGGGCTCCGTCCGTGGACTGGATTTCAGCAGTCTGAACTTCTGCCGTTGTTAAGGCTTTTTGTGCTGTTTCCGGTGGACTCCAAAAGCCTAATGAGACGACCGTTCTGGAATTTAGAAGATTTTTGGTTACTAAATCTTTAATTATTTCAAGTTTTGCTTCTTCTTCAGATATTCCTTCAGCGCTAGCTCTATTGTTTGTCTCCTCTTGAGTGGGATTTAAATTGTTTTCGAATGCGGTATTCTCCAAAATTGCCCTTTCAATTAGAATGTTGAGAGTATCATTGAGAACAGTTTTGTCTGTTGATACCGCTCCGCTCATTTCCACTACAAGATTATCGACGTCTGCCTTAGTTATATTGTTTTCGCCCACCTTGGCTATAACAGTTTCTGGAGAAAGTGTTGGTGTTGAGGCTTCCTGTCTTATGTCCTGTTCTTGTTTTACTAATGCCAGGGTAAGAGGTATTGCAGCCAACAAAAATACTATTGCAAGAATAGATAATATCTTCCTTTTGGAACTACCCGCACTAGGTACTTGCGGGTTTTGATCATGAAACATTATATAAGATTAGAATAGTACAATTTTTCACGTATTTGCAAGCTCCTATTTATTTTTACTCCTAATTTTTTATAATTAATTTCATTTACGGTATAAGGGTTCCACCTCCAAACAGATAATGTTAAAATATGTTTGGTGCAAAAATTTTATCTTTCTTTTGTTTTCTTATTAGTTTTTTTAACGTTTTCTTTTTCTTCATATTTGCTGTTTTCTGGCAATAATTCATCAATGATATTTTCTCCGCTTCCTTCTTTTTTAACAGTATTTACCAATAAGCAGGTATCAGGTATTGATTTGTGGTTTCCAAATGGCGAAGATATAAGAGAAGTAGTGTTTGGAAATGAAGCACCGGATATTTCCGCCACTTCAGTCCTTATTTACGACCTAACAGATGATAAAAGTCTTTATGAGAAGAATTCAAAAATCAAATTACCAATGGCGTCTCTTACAAAAGTAATGACCGCAATAGTAGCGCTTGAAAATCCAAAAACAGACGATTCTTATCACATTGCGGATTCTGATTTAGTCGGGGAAAATAGCATGGGACTTACTTCCGGTGAAGTACTAAGTCTAGAAGAGCTTTTATACGGGCTTATTCTTCCTTCAGGAAATGACGCAGCAGAGGCACTTGCCTCGAATTATCCGGGAGGAAGGAGTGAATTTATTAATGCAATGAATGAAAAGACAAAGGCACTAGGTCTTTCCAATACACACTTTACAAATCCTTCGGGACTGGAGGGAGATGGGGACCAATATACAACAGCATATGATCTGTTAGTTATTACCAGGTATGCTTTATCTAAATTTCCTCTCTTTAAAGAAGTAGTTTCAGCTGTTGAAAAAGAGCTTCCTTATTCTTCTTCACATAAGTATTTTTATCTTTATAACGAAACAAATCTTCTCACAAGCTATCCGGGAGTAAAAGGCGTTAAGACAGGTTATACGCCTGAGGCAGGTCTTTGTTTAATTACCTATCTAGATTACAGAGAACATGAAGTGATAGGAGTCTTATTGGGTAGTCAAAACAGAAGACAGGAAATGAAGGATCTTTTGGATTATTCACTTACTAAGCAAGGCGTTAATCCCCCACCCCACGATTGACATCTCTTGCTCCATACTCGTCCCAGGACTTAACAGGAAGTTCATTAAGATTTACTTCAGTTATTGCTTTTATGAATAATTCTGCCTTTTTTACATTGGTAAATAAAGGGATATTGTGGTCAACAGCAGTCCGTCTTATAAAGTAATCGTCGTTAATGTCTTTTTTAAGATTATTGTCTGTAATGTTAATTGCCAGGTCGATTAGTCCTTTTTGAAAATATTCGAGTACATTAGGATTTTTTTCTTCGTGAATCTTGAAAAGCTTTTTGCTTTTAATGCCGTTTCTGTTGAGAAAGATGGATGTTTTCTCCGTTGCAAAGATAGGGATTTTTAGCATTTTCAATCTTTTTATGGTTTCTAAAAATTTTATTTTATTTTCATCTCCTCCAAGACTTATAAAAATTCCTTTTTTTGGTATTCTTCCTCCAACAGAAATTTCCGCTTTTAGAAATGCTTCTTCGGTTTGGTCTCCAAAACATGCCACTTCCCCCGTAGAGGTCATTTCAACATCAAGTACCGGATCTGCGCCTGTTAGTCTGGCAAAGGAAAATTGTGCTACCTTCGCTGCAACAAAGTTAAATTTCATTATATCGATATTTTTTTCTTCTCCAGACTTTCCAAAAAAAGCGTCAACAGCTTCTTCTATAAAATTTACTCCGGTTACTTTAGATATAAAAGGAAAAGTACGTGATGCTCGCAGATTTATCTCAATTACCGATACATCATTATCTTTTGCCAGGCATTGGATGTTAAATGGACCGGTTATGGAAAGTTCTTTAGCCAATATTTCTGCAATCTTTCTCAACTGCTTGAGAGTTTCTATATAAATTTTTTGAGGAGGAAAAATAATTGAAGCATCTCCAGAATGAACACCAGCGTTTTCTATATGTTCTGAAATCGCAAATGTTTTTATAATTCCTTTTTCTGCAACAGCGTCTATTTCTATTTCTTTTGCATCTGTAATAAATCTAGAAATAGTAATCGGATAATCCCTGGATATGGATAAGATTTTCTTTAGAAAGCTAGCTAATTCTTCTCTTGAATAAATAATTCTCATGTTGCTTCCTGATAGAACAAAAGAAGGTCTTACTAATACCGGGAAACCTACCTTTTTGGAAAAATTTAAGGCATCAGAAATTTGTGTAAATTTATTCCAATCAGGTTGGGAAATTGAAAAAGAATCAAGGAGTGAAGAAAATTTTGATCTGTCCTCGGCTCTATCGATATTCCTAGGAGAAGTTCCTAAAATTTTAAATCCTTTTTTTTCAAGCGCACGGGCGCGGTTATTTGGTGTTTGTCCGCCAACAGATACAATTATTCCAAATGGATTTTCATATTCGTAGATATCGGCTATTCTTTCAAAGGTCAATTCTTCAAAATATAGCCTGTCGGAAATATCGTAGTCAGTAGAAACGGTTTCTGGATTGCAATTTATAACTATAGATTTTTTACTGTGTTTTTTTAAAGTGTTTATCGCGGTAACGCTTGTCCAATCAAACTCTACAGAGGATCCTATTCTGTATGGACCAGATCCTAAAACAATTACAGAATCATTTCCTGAAGAAGTAAGATCGTTGTGCGAGGAGTTATACGTCATGTACAAATAATTTGTTTTTGCCGGAAATTCTCCCGCCAAAGTATCTATTTGATGAACGAAAGGCTTTATTCCCAGATTATTCCTAATTTCTCTAATCTCAAGACCTCTTTTACCGACTAGAGCCCCAATTCTTTTATCCGAAATACCCAATTGCTTAAGTTTTAATACAGCCTGTTTATCAAGTGAATTCTTGTCCTTCCGAAGCTTCATGCGAAGGAGGATTTCATGATCAATGATGTTTTTGATACGATATAAAAACCACGGATCAATACCGGTAAGCTTGTAAATCTTTTCTATTTTCATATTTCTGTAAAGACCCTCGGATATTGCAAAAATTCTTTTTGGGGTGGGATTTATAAGAAATAATTCAACGTCTTTGATAGAAGATTTTTTAAATATCTCATCATTCACTGCTCCCTCAAAATCCAGGTCGAGCATTCTTATCGCTTTTTGATATGCTTCCTCAAAAGTTCGTCCTATTCCCATTACTTCTCCGACTGATTTCATACTACTCCCTATTTTTTCTTCAGCATTTTTGAATTTTTCTATATCCCAGCGGGGAATCTTAACAGTTACATAGTCCAAAGCGGGTTCAAAACAAAATTGAGTCGCGTCTGTGATTTTATTTTTTAACTCAGTTAAATTTTTTCCAAGTGCCAACTTAGCAGCAACATATGCCAATGGATATCCGGTGGCTTTACTTGCTAAGGCAGAACTTCTTGAGAGTCTGGCGTTTAACTCAATAACATAATATTCCAATTCTCCATCTTTTGGATTTGGATTAAGCGCAAACTGGACGTTGCATTCCCCGATTATTCCGATACTTCTGGCGATTTTTATTGATATACTTCGAAGCTTATGGTATTCATGATTAGTTAATGTTTGACTTGGTGCAATAACTATTGATTCTCCGGTATGAATTCCCAGCGGATCCATATTTTCCATATTGCAAACAGCTACGGCATTGTCAAAAGAATCTCTTACCACCTCATACTCCACTTCTTTATGGTGGTGAAGATACTTTTCAATTAAAACTTGTTTTGCGAAAGAAAATGCTTTTTCTAAGATTTCTTTAAGCTCTGTTTGATTGTTGGCTATGCCAGATCCTTGTCCACCCAGAGCAAAACCAGACCTTACCATCACCGGGTAACCGAGTTTTTCAGCATGATTTATTGCTTCTTTTATGTTTCTGGCCGCGAGGCTTGGCGGAGTAGAAACATTTATTTTTTTCAGATGCTTTGCAAATTTTTTCCTGTCTTCGCTTAGCTCAATTGCGGAAATGGGAGAACCAAGAATTTCTACTTTGTATTTTTTTAGTACGCCCTTTCTATATAAATCCAAACCGCAGTTGAGCGCTGTTTGTCCCCCGAAAGAAAGAAAAATTCCATCAGGTTTTTCCTTCTTTATAACTTTTTCTACAAAAAAACTGTTGATTGGAAGAAAATATATTTTGTCAGCAAGATTTTCTGAAGTCTGAATCGTAGCGATGTTTGGATTAACTAAAACTGTTTTAATTCCCTCTTCTTTTAAAGCTTTAATTGCCTGAGAACCGGAATAATCAAACTCTCCTGCCTCACCAATTTTTAATGCGCCGCTGCCAAGTACCAGTACTTTTTTAATTTTCATATTTTTTCCAAGAAAAAGTCGAAAATCCATTCTGTGTCTTCAGGCCCGGGAGTTGCTTCTGGATGGAATTGAACAGACATTAATGATTTGTTTTTATGAACTATTCCTTCATTTGATCCGTCATTGGCATTTGTAAACCAAGCCTTAAAACCAGAGGGAATTTTACTTACCTCAAATCCGTGATTTTGAGTAGTAATAAAGCATCGTTTCGATCTCTCCATTATGCATGGTTGATTTTGACTCCTATGGCCATATTTAAGTTTTTTTGTATCTCCGCCTGCGGCCAGTGATAAGAGCTGATGACCTAAGCAAATTCCAAGAATCGGCATGTTTAATCTAAATAGTTTTTGAATATTTTCAATAGTCTCTTTGACGTATTTAGGATTTCCTGGCCCATTTGATACAATTACACCACTAATTTTTTCGTTTAGTTGGGCTGATGTAGTGTCAAAGTTCCACGGGACTGTAATTACGTTTACGCCTTTTTTAATGAGCGCACGCTGAATATTTTTTTTAGCGCCGCAATCTATAAGAAGAATATTTCTTGCACGATTATTAGTTATCAATTTGTTAATTATTTTTGTAGATACTTGTTCGACTAAATTTTCTTTATTCGGATCATAAAAACCTGCCTCGCTCGCCTCGCTGCGAAGCGGGCCGGCCGGCGGGTCAATATCCTCTCCATTTGAGATTTTTCCAAGAATAGTTCCTTTTTCTCGAATAATCTGCGTTAATAGTCTTGTGTCTTTAATAATCAGTCCCGGGATGTTTTCTTCAATTAACCATCTGCCAAGAGTCTTTTTGCTTTGAAAATGGTAAGGAGTATCAATGTAATCAGATACTATCAGGCCGGAAACCATAATTTTATCTGATTCCCAAAGTTTTTTGTCGGGAATACCATAATTACCAACGAGAGGATAGGTCAATATTAAAATTTGTCCTTTATATGAAGGATCCGTGAGGTTTTCGGGATATCCCATCATTCCCGTAGAGAAAACCAATTCCCCGCTCGCGGATTCCAAAGCGCCAAAATTTTCTCCTTCGAATGTCATCCCGTTGGAAAAAATTAATGCGCCCATATTATCTAGACTTTCCTAAAATAAGAGCAAGAAGTGCCATCCTAACATACATTCCATTTCGAATTTGTGTTCGCAAATACCCTGCACGTGGATCAGCATCGACATTAAGATCAATTTCGCCAACTCGAGGAAGGGGGTCAAGAATAATAAGATTTTCATTTCCCCGTTCTTGTAAAAGT
>JACOXV010000015.1 GCA_016182225.1 Candidatus Levyibacteriota bacterium
AAATTTTTGAAAGAGGGCGCTGAGGTCGCTGACGAAAATTTTCTTGGACTCGCTTCGCTGCAACAATTGCCGTCCCGCGAAAATTTTGCCAGCTCCCCGCGCCTTCCAAGATTAAATAAAATAACAGAAGAAGGGGTGGAGTTTCAGTCGCATATTGATGGTTCGAGACACAAACTTACTCCTGAATCTTCTATTGAAATTCAGGAAAAGCTCGGGGCAGATTTAATTATTGCTTTTGATGATTTGGAATCGCCAACGTACAACTTTGAAGAAACTAAAAAGAGCCTGGAACTAACTAATCGATGGGAACTCCGTTCGAAAAAAGCACAAACTAGATCGGACCAATTATTGTACGGGGTGACCCACGGTGGGCAGTTCGAGGGCCTTCGAAAAGAATCAGCAAAGTTCGTGGATAAACATTTTAATGCAATAGCTTTGGGTGGAGCACACAGAAATAAACAGAACTTATATGAAGTAGTAGACTGGACTGTTTCGAACGTTGATGAAGGGAAAACTCGCCATCTACTCGGAGTTGGAGAAGTGGATGATATTTTTGAAATTGTGGAGAGGGGAATTGACACTTTTGACTGCGTAATTCCAACACGCTTGGGCAGAATGGGACATGTGTTTGCCTATCCTCCAGAAGGAAACGTAAAGAATAGATTTCGGTTTGATATAACAAAATCTAAATATGCTAAAGACCAAAGACCAATAGCCAAAGACTGTCAATGCTATGTTTGCAAATCCTTCACCCGTGCTTACATTAACCATTTATTCCGCTCGCGAGAACTCCTCGCTTACACTCTGGCCACCTACCACAACGTTTACTTTATAAATAATCTCACTCACCAAATCCGCGAAGCAATAATTGACCAAAAGTTCGCAGCCCTCAAAAAAGCCTGGATTTAGTGCTAGAATTAGCTCAATGCCGGTTGTTTTTTCCGATCATGCCAAAGATCAGCTAAGAAGACGTAGAATTTCTAAGGAATTAGTTCTTGAGACAATCCAAAAACCCAACGAAATAGACTCAAGTTTTAAGGAGAGGAAGTTGCGTAGGAGGATGATCGGTGGTAAGATATTGGAGATTGTAACTAAGACTGAGGGGAATAAAAATGAAAACTAAATACGACAAAAAAACAGATGCAGTTTATATTGAATTAGCAAAAGGAAAGTACGATTCAACTCGTAAAATTTCTGATGTTATTTTAGTAGATGAAGATAAAAAGGGAAGAGTCTTAGGGATTGAAATTTTAGATGCAACTGAAAATATCACAGCTTTTGATCCGCATAAGTTTTCAACGAACACAGCATAAGTTTTCCAAACCCTCAAAAAAGCCTGGAGTTAATTCCTTGACAACTTTGTACAATTCTCATACAATATTTGTATGAATACGCAGACTTTTAATATTTCTTTGCCCAAAGAATTAGTTAGTAAGATAGATAGGCAAGCAAAGCGTGAATACAAAAACCGAAGCGAGTTAATAAGGGATTTGCTGCAAAAATATTTAAGAGACAAGGAAGAATGGGACGACCTTTTAAATTATGGCAAGAAAGTTGGCAAAAAAATGGGTATAAAAAACGAAGAAGATGTAGATAGAATTGTCCATGAATACAGGCATGGCAAAAAATATTCCTAAAGCACTTCTTGATACAAATATTCTAATCTCCGCTCATATTTTTGGTGGAAAGCCTGAAGAAACCTACAACCTTATATTAGAAAAGCGAATAATTCCGGTGATTTCACCAACCTTAATAGGGGAACTTACGGAAACACTCATTAAAAAATTCAACTTTGAGCTCAAAAGAATCAAGCAATTTGAAAGGATTATAAGGAAACATTTCATAATTGTATATCCAAATCAAACTCTTAATATATTAAATGATAAAGACGATAACAGGGTTTTAGAGGCGGCGATTGAAGGAAGATGTAATTACATTGTGACCGGAGATAAGGAGCTTCTTGAGCTTAAAAAATACAAAAATATAAAAATAGTTAACGCTAAAGATTTCTTAGATATTTTTTATGAAAAATAATTAAATCCTCAAAAAATCCTGGATTTAGTTTTAATAGGAACTAAAGATTGACTATTGACATTCGTATTCAATATCAGTATACTAGTACGATGAAGTTGAGTATGTTGGGTTCTAATCGAGATAAGGCAATTCAGAATGAAGTTCAGAATAAAGAGTTGGATGAGTTTGTTATTACCCTTTTAAAGATGGACTCCAAAGATAAAATGAGAGATTTTCTTGAGGGAATTCTGACTCCCAAAGAGTTAATAGAACTTCCTAATCGTTTGGCTATTGTTAGAATGTTGAAACGCGGAATTTCTCAACATGATGTTGCAGGAAAATTAAGAGTTGGAGTAGCAACTGTTGGCAGAGGCTCTCGAGAATTACAAAAAGGAAGATTTCAATATGTTTAAGTTTAAATCAGACAATATAGTAAATTGGCAAGACCTCTCTTTGTAAGGAGGTTAGTCTTATTGTTGTGTAATTAAATACAGAAATAATAAGATCAATAGCCTCCTGAAAAGGAGGTTTTTTAGTTGGTTTGACCCGCCTTCACAGTTTGATAACTGTTTCGGCGAGGCAAGGAAGGAGGTAAAAAATAATGAGTGAATTAGAACATAGGTTTAAGTATGAAGATGCAGATGTGAGTTATACTCCAGACTTTGATTCTTTGCCAGATGATTTGAAACAAAGATTAGAGCCGGAGTTAGCAGATGTCGCAGCAAGAGGATTTAGAAGAATGCCTACACCTGAGTTTAGGCAGGATGTAGCAAATCATATAAGAGGTGGGGATTTATACATAACTCAGCAAAACGGTGAAGCGTCTGGTTTTGCTATGCTTAAGAAGTTTCCATCGGAAGGAGTTATATACATTGCAGGTGTTGTAAAAAAACCAACAGCTCCGTCTGGTATTGTTGAAGCAGTAGTCAAACATCATTTAGATGAAACCGAGCTTGGTATTGTGACTGTAAGAACTCAAAATGATAGGGTATTAGAAATATTGACAAAAACTTGTGACAGCGTAGTAGCACTTGATAGAAAATCTACGCCAGAGGAGGTGGATTTACTTTTAAAATTAGGTTTAGTAAAAGCTGATTCTGACTTAGATGTGGATTATCTGATTCATAGAGGTTATTATGGTTTTCCCATGATTGCAGACGGAATCAGACGAAGAAGTGGAGATGTTCGAATCAGCGATTTTACAGAAAAGCTTAGATATTTTGACGGAGATGCTGCTTACGGAATTGGTTATAGGGGATAATTTAAAGAAATAGCTATTTTGTGAGATAATAGCGTTTATGGATACTAAAAAGAAAGTTTATTCCCCACTTCGCGCCTCCTTCTCCGACCTGCGCTCCGCCGAAAGCTTTGGCAAGGCGAGAGTGGCTACGAAGGCCGAGCAAGGCTTCGCGGGGCAAGCTGGGAGGATTTGTTATGAATAAAAAACGTGTATATTCAGGAATAAGAGCCACGGGTCGTCTCCATTTGGGGAATTATTTTGGTGCTGTAAAGGGAATGTTGGAACTTCAAGATCAGTATGACTGCGTTTTTAGCGTAGTTGATTTGCATGCCATTACTACTCCGTATGATCCTAAAACCTTAAAACAAAACGTCCGCGATGTAGTCCTTGATTATCTGGCAGCGGGGTTAGATCCTGAAAGGTGTTTGATCGAGATTCAAAGTTTAGTCCCAGAACATACAGAATTAGCTTATCTTTTATCCACAATTTATCCGGTTTCGCGTCTTGAGGATTTACCTACATATAAAGACAAGAAAGCCCAATATCCAAAATATGTGAATATGGGGCTTTTGTTTTATCCGGTTTTAATGGCAGCGGATATTATGCTTTATAAAGCAGAGCTTGTTCCGGTAGGACGCGATCAGGAACCTCATTTGGAAGTTACCCGGGAAATAGCCAGAAAGTTTAATGATATGTTCCCTTCGGCAGGCTCAGGGCAAGTTACTTTTCCGGAGCCCCAAAGATTTAAAACTCCGGCAGAATATGTTCCGTCTCTTACAGGAGAGGGGAAGATGGGAAAGTCCACAGAAGGAAGCTATATTAACCTAACTGACGATTTAAAAACAATTAAAAAAAGGCTTGCAGCAGTTCCTACTGATAGCGGAGAATTGGGAGGAGATATTCCTGCGACTGGCGGCGTTGCAACCTTATTTACATTGCTTCAAATTTTAAACAAAGAAGATTTGTACAATAAATACGCGAAGGACTATAGAGACAAAAAAATCAGATATTCGGAGATGAAAGAGGAATTATCTAATGCAATTTATGAGGAGCTCCGGCCGCTTCAGCAAAAAAGAGCAGAAATTGAATCCTCTTTTGACCTGGACAATATGATTAAAAAACATACGGAGATCTGTAGACAAGTCGCATCTCAAACCCTCAAGGAAGTAAAGCAGAAAATGGGACTAACATAGAATTTTAGCCTCAGCTGTGGTATACTAATGCCCCATGCCAAATACTAAAAGAAGCAAAAAAGTAAATCTTTTCGGGTTTAAGATTAAAAATTCTTGGAAGAACCTCCTTATTTATGGATCTCTCTTTCTCTTTTTAGGCTTTCTTTTTATCGGAATTAATCAGCCCATGGAGAAAATTAATTCTATTCCGCTTTCCCAGGTAATAAATGAAGTGAAGGACGGAAAGGTGGAAAGAATTAAAGTCGCCGAGAACAAGATAACTGTTTTCAGAAAAGATAAAACAGAAGTCGAGGCAGTAAAAGAGCCGGAACAATCAGTTTACCAGCTTTTCAGTGACGCAGGAGTGCCTCTTTCTGGGGTAAAAGTCGAAGTAGACGATAGCGCAAGTCTTAATAGCTGGTTAAATATTATAGCCTCACTTCTTCCTGTTATTTTAATGGTTGCTTTTTTCTACTTTATATTTCGTCAAGCAAGAGGTGCTCAGGAATCAATTTTCTCGTTTGGACAATCCAAGGCAAAGCTTTTTTCCAAAGACACTCCAAGAATTAGCTTTAATGATGTAGCCGGAGTGGATGAGGCCAAGCAAGAGCTTACAGAGGTAGTTGATTTTCTAAAGCATCCTGCCAAATATAGAGCGGTGGGAGCTAGAACTCCAAAAGGAGTTTTGATGATTGGACCATCAGGAACGGGAAAAACTTTGCTCGCCCGAGCCACAGCAGGTGAGGCAAATGTTCCATTCTTTTCTATGGCGGGATCAGAATTCATGGAAATGTTGGTGGGAGTTGGAGCATCTCGTGTTCGCGATTTATTTAATACCGCAAAAAAGAATCAGCCCGCAATTATTTTTATTGATGAAATAGATGCTATTGGTAGGCAGCGAGGGTATGGAATTATGGGGGGGCATGATGAGAGAGAGCAGACCTTAAATCAAATTTTAGTTGAAATGGACGGATTTTCCCCGAATGAACAATTAGTAGTTATGGCGGCAACCAACAGGCCTGACGTTTTAGACCCAGCGTTGATTCGTCCGGGACGATTTGACCGCCGTGTTGCGCTTGAGCTTCCGGATGTCGAAGGAAGAAAAGCAATTCTTAAAATTCACGCAAAAGGGAAACCTTTTGACTCGGGTGTTGATTGGACTAAGGCAGCTAAGAGAACGGTTGGTTTTTCCGGCGCTGATTTGGAAAATATGCTTAATGAGGCAGCGATTTTGGCAGCAAGAGATAACAAAAAGAAAATTGCTATGAAGGATCTTGAGGAAGCAGCGACAAAAGTAAAGCTTGGACCGGAAAAGAAAAGGTTACAGACGAATGAAGATAAAAAAATGACTGCGTATCATGAAGCAGGTCATGCTCTTGTAGCATGGGAGATGCCTCATATCGATCCAGTTCACAGAATCTCGATAGTTTCAAGAGGGATGAGTCTGGGACATACCATGACAGAGCCAATCGATCGGGTTCATGAAACAAAATCACATCTTCTTGAGGAAATTTCAATGATGCTTGGTGGCCAGGCTGCTGAACAGTTGGTTTTTAAGGATATAACGACGGGTGCATCAAATGATATAGAAAAAGCAACGCAGGTGGCCAGGGCCATGGTCATGAAATTTGGCATGAGCGATTTAGGACCCATTACACTGGATTTGGAGAAACAGAGTCCATATGAAACATCAGAGCTTTCTCCTGAAATGCAGGCAAGAGTGGATGCAGAAGTGAAAAAGATAATTGATAATGCATACAAAAATGCAACTAAGGTTTTAACAAAGCTAAGAAAAAAATTAGATGTATTGGCAGGGGAGCTTCTTGTGAAGGAGACTCTGGAGTCAGAAGAATTCGAAAAACTAATGGGTCCCAAAAAAAATCTTCCCGGAGCCCATCCGCCGGCGCTTCTCCCCGTCGAGGCTTAGCTTTTATTTCTTCTTAAGAAGCCGGGAAGTATTGGAGCATTTTTAAGACTCTCATCTTTAAGCACAACGCTACATACAACAGTGTCGTGAAAAGATTGCTTTTTAGGATGCCAAAGAATTCTAAAATAGCCAAGTCCTAGCGCGTAAAGAGAATATACAGACATAACATATCTTCCGAGCATCCTTGCATATCTGATTGGTTTTCCCGTATTTTCATCTACTATTTTTATTTTCATTAATTTACCTCCGATAGTATATCCATATTTAGCAGGCAGAATAACCCAGTCCCACAAATAAAAAGCTAAAGCCAATACATAAGCGATTATTATTAAAAGTACAGTTATTCCATTATTACGTAACCCAAGAGCGCTACCACCGATAACAATAAATACTGCAATGTAAACCAAAACTATAAGTAAGCCATCAAGTATCGCTGCCAAAGTTCTTTCTAAAGCTGTTGCATAAACCATATTCGAATAATCCCACTTTTAATGTGCCTTGTCAATAGATTTCAACTTGATATAATCCATCTATCCCACTTCGCTGATCCGTCGCCAAAAGCTAAGGACAGCTTCGAGGGACAAGTGCAAAATATGAAGAAGTTAGTCTTAATTGATGGAAATGCTATAGTTCATAGAGCATTCCATGCTCTTCCGCCTCTAAATTCAAAGACCGGAGTTCTAACAAATGCAGTTTATGGATTTTTTGCAATGGTTTTAAAAGTAGTTAATGATTTAAAACCTGAATATATAGTAGTTTGTTTTGATAGGGCTGCTCCCACTTTTCGCAAAGAATTATTTGTCGGATACCAATCACAAAGACCCAAAATGGTAGACGAATTATCAGCTCAATTTGAAATTATCCATGAGATACTAGAGAAAGCAGGATTTAAAATCTTCGAAGTAGATGGATATGAAGCAGATGATTTAATCGGAACATTGTCAACGCAGACTGACGACAATGTGATAATTGTTTCAGGAGATAGGGACCTTCTTCAGCTCGTTAATCATCATGTTTTAGTTCTTGCTCCGATCGTAGGAGTCACGAAGATGATTTTATTTAATGAAGATAAAGTAAAAGATAAATACGGGCTAGAGCCTCATCAAATAGTTGATTATAAAGCGTTGGTGGGGGATGCGTCGGATAACTACCCGGGAGTGTCGGGTATTGGTCCTAAAACAGCAAGTGATCTTATAAAAAAGTTTGAGACTTTGGAAAATCTTTATCAAAATCTTTCTGAAGTCTCTCCTAAGATCGCGGAAAAACTTGCAACAGATGCAGAGCAGTCAGCTCTTGCTAAAAAATTGGCAGCAATTGTAACAAATGCCCCAATACAATTAGCCCCTGATGAGTGTCAGACAAATAAGATAGATGAAAAAAGCTTACTCAAAAGCTTTAGGGAATTAGGTTTTGAAAGTTTGATTAATAGGTTTAATTTAGAAAAAGCAGATCAATTGACTAAAATTGAGGAAAAACCGGAAGATCCTCCTTCGCGTAAAGCTTCGAATGACAAAGGAAAAAAATCAAGCGACCAACTCGGACTATTATGAATTCCAAACATTTTAAGTTTTGAACTAGTATCTAGTAACTAATATCTAATAACTAATATCTAATAACTAATCTATGAAAGTAGCAATAGTTCATGATTATATAAAAGAACATGGTTCCCGCTTCGCTAAAGCTTTGAGGGACAAGGGTGCAGAACGATGAGAATCGCTATCGTACATGATTATATTAAGGAATATGGGGGTGCCGAACGGGTTTTGGAGGCGCTTCACGAAGTATATCCGGATGCACCTATCTATACCTCAGTCTATCTCCCGTCATTTTTAGGTCCTCATCGGGAAAGGTTTGAAAGTATGGATATAAGAACGTCATTTCTGCAATATCTACCATTCAAGTCAAAGCTGATTAGTCCTTTTAGGCTTGTAGCAAGTTTGGCATTTGGCAGATTTGATTTTTCAAAATGCAGTGCAGATTTGCTACTGCCATACTCCGCCTCGTTATCTTTACGGATATGAAACAGCCAGAGATTGGAAAAAAAGCTATACATCGGTGGTAATCGGGACAATCGCGATCCATATTTTAAGAATGTTTGACTTCAAATATTCAAAAAATGTTGATTATTACATTGCAAATTCAGAAGAAACTAGGAGAAGAATTCAGAAATTCTATAGAAGAGATGCAGCCGTAATTTATCCACCAGTCGAGATCAAGAATCATGAATCAAGAATCATGAATCAAGGGAAAGGGGAATACTACCTCACTGGAGGAAGAATAGCTAGAGCGAAACATACGGATCTTATTCTTGAAGCATTTGCCAAAAACGGATTACCTCTCAAGATTTTTGGAAAAGGATTCGCGGGATTTGAAGAGGAGCTTAGGAAGAAGTTTGGGAAATATAAAAACATAGAATTTTTAGGAGAAGTGGGGGATGAGGAGAAAGATGAGCTAATGAAGGGTGCAAAAGCATTTGTTTTTGCCTCAGAGGATGAAGACTTTGGAATAGTGCCTGTTGAGGCAATGATGGCAGGAACGCCTGTTATAGCTCATCGAAGCGGTGGAGTTTTAGAAACTGTTATAGAGGGGGAAACAGGATTGTTCTTTGACGAATTCAGCGTTGAAAGTTTGAATAACGCAATTAAAAAGTTCGAAACCCTTCGGCGAGCTCAGGGTATGTTTGATTCTGCCAAAATCAAACAGCACGCCCAAAAATTCAGCAAGGAAAGGTTTGAAAGGGAAATAAAGGAGTTTGTAAATTCTAAAGCTGATAGCTAGGCTTTAAATGCAGGAACCGTGATGTCTTCTGGGTGCGCGGGGTAGTAGTAACCATCACTTGCCCTAACGACTGATTCTGGGATTCTTTGTTCGTTATTCATCATCGCCCAATATAAGGCAGTTTTTCCCACATGGGGAATTTCAGCAGCCTCTGTGGCTGAAATTATACGAACGTTATCTCCTACCCATATAATTCTTGAAAATGGTTCGGTTTCTTGGACTTCTATTGTCTCACCGTTAACTGCAAGCTCGAATCTTCTTGTTACCTCTTCATGTATGCCAAGGTATCTTTCATTTCCAGATTGCCCGGGTGGTAAAGAATTTCTTTGGTGCACGGAAACCATTGCGGCATAATTATCTGTGTCTCTCCCAAGTAGTCGTTGATTAGCAACTAAATCATCATCTAAGCCTCTTATGAACATTGGTCTTCGTCCATCGGCGACAACTAAACCCCTAAAGACTCGATCTGGGAGTCTTTTTACTGGTTCTGTAGAAGTTCCTTCCTCAACCATGAACAGTATTCTAGCAAATAAATATTTAAAATCAAGTCTGATATAATTTCAATTGTTCAACTTACCACAAATTTAGAAAATGAAGACGAGAGTTGTTGCAGTAGCAATAATTGAAAAAGATCTTTCTCTCGCCAGACCAACAATAAAATACTTCAATACTTTAAAGTATTGAAGAGGATCTTAGGTTCCCATCGAGGTTGACAAAAGATTGAAATAGTAGTATAAACACTAAATATGACAGAAGCAGCCGGCAGAGTACCAATTGATATTCAACAAGCAGCACAAGTCGCGATAGATCAGCAGCGACGAACACGGGATACTTTAGTAGAGATTGCGGGAACAGGTAATTCGTCAGACTACGGTGACAAGGTATTTCATTGGTTACTACTTGGTTTTGATAATGATGATGAAGGTCTTAGTGAAGAGAGAGACAGGATATTTAGCGAACTAGGCGCAGAATTAGAAATGGCATTCGGAGCAGAAGGAAGACAAGAAGTAGCAAGAGCAATTGCTGGAGTAGCAGTGAAAGTACGTGATATAGAGATGGCCTCAAATTATTGGTAGTTGTCTGATATAATCCCCATATCCCATACAGAGCTTGCTTCTGTCCGGAGGCTTACAGCCTTGCGTTCCAGAAGAGCGCTTGTACGGGACAAGTGCCATTCGAAAGGAGAAACTTTAAAGTGCCCGAATTACCCGAGGTCGAGACAATAAGGTTGGGTTTACAGAAATATGCTATTGGGCATAAGATTGAGGATATTGAGATCCGTTTGCCCAAAATGTTCCAAGGAGATCCGAAAGATATTGTTGGAGCAAAAGTAACTGCTGCAAGAAGATTTGGGAAAGGTTTGGTAATTGATTTAGACAATGGCTATTCTCTGGCCATTCATGTAAAACTCACAGGACAACTGATTTATCGCGACGAGCAAACTAAAAACATTGAAGTTTCCAAGGCTAAAGTCGGAACAGTACCCAATAATTTCACCCACGTTGTGTTTGTCCTCGACAAAAATGCAAAGCTTTATTATAACGATCAAAGGCGTTTTGGCTGGATAAAAGTAGTGCCAACAGATAAAGTTTCCGAGCTTTCTTACTTCAAAGGAATTGGACCCGAGCCCCAGTTGAAAGGGATGCCAGATGTATCAGGGGTATCAGAAGTATCAAAGGGAAAACTTACGTTTGAAAAGTTTAAGGCCAGAGTTTCAATATCGCATTTGAAAATTAAGCCGCATCTTATGGATCAGAAAAAAATAGGCGGAATCGGAAATATTTATGCCAATGATGCGCTATTTCTCGCAGGAATTGATCCTAGACGCAAAGGTCATAGTTTGAGTGAAGAAGAATTAAAAAAACTTTATAAAGCAATTCATACTGTAATGGAGAAAGGTTTTAAGTACGGAGGGGCATCTGAGCTAACTTTTGTAAATGTTTTGGGTCAGGAAGGGGAATATCAGAGACATAGCCTTGTTTATGGAAAAAAAAGGAAGCCTTGTCCAAATTGTGGAGAAGAAATTAAAAAGATTTTTCTGGGAGGCCGCGGAACCTTCTTCTGTGAAACCTGCCAGAAATAAACTAATTTAGCCTTTTCATTGTTCTTTCAAATGCCCTTCTTTTCATTTCATAAGCCAAAAGTGCACCTATTCTGAAAAATCTTCCAACTCCTCCTGGCCAATCATTTTCTGTTTGATCAATGAATTCCATAAGTACTGGATTTTCATCCTTGTACTTTGTTGAGGCAAGAGAGAGCTTATCTTTCGGTACATCTCTTTGTATTGCTTCTGGTAAATTTGGATTAACTTCTTGTAAGATTCTCCAGACTGTAAGCGCACCAGCCACAGCATAGGCAGCTCCTAAACTATAAAAAGCTGGATCTGTCCGAAATCCTAGCAAGTATAGAAAATTAGGTTCTGCCTGATCTACCATCGCAGTTAAATTCTCCATAAACCGTCCGCCTTTAGCCATTCTTTCTTCAGCGACCGCATCAATATCAGCTTCTTCTATTTTTGGAAAGGCGGATAAACTTCCTGCTTCTACCATAGAGGAGAATTCTAAATTAGAAGTATGCTAAAGTCAAACTAAGATATTCTTAGGCGGACGGGGGACATTCTTTTGCGAAGCTTGTCAGAAATAGTGCTTGACGAGGAGAGCTCTTTTTTGTATTATCTACTCCTAGCACTTGTCCCGCCTACACATGAGCTTTGGCGAGGCAAAGGCTAGTTTTTTTATGCATTCGACACGGCTCAGCATAAATCTTGAGCGAAGTCGAAATGATTTATGGGTTCTAGCTACCAAGATAAGGTAATTATATCTGTAGGAGGGTCCCTCATTGTTCCTAATGGAGGGATTGGAATTGAGTTTTTAAGAAAGCTTAATTCTTTTGTAAGGATTCATCTGGCGAAAAATAAAAATCGCCAGTTTTTTTTGGTAGCAGGAGGAGGGACGATTGCCCGCCACTATAGAGACGCTGGAGTAGATGTAATAGGACATGAGCTAACCCGCGATGATTTAGATTGGCTCGGAATTCATGCTACAAGACTTAATGCCCACCTTTTAAGAACTATCTTCCGCGATATTGCCCACCCTTTTATAATCAAGCACTACGACGTAATAAGAAAAGTCACAGAACCTGTTGTGATTGCTTCTGGATGGAAGCCTGGATGGTCAACAGACTACGATGCCATTCTTCTTTGTGAAGACTATGGAGTTAAGGAAGTAATAAATCTTTCAAATGTAGATCAGGTTTATGATTCTGATCCGAAGAAAAATAAAAATGCAAAACCAATTGATAAGATTTCATGGAAGGATTTCAGAAAAATGCTAGGGGATGAATGGATTCCAGGGCTTAATGTTCCTTTTGATCCTGTCGCGGCCAAAAAAGCAGAAGAACTGGGAGTAAAAGTGGTAGTGTTAAATGGAAATAATTTCGCTAATTTAGAAAATTATTTTAAAGGTAAAGATTTCCTCGGAACTGTGATAGAATAGCCTCAATAATGGCATTAAAAAGCCTCTCGCTCCAAAATTTTAGAAACTATAAAAAAGCATCTTTTGACGTTTCTCCGAATTTAACTCTTATTGTAGGAAAAAATACGGCAGGGAAAACTAACTTTATAGAGGCCATCTATTATTTATCTCATGGCAAGAGTTTTAAGACAGAAAAAGATATTGAAGCAATTTTCTCGGGAAAAGAGATAGGGAAAGTATCTGCCTTAACTGATACCACCAAACTTGAAGTGATTTTAGCAAATCTTCCCGAAAGATTTTCAAAAAGACTTTTGGTTAATGGAATATCTAGAAGAAGAGGGGATTTTATGGGGAATTTATTATCAGTTCTTTTTTCTCCTGAAGACCTGAATCTAATTATTGGTTCCCCATATCTTCGAAGAAGCTTTTTAAATGATGTTTTAGAACAAATAGATAAAGAGTACAGATTTGCATCAATTGCATATGATAAAGCATTAAGACAGAGAAATTCTCTCTTGCAGAAAATTAAAGAAACTGGAATAAGAAAAAGAGAAGAATTTATTTACTGGGATAATTTGCTTATTAAAAACGGACAGGTAATTACTAAGAAAAGGGAAGATTTTATCCAGTTTATTAACCGGTCAAAGAAGAAATTGTTTGTTTTAAAAGCAGTTTATGACCACAGTAAGATTTCCGAAGAAAGACTTTTGGAATATAAAGAAGCAGAAGAAGGATCTGGAGTAACATTGGTAGGTCCTCATAGAGATGATTTTTTTGTTTTATTTGAGGAAAGACCCCCCTTCGCTAAAGCTTCCACCGACGATAAATCTTTGGCGGACAGGTCGGATGGGCAAGGCCGAAATTTAAAATCCTTTGGTTCTAGAGGCCAACAAAGACTTGCAATACTTCAGCTAAAGATTCTTCAGCTGGATTTTATTGAAGAAAGTCTTGGTGAGAGACCTCTTTTGCTTCTTGATGATATTTTCTCCGAGCTTGATTCATCGCATATAGATTTGGTTATGGAAAATATCAATCGCCAGCAAACAATAATCACCACCACACACAAGGAGTTTGTAGAAAAAAGACTAAAGAATCTAGAAGTTATCGAATTAGAAAATGGAAAGAATTGAGGTTACTTTTCCAATCTTTTGACAATTTTACTTAATTGGAGAGTGACAAAAACTGCAAGAATTGTTACCACCACTGCGTAAATAAAAAGAGAAACAAGTTGTCCGCTGGCTGGCAAGAACTTTTTAATATAATTGTTTGTAATTTCCATTATTAGGTTATTCCAGGCTAGTGCAGCTACTAACCCAAATCCTGCGGTGGAAAGAGAAACCATTTGTCTGGCAATCTCTAGGTGAAGCTTTGTTTCTTCTTCTTTATTTTTTCGGGAATTATTCGGCATAAGTGATATAATAAGTGTATTATATCAAATTTGCTGAGGTCGCTAGTAAAATTTTCTTGAAACTCGCTTTGCTGCAAAATGCCGTTTCTGCGAAAATTTTACCAGCTCCCCGCAAACTATTATGTTCCAACCCCGATTCAGCATCACCAACAAAATCCTCAAAAATATCGGTACTATTGAGGCATGTCGTGAAGTGATCGACCATGCACCACTTCTTCCATATTACGAAAAAGAGTTCCGAAAAGACGCCATTGTGAGAGCAGTCCACTACGGCACTCACATAGAAGGAAACGAATTAAACCTTTCGCAAGCAGAAAAAGTAATGGAAGGACATGATATTCCGGGAAGAGATCGGGATATCCAGGAAATTTTGAATTATCGAAGAGTAATGGAGTTAATAGGGGCGCTTGGAGTAAGGAATGAAGATTTAAAAATTGATGAAGAGCTGATTAAAAAATTACACACTCTTACTGTCGATAAAATCTTACCGCCCGAAAAGTGCGGAAAATTCAGAGAGTCACAGGTGGTAATCAAGAATAATCAAACAGGAGAAGTCTCTTTCCGTCCTCCTGAGTCAAATCTGGTAGAATCCGAAGTTTCAAATCTAATAGGCTTTATAGATTTGGAAGAAAACGGGGAAATGCATCCGGTTTTAAAATCAGGAATAGTTCATTATGAATTAGTGAGAATTCATCCATTTGTAGATGGGAACGGCAGGGTAGCGAGGGCCCTTTCCACGCTTACATTATTTAGAGACGGATATGACATAAGGCGATTCTTTTCTTTAGAGGAATATTTTGATAATAATCCAAATGATTATTATTCTGCTCTTCAATCGGTTTCTGAAAAAGATGGAGAATTGACAATCTGGCTTGAGTATTTTACTCAAGGATTAGCAATTGAGCTATCAAAGATAAAAGATAAAATAGAAAATATTTCAATTGATGCTAAATTAAAGGAGAAGTTAGGCGGAAAACCGATAATGCTATCTGAGAGGCAAATTAAAATCATCGAATATATTCAAAAAATCGGGTATCTGCAAAATAAAGCTTTTGAATCCCTCTTTCCAATGGTCTCAGAAGATACAATTTTAAACGAGCTAAAAGGCCTGCAATCGAGTGGAATCATTAAAAAAACCGGCGTCACGAAATCTGCACGCTATATCATGTCGTAGGCGCTGAGGTCGCTAGTAAAATTTTCTTGAAACTCGCTACACTGCATAAAGCCGTTTCTGCGAAAATTTCATCAGCTCCCCGCGCCTCTTTTAGTTTATGGTGTAAAGTTTTATAATTCATAACTGAAATGAGCTTTAGAGAATTTTCGACATATTTGGAAAAATTGGAAGCGACGTCGTCGCGGTTGAGTTTGATTTCGATTTTGTCTGAACTGTTCAAGAAAATCGCGTCAAACGCGACTGCGGCTCCTCGTTCTGAAATTGAAGAAATTGTTTATCTGATTCAGGGGAGAATTGCGCCATTTTTTGCGCCAGTTGAGATAGGAATGGCGGAGAAAAGCGTCGCTAAATCTATTGCCAATTCGTTTGGTGTCGAAGCTCCCCAAGTCGTTAAGAAGTATCAAAAGCTCGGGGATATGGGTTTGACTGTTTACGAACTGGCAAAGAAGCATGAATCCCACCTTCGCCAAGGCTTCGGCGGGCAAGCAAAA
>JACOXV010000016.1 GCA_016182225.1 Candidatus Levyibacteriota bacterium
GTTTATACCTCCAAATCATTTCCAGACAAATCAGATGCAAGAAAGCGGGAAATTCAAATTAAAGGTTGGTCAAGAGAAAAGAAATTAAAACTAATAAGCGGAGTTTGGAGGTAAAATTGAAGAGACCGAGCAGGATTCGAACTCATGTTTGGATTGTCATATCAACCTTCTTTATTTTTAAGTCTGGGTCTCCAATATCCTTTTCCCAATTATACCCATAGAAGTATTGCATTATTCCACAACATAAAAGGTAAACTGATTCCCGTATTTGTTTTAATTCTTCTTCTGAGGCATTGGGAAAGTATTTTTTAATTTCATCCAACGGTAACATTTGTAATCACCACCTTCCTTAATTGAAGTGTAGAATATTCCAGGAGGGTAACAAATTAAGAAGTATTTAAATGAACTTGGTTAAAGTAATTTTGGAATCAAAATAACCCTACCTCAAGAATAAGATTAGGAGTTACTTACTTCAGCAACCACTCTTGTTGGTGCTCCGTCAATTTGCAATTTGATAGGAAAAGCATAAATAGTAAATTGTTTACCTTCTAAAGCTGCTAAATTAGTGAGATTTTCAATTATTAAAATACCTTGTTTTAGTAAAATTCTATGGATTGGGAATGGCTCGTGATCGACGCTGCACATATCAACGCCTACCATTTTGACTTTTTTTTCAACTAGATAATCTGCTATTTCTTCTGTAATAGCAGGATAGTTGTCGTAATATTCAGATTGATAATAAACATCGCTCATGCCTGTATGAAATAAAACGATGCCTCCTTCATCAATAGGAACTTTTTTAATCTCGTCTAAATCAAATCTTTTGCCATTGATTTTTACATAAACCCCTTTGCCGGTGAACTGATTAAGATCAATTTCGTCTAAACTTTTTCCTTGACTAACCATGTGTCTTGGAGCGTCCATATGAGTTCCGGCATGTGTGCCAATACAAACATAATGATCCTCGTATCCATCTTTTTCTAAAATTCCAGCTGGCTCTATTTTTGTTTTAGGATCACCAGGATAAACCGGTGTGTTTTCATTTATAGGTACCGACATATCAATTAGCTGAGGTTTATTCATAAAAAATAAATTATTATTGCTCCAATATTTTATTCACTTCGTCTAATAACTTATCAAATTTAAGATATCCAGCTTTTGCGTTAAAATGCCCTGCATTTGGTACGAAATTAAGCTTAACCCCTAAATGTTCTGATAATTGCTGTCCGTTTGCCAAACCAACATAAGGATCAGTATCGGATTGAAAAACTACAAAATTTTGTGCGTTTTTCTTAATAGCTTCCCAATCAAAAGAAAAACCACTAAAACTATTGTCTCGCTCATAGTTTAAGATAGGCCTAACCCCAATAGGTGTTCCTATAAAGAAAGCTGCTTTAACCGGATGTTTCAGCTGTTCAAGTATTCTGAGAGTGAAAATTCCACCTAAGCTGTGACCAATAAGGATAGTGTTTTCGTTAATATGTTGTTCGTAATCTTTTAAAACATCAAACCATTCACTAATTTTTGCTGGGACGACCGGAGGTGTTGGGAACTGTGGTACAAAGACGTTATATCCCTTTTTCTCCAACTCTTGTTTTAACCAAGGGAACCAATTTTCTTCCGGATAACCTTCTGTGCCATGAAATATAAAAACTTCTGGCTTCATAGAAGTAATTATACAGCAAAATTTAACAGAAAGTTTGTGCTATACTGGCTCTTACCGAATGATCCTTGTGGTGAAAGTATCCTCCTTCGCCTTACGGCTTCGGCGGGACAGGCCTTACTGTTAGGGAGCGAATGTTGACATCAGATTTGATGATTCATCTAAGCCACGAGGATCGAATTTGTTCATATACTCTATTGTGCATCTCTTAGACCAAATATATAAGCAAACTCTGAGTTTAGACCGTCAGACAGGAATAATTTGAAAAACTCGTTTAGTCTGTTTAAGATATCATTGGCGTCACATTTCAACAATTTGTATTTTTTTTGTAAAAAACTCCGAGAAAAGAAAAGAAAGAGTAATTAAAACAGAAACAATTGATATAAAAGCCCCCCACCTGAAGGATATGGGTTCGAAAAGAAAAGAAACTATATGCTCTCCTTTTGGAATCTCTACCGCTCTAAAGGAAAAATCTGCTCTGTAAATCCTTTCCTCTTCCCCATCGACGAAGGCTTTCCAACCGGGATAATAATTGTCAGAAATAAATAATAGACTATCCCCTGTTGACAAGGTTTTAATAATTATTTCCTGAGGAGAATATTTTTCAAATATTACACTACCGCTGGATTTTGTATTTAAGCTCTTTGCAAACTTAGGGGTTTCATCAAGAATAAGAGTTTTATTCAAATCAAAATCGCCCGAGAACAGTCTATCAATTATTTTCTGATCGTTTTTTTCTACAACAAAATTATTTACCAAAAATGCCCTGGGAAGAGCCTTTTTGTATTCGAAAATAATCCAATCGTTATAGCTATAAACAGGAGTAAAATCCGACTCCGGAAATCTAGTCTGGGCTGAAAAAGTTGAGGTATCCGGATGATATTCAATGTATTTGATCCCCAGAAGAGACATAAGCCTAAGGCGGCTTTTGTTATCTGTAATTTTTTCTTTTTCATCAAGATGGGACATGGTAACCTCAATCCTTGGAATGTCACGGGTTAAAGTATTATTAGTCGCTGCAAACACAAGCTGACCGTATCTATTGGAAAAAATCGGATCGAGTCCTTCAGGTGAATAAATCCGAAACTGTGTTGCTATATTCTCTCTTATTGGATCTCCGAAAGTTAAAAACCGATAATTATCATTTGACTTTTCCTGTAGAAAAGAAAGTATTGGATGGGCCGGATAGAAGAATTCTCTATTTCCCAAAAAGAGATATTTATTAAAAAAATAAAGCTGTCCGAATAATATAATTATCAGAATAGATGTCTTTGAGATTCTTTTGAAATGAATTAAGACTGATGCTCCTAAGAGCATAAAAAGAGGAAGGATAGAGTTACGAATCATTATTGACGCATGGACTAGATTAATATTTTCCTTTAAACCAAGTACGGTTTTATTAATAAATGACAAAGTCTCCTGCGGTACTTTCGAAAAAAATAAACCATATAAAAATGGAATTAATACAATAACAATTGCCACAATAAAAACTTTCCTAAGATCTTTGTTCGCTTTTTCTTTTATCCACAAATCGACCCCGTAAGCCGAAAGAATTGCCAAACTAAAATGAGTAATTACATAGACTCTGGTGGGAACAAATTTTGAGATAAGAGGGACTCCAAGATTATAGAAAAAATGCGTCAGAAAAGAATCAATTGTGAGAAAAAATGTCAGAATGGCAGATGCTGAAAAAAATAAAAGAACCCAGTCCTTTCTCCTTAAGCTTTTAATGATTGCAAAAATCGCAAATGCTAATGGGACTGCGCCTATATACAAAACTGTTTCATAATAAAGATCGCTTCTGCCAAAAAAGTTATATGCGCCCGGATTTCCGTAAATATCAGGAGAAAACAAAGTAAAGACATGACTAATTGGCATAAGAAAAATATCAAATAAATAGTCTACTGATGAAGATGGTCTTGCAGATTCCCAATAGCTTTCGAGAGAAGGGAAAAATTGGACAGCAGATATCCCAAGAGATAGGATAAAAGCGCTTATTACCAAAAACAGATTCCTTACTTTTTCTTTATTTTGCTGAAAAATTCTAACCAAGGCAAACAAAAATGTAAAAACAAAAATATATAAAGCTACCTGGAAAAATCCTGCCAAAAATGAAAAACTTAATGCAAGGGTTATAAGAACGAAATGTTTAATTTTTTTTGAAACAAAGTAACTCTCCAGCGCGTAAAGAATTAGAGGAAGCCAAATAGCTGAATGCGAAACAACTACGTTTTCCTGACTCCAAACAATAATAAAAGCTGAAAAACCAAAGCAAAAAGATCCAATAAATGATGCAAGTTCCGAAATCCTTATTCTTCGAAGAAATAAATATGAAAGAAACATAGCTAAGAGAGGTTGAATGATTACAAACATTGACCAAACAGTCATTTGAGGTAAAAACTGATAAAAAATATTAAGAGGATAAAAAACAGCAGATTGAAAATTTCCTAGATGAGGATTTCCGGAAAATATATAAGGATTCCAAAGAGGAATTGTTCCGCTTTTTAGTAATTGGTTGGTGAATGTTCTTGCGGGATAAAAAATCCGGATGATATCTCCCCCAATTGGTTTGTTAGGAATACCAGTCTCCCAGGAAGGGAATTTATAAGTAGACCAAGGAGAATAATAGTGTGCGAGAAAATTGGATGGAAAAATAATTTTATCATCAATAAGTGCACCTCGATAAAGAAAAAGGAGAGAGAAGATCACAAAAAGAATAAGAAAGATTTTTTTCACCACATTATTATAATCAAGAAGCTATTAACTGCAATACATGGTTTTTCTCAAAAAACATTTTAATTTTGTACTGTTTTGCTATATTTTGTCCCATTGACATAATTTGTCGTGAGGTGTAGTATAGCGATTACCCTCAAATACGAAAGTATTAGAAGGCAGGAGACTTTCGAAAGAATGTCACCCCGAAAAAGCCCCGCAAGGGGTTTTTTTGCGGCCAAAAATTTCTGATTAAGCCATATTTGAGCTATAATGCGATTTGGATGAAATTAATAATAGTCGTATTTATCGCATTTTTTTTAGCATTCACTCCCCTATCCGTTCTTGCAGTAGAAAACCCCTTAGATAAACCAAACAATAAAATTGGAATTCACATTCTATTTCCTTCGGAACTTGAAGATGCCTCAAAATTAGTAAACTCGAGCGGTGGAAGCTGGGGTTACGTGACTATTCCGATTCAATCCGGCGATAAAGACTTAGAAAAATGGCAGATCTTTATGGATGATGCAAGAAGATTACGCCTTATTCCTATAATAAGACTCTCAACAGAGGGAAATTACTTCAACACTTCTGTTTGGAGAAAACCAGAGCCCTCCGACGTAGTTGATTTTGCTAATTTTCTTAATTCCTTGGATTGGCCGATTAAAAATAGATACATTGTGGTATTTAACGAAGTAAACAGAGGCGATGAATGGGGAGGATCTCCTGATCCTGCCGATTACGCAAATCTCCTAAACTTAGCAGTTTCTGTATTTAAATCACGTAATTCTGACTTTTTCATTATTTCGGGAGGACTTGATAATGCATCAGCGGACATTCCGGGACAATCCATCAATTCGCTTAATTTCTTGTCTCTTATGAATGATGCTGTTCCTGGAATTTTCAATCAAGTCGATGGTCTATCAAGCCACGCATATCCAAATCCCGGCTTTTCTCAACCTCCGGATGTGGTTTCATCAAGCAGTATTGTTTCTTATAGATTCGAAAAAGAAACAATCTCAAATTTCTCTAATAAAAACCATCCAATCTTCATTACAGAAGCGGGCTGGCCAACCACATCGGTCCTGGAAGAAAAAGCATCAGAATATTTAAAAAAAGCTTTAGATGAAATATGGACTGACGGTGAAATAGTAGCAATAACTCCTTTTCTACTTAAAGCAGGAAGCGGACCTTTTGAAGGATTTTCTTTTATAAAAAACGACGGAACAAATGGGAAATATTACCAAGCTATTGAAAATTTTAAAAAAATATCCGGAAAACCAACTATTAATAAGAAAAGTGTTTTGGGTAAAAAGGAGAAGAAAGATTTACCTATAATCGATTTTCGCTCGGAAGAAGATCGAAAAATAAAAATAAAAACTGCAGAAATTCTATTCAGGTTCTTGATAAGGTTTTAGCCTGTGATATAATTATCCGGCACATTTTATGGAAACAATTGATATCGATAAGGTTTTATTTGAAAACATCACCGATGGCATTTTAAAAACCGACCAAGTAATAGGACAAATAAGAGAATTTTTGGAAGAACGGCCAAACGCTGAATACAGTCTGGTAATTGGAACAGACTCTCAGGAAAAGCTATCGCTTGCCAACGGCACCAAAAAAATTAACTTGGTAACAGCGGTCTTAGTCCACAGAAGAGGATTTGGCGGCAGATATTTTTGGAATAGAACATACAAAAACAACATTCACACTCTGAGAGAAAAAATTTACGCCGAGACCATGACATCTCTTAATTTTGCGTCTGTTTTTGTTCCGCTTCTGAAAAAGGGCCTAAACGGACACTCTCCTAAATATAACCTTGAAATTCATATAGACGTAGGCGAACATGGAGACACGCGAGAAATGATAAAAGAAGTGGTTGGTATGGTTACAGGCAGCGGATACATAGCCAAAACCAAGCCTGACGCTTACGGTGCCAGCTATGTTGCAGACAAACACACATAACTCGCCTGCTGGCGAGTAATATCAAATGCCAAATGACAAATATCAAATAAGCAAATATTGGAAATTTGATATTTGAAATTGGTATTTATTGGAGATTCTTTATGCGGAGCAGAAAGTTAGAGTGGGAAGAAGCAAAAGACGTTAAAAAAGATATAAAGGAAATTGTAAAAGTTTTAAATCTTAACTATGTTAAACCCTCAAGAATTTTCTGCTATCGATCTTATGGATCATCTTCAAGAGCCTATGCAAGAATCTGGGCTATACCAAAAATCTTCCAAAGAGCGCTTAACATAGAACCTGCATATGTCGTAGAGGTTTTGGCTAAATATTATGATAAAAAAGACGATGACACTAAAAAATCTATTTTGATTCACGAGCTTCTCCACATTCCCAAAAACTTTTCCGGCGCCCTACTTTCCCATCGTGGACGAAGTAGACATTTAGGACGAGATGCAAATATATTATTCAAAGAATATAAGCGCTTAAGGAACCAATAACAGTTTGACAACAATACTCCAGTACTATGTAGTACTGTACTTTTGCAAATTATGATAAGGATTGTTCACGGAGAAGATACTCTCTCCTCAAGAAAACTCTTTACGGATTTAAAAGCCAACCGAAAAAACACTGCATTTTTCGAAGCTCAAAATCTAAAGATTGAAGAATTGCTCCATTCACTAACTTCAGGTTCACTGTTTGGAGAAATAAAGGAAATATTTATTGAAAACCTATTTTCCAAAAAGAAAGGTTCAGAACTTGTTGAAATTATTGAGTTATTAGATAAATACTCCAAATCAAATGGGATTTATCTCTGGGAAGGAAAAGAAATCGGAAAAAAGACCCTATCAGGACTGGGAAAATACGAAGACAAAAACTTTAAATATCCTCAGGTGATTTTTCAATTTTTGGATAACCTTAGACCAAATTCATCAAGTAATTTATCAAAGCTTTCGGAGACTTTAAAAACAGTAGAGACCGAAATAGTATTTTATATGCTCACCCGCCACTTCAGGCTTTTATATACAATTTCTTCTTTGGGAACAAAAAACATCGACGAAGTTAAAAGACTGGCTCCGTGGCAGAGAAGCAAACTCCAAAAACAGGCCAAAAGCTTCGGCGAAGGAAAATTAAAAATAATTTATAATAAAATTTTCGAAATAGATAAGGGGACAAAAACAGGACAATCCAGCCTACCTCTTCGCACCGCCATTGACATTTTAATGCTTGAAATATAAGATATTTTTTATGCCGAAACTCAAAAAAACAATGTTTCGCGAATATGATCTCCGCGGTCGCGAAGCAGACGATGAGCTGAATGATTCATCAATGTATTACATAGGTAGGGGCTTTGGCACTTTTCTTCGAAAAAAAAATATAGATACTGCGGTTGTCGGACATGATGCCAGAGGCACATCTGAAAGTTTTCATGCCAGCGTCATAAAAGGATTAATAGAATGTGGCGTCAATGTAGTTGATATAGGGACAATTACAACTCCCATGGGATATTGGGCTCAGTATTTCCTAAAAGTAAAAGGTTTGGTTACCGTAACTGCTTCACATAATCCGGTCGGTTGGAACGGAGTAAAGCTCGGTTCTGATCTCTCATATACCCTTCTTGGGGACGAGCTTGCGGATGTCTATGACACAATTGAAAAAGAAGAATTTATCAACGGAAAAGGAACAATAACAAAGAAAGACATTCTGGAAAGACTGCGACAGGTTAGGGCTAACTGACGAAAAAGGAGCCACTGTTTGGCCAGATCGCTATATAATTCTTCTGTCACGCTTAGTTTTGTCTAAAAAACCAGGTGCAAAAATAGTTTTTGATGTAAAAGTTTCCGAGGCACTTCCTGAAGACATAAAAGCCAATGGAGGAATACCGATAATGTGGAAGACTGGACATTCTTACATTAAATCAAAACTAGCCGAAGAAAAGGCTGCAATGGCAGGAGAAATGTCAGGACATATATTTTTCGTGGAGGATTTTTATGGATTTGATGATGGTGCTTTTGCTGCTTTAAAAATGCTTGAGTACTTATCTACCCAAGATAAGCCTTTATCCGAAGTCATAGCAACCACGCCGTATTATGTATCAACGCCCACGATTCAAGTTAAGGCAACAGATGAAGATAAATATAAGATAGTTGAGCAACTAACGAAAGAGTTTAAAGATGGCGGAAACAGAGTTGTTGATATAAATGGCGCAAGAGTTTATTTTGACGATGGCTGGGGACTTGTAAGAGCATCATCTAATACCCCCACATTAGTTTTAAGATTTGAGTCAAAAACAAAGGAAGGATTAGAAAGAATTCAGAAAATATTTAAAGAAAAGTTGGATAAATTTGATATCGTAAGCAAAGATTGGGACACATCAGGACATTAGTACTGTATGATATATCGATATATGATGCATGATTGATTTAAATAACCCATTAACATTCAAACATTTGGATCCTAAAGACGTTTATGGATCTACTGGGCTTTTGGCAGACCAATGTGAGCAAATGCTAAATGAGTATTATGATACCCCCTTCTTCAGTATTACAAACAATTCGGAGTACTTAAGTGCACAAAACATTATTATTTGTGGTATGGGTGGATCAGCATACGGTGCACATATTCTAAACTCTTTATATTTTAAAGATCTTAAAAAACCTGTAACGGTTATCTCTGACTATTCGCTTCCAAAATATGTAAATAGTCAAACAGTTGTCATGTCAATTAGCTATTCTGGCTCTACTGAAGAAGCTTTATCTTGCGTAGAAGAAGCCATGAATCGAAACGCTAAGATAACCGGTTTCTCATCTGGCGGTAAATTAGGAGATATATTAAAGTCAAAATATCCGGGTTTTACTTTTAATCCAAAAAACAATCCCTCAGGACAACCCAGACTTGGAACCGGATATATTCTTATGGGAACATTAATACTATTAAACCAACTCGGCGTAATCAGTATTTCAAAAGATGAAATTAAAAAAGCAATCGAAGAAATTCGTGCGTCTCAGAAAGAAGTTAAACAAAAAGCACAGGAAATTGCAAAAGAGATCCAAGATTATATCCCAGTTATTTTTGCTGCACAGCATTTGGTTGGAAACGCACATATCATGAGGAATCAATTGAATGAGACTTCAAAAAGCATATCTCTCTTTGAAGATATTCCTGAACCACCTTATGGAAGGATTAAAATATCCCAAAGATAAGAAATTAAAAATATTGTTCCTTGAGTCTAACTTATATTCTCCAATTCACTCAAAAAGGATTAAACTCACGCAGGACGTAGTCAGTAAAAACCAAATAGAATTTATTAGCTTCCAACCACAAGGATCAACCAAGCTATCGCAGGTATTAAATACTCTTTCTTTTGGTGGTTATCTAACACTTTATCTTGGACTATTATATGGGCAGGACCCAAGCCTTATCCCCTGGGTGGATTATTTTAAAGAACAACTCGCAAAACCTTCATAAGAGGGCTTGATAAGAGAACCCATTCTGGTCATAATTAGACTATGGCTGCCCTAAAAAATCTGGTCTGGTTCTCCGAAGTTGATAAAGATGACATCCCCATAGTCGGCGGTAAGGCTGCAAATTTAGGAGAAATGGTAAAGGCCGGATTTCCGGTCCCGAATGGTTTCGTAGTAACCGCGCATGCCTACTTTGAATTCGTAAAAAATAACAATCTCACTGCAAAAGTAAGACATCTTCTAAATCATGCCAATTTTGATAAACCCGAGTCCCTCATAAAAGTATCGGAAAGCATTAAAAGAGAAATTCACGAGGGAGAAATGTCTCGAGAATTAATCCTTCAGATTTATAATTATTATAAAAAACTCGGAGGAACACTTTCAGATCCTTTGGTTGCAGTGCGTTCCTCTGCCACAGCTGAAGACCTTCCTAACGCTTCTTTTGCAGGACAACAAGAAACATATCTCAACGTGTCGGGCGAGGCTACATTAATTAAAAAAGTCAAAGACTGCTGGGCCTCCCTTTTTGAGGCTAGAGCAATTTTTTATAGAAATGAGAATAAATTTGATCATTTTAAAGTAGGGATAGCAGTACCTGTTCAAAAAATGGTTGAATCTGACGCATCAGGAGTCATGTTTACGATAGATCCACTTACAAATGACAAATCAAAAATAATTATTGAGGCAATTTACGGACTCGGAGAAATGATTGTGCAGGGACAAATTACTCCCGATCACTATGAGGTTGATAAAAAAGATCTAAAAATACTTCTTAAAAGAGTTGCTAGTCAAAAAGTAAAGCTAGAAAAAAAGGGAGATTCAAACAAAGAAGTTTCTGTTTCTCTATTAAAAAGGGAGAAACAGAAAATTTCTGACAACGAAATCAAAGAACTGGCAGAGCTTGGGAAAAAACTGGAAAAACATTACTACTTTCCGCAAGACATTGAGTGGGCAATTGACGCAGGTCATGTCTACATTGTTCAAACAAGACCAGTAACAACAATTAAAGAAAGAAAAATAACCCAAGAAGAAGTAGAAGACTTGGGCTCACCTATTCTTCATGGAGAGGCTGCAAGCCCCGGAATAGCCACGGGGCACGTGGTTATTCTCTCATCTGCAAAAGAAATAGGAAAAGTTTCCACGGGAGACGTTCTGGTAACAGAACAGACAAACCCGGACTATGTTCCCGCAATGAAAAAAGCTGTAGCAATAGTAACTGATATGGGAGGAAGAACTTCCCACGCCGCAATAGTCTCTAGAGAATTAGGAATTCCCGCAGTGGTAGGAACAGGAAATGCAACAAAAATTTTAAGAGATAATATGGTGGTAACTGTTCATGGAATTAAAGGAGAAGTATTCAAAGGCGCTTTTACTCCTACAATAGGAGCTACCCTCCAGACAACAACTGTTGAACAGCATGTTAAGACAGCAACAAAAGTATACGTAAACCTTGCCGAACCGGAATTAGCTGAAAAAGAAGCAGCTAGAAATGTTGATGGCGTAGGTTTGCTTCGTGCAGAATTTATGATGGCGGGAATTGGAGTCCATCCTAAAAAAATGATTAAAGACGGAAAATCCTCAGAATTTATAGAAAAGCTTTCCAGCCAGCTTATGACTTTTTGTGAAGCATTTAATCCCAGGCCCGTTGTATACAGAGCTACCGACTTTAAAACTAACGAATATAGAAATTTAGATGGAGGAAAGGAATACGAGCCGGAAGAACCAAATCCAATGTTAGGTTACAGAGGAGCTTATCGATATATTCATGATCCGGAAACGTTTAAACTGGAGCTAGAAGCAATTAAAAGGGTGAGGAATAAAAATGGAATGAAAAACCTTTGGCTAATGCTTCCATTCGTTCGAACGGTTAAAGAGCTTGAGGACGTAAAACAAATTTTATCAGGTGTCGGTCTTCACAGATCCCCTACTTTTAAATTATGGATGATGGTAGAAATCCCATCCAATGTAATTCTACTTGATAAATTTATAGAAGTAGGAATTGACGGAGTGTCGGTAGGCACTAATGACCTTACAATGCTTATCCTAGGGACAGACAGAGACAACAGCGAGGTTGCAAAAGAGTTTGATGAAAGAAACGAGGCTGTAAAATGGGCTCTTGAAAAAATTATATCAACGTGTCACAAGTATAAAATAACCTCGTCTATTTGCGGACAATCGGTTTCAAGCTATCCTGAGATACTGGAAAATGTAGTTAGGAGTGGGATAACAAGTGTATCCGTATCACCCGATGTACTTGAATCGGTAAGAAAACATATAGCAGAAATTGAAAAAGAATTAGTAAAGTGATATGGCGAAAATTCAAAAAATCTTTGCAAGGGAAATACTTAATTCAAAAGGAATGCCTACGGTTGAGGCTAATGTAATTTTAGATAATGGAAGCTTTGGGATAGGTTCTTCCCCGAGCGGAACTTCAACAGGCAAACATGAAGCTCGTGAGATAAGAGATGGAGATCCGGGAAGATATAACGGAAATGGAGTTCTAAATGCCATATCTAATGTTGATAAAGTAATCGCACCTAAGCTTATTGGAATGAATGCAGACGATACCAGACAAATAGATTTAGCAATGATAGAGCTTGATGGAACTGACAATAAACAAAATTTAGGAACAAATGCCATTCTTCCTGTTTCAATCGCCACGGCAAAAGCAGTAGCAAACAGCGAAAAACTGCCCCTCTTTTTATTTCTTAAAAGATTTATTCCCAGAAATATCCCATTTAAAATTCCTACTCCGTGTTTCAATATTTTAAATGGCGGAAAACATGCCGGCAATAATCTGGACTTTCAGGAATTTTTAATCATTCCTGCTACAAATATAAATTATAAAGATTCACTCAATATGGCTGTCAATGCTTACTATTCGCTTAAAAATACCCTTACTGAAAAAAATGCCTCAACTCTCATCGGAGATGAGGGCGGATTTGGTCCCAGCTTTCCAACTAACAGGGACGCATTAAATATGGTTCAGAAAGCTATTCTCTCAAGTAAGCTTAGAATTAACTACGATATATTTTTGGGACTGGATATTGCTGGAAATAATTTCTACGATAACGGCACTTATAGAATAAGAGACAAAGGGGAAGGTCATATAAACTCCGATGATCTGTTATCTTTTTATGACCAACTCAGTCAGGACTTTCACCTATTATATATGGAAGATCCATTAAGCGAAGATGACTCCGAAGGTTGGTCAAAAATAGGGGAATTAAAATCAAGTAGTCACGCCATGATTGTAGGAGATGACCTTACTGTTACAAATCCCGCAAGACTGCAGGCTGCTTTAAGTAAAAAAGCTATTACCGGAATAGTTATAAAACCAAACCAAATAGGAACCATTACAGAGGCTCTTGCTGTAGTTGAAATGGCAAGAGAAGCAGGTCTTAAGATAATCGTCTCCCACAGGTCAGGAGAAACCAATGATGATTTTATTGCAGATTTTGCTGTAGCTGTATCATCAGATTATGTAAAATTTGGTGCTCCGGCTAGGGGAGAAAGAGTGGCTAAATACAATAGACT
The DNA here is from genome assembly GCA_016182225.1 of Candidatus Levyibacteriota bacterium. GTDB lineage: Bacteria > Patescibacteriota > Microgenomatia > Levybacterales > UBA12049 > JACOXV01. The sequence continues at coordinate 13,342 of JACOXV010000016.1, forward strand.
TCTTTGGATTGACCAAAAAATAAGATCTTAGGAACTTTTCAGACTAAAAAGAACAACTAACTCCCCTTTCGGATTTTTCTTTTCATAGACTGACATAAAATTACTTATCCTATCCTTCTTTACTTCCTCAAAAACTTTTGTAAGCTCTCGTGCAATAACCACTTCTATGTCTCCAAATACTTCTTCTATGCTTTGGAAAGTTTTACCAACTTTATGCGGACTTACGTAAATTATTACTGTTGATTCTACAAGAGATAAAGATTTTTTTAGATTTTTTAAGAGTTTTAGTCTATTTACCTCTTTTTGAGGAAGAAATCCAAGAAAAATAAATTTGTCTGTAGGAAGACCGGAGGAAACTAAAGCTGAAATCAACGCAGAAGGTCCCGGAATAGAAACTACACGAATTTCCTCTTTCAAGCACTCTCTAACCAGCCTAAAGCCCGGATCAGAAATTCCCGGAGTTCCGGAATCGGAAATTAATGCAACATCTTTGCCATTTTTAAGTGTATTTAAAATATTTGGAATTCTTCTATCCTCATTATGCTCGAAATAAGAAATTAGCATCTTGTCTCCTTTTACTCCAACACTTCTAAAGAGCTTTGCTGCAACTCTAGTATCTTCACAGACAATATATTCACAGGATTTAAGGGTCTCGATTGCACGAATGGTTATGTCTTGTAAATTACCGATCGGCGTTGCTACAATGTATAATGTTCCTTTATGCATGGCATTATTGAAATAATTACAGGATATATTATACAGTTTATCGACACCACAGGCTATATTGGCATCTTTATCTTAATGACTTTGGAATCAGCTCTTATTCCTCTACCCTCTGAGATTACGATGCCCTTTTCAGGCTTTCTCGTACAGCAGGGAGAGCTTAATTTCTGGCTGGTTGTATTAGCCGGAGCTTTTGGAAATTTAGTAGGATCGTGGATTGCATATGGTATTGGATATTATCTAGAAGAACACGTAATTTTAGGGTGGATAAGAAAATGGGGAAAGTTTCTTCTAATAACCGAACATGAATACGAAAGGTCAATCCATTGGCTTAGGAAATACGGGGACGCTGTGGCTTTTTTTTCAAGGGTGTTACCTGCTGTACGAACGTTTATTTCTCTTCCAGCAGGTCTTGCGGAAATGAATATTTGGAAATTTTCTTTTTATACGTTTACAGGATCTTTAATTTGGTCAGGGTTGCTAACTTATGTCGGTGTCCGGTTTGGAAGTGAATGGCATATCTTAGAGCCTTACTTTAGGCAGTTCCAAATGGCCTTAGGAGCCATATTTTTAGTATTCATTCTCTGGTATATCAATCACAAACTAAAAATAATTAAATTACCCAAGTTCGGACGTTAGTCTCCATCAAGGTCCGTCCTTGATCAGGCTCGATTCAAGGACGGACCTTGACATAACGATATGATTGAAAATTTGACATCTTTTGTATCCTCCTTTGGATATATTGGAGTGTTTCTGGTAATGATGCTTAATTCGGATTTCATCCCCTTACTCACAGAAGCTACTCTTCCTTTTGCAGGCTTTTTGGCTAGCCAAGGAAAACTTATTATTCTTCTTGTCATTTTAGCAAGCGTTTTAGGAGATTTTGTCGGCGGTATAATTGCTTACTATATTGGTTATTTTCTAGAAGAGACCGTCATTGTTTCCGCGATTAAAAGAATCTAATCAAGAAGCATGGCGCTCCAATTGTTTTTGTTGCCAAGCTAACTCCGGGACTTAAAGCGTGGACTTCTGTAGCCGCAGGAGTTTGCGAGATCAAACTAAGCAAGTTTCTAATTTCTTCTGTTTCAGCTTCAATTATCTATAACTCAACGCTTGTCTTACTTGGTTTTTATCTGGGAAAAAACTGGAGCGCTATCGTTAACTATTTCAACAAACTTCAATTTATACCTTTAGTTTTAATACTGCTGGGAATTCTCTGGTATATAAACCGCAAGAAGAAAATCATCAAACTTCCAAAAATAAAACATAAAATATAAAAGTTATACAATACTCCAGTACTATGTAGTACTATACTTTTTGCAAATATATGGGATTCAGTAGGTGTTGGTTTGCGATTTATTGATTTTCTGCTGGTATAGTTGGTACCCCTTCTGGAAGAGGACAATCTCGAGAATCAGAATAATATCTTAAAATATCTCCATCCTGTAATTCTGTATTCGCATATACTACTGTTTGATAGATAGTGCCACCTTCTTCATCAACGGGATATGTTACACTTAGATAATCTTCGGTAACTGAAGTATCAGGTCTTGTAAAATTTTCTGTACTCCTATCTCTTATAAATGCATCGTTTCTGGGATCACATTTCCAATCCGGCAAATCAACATAAATTGTTTGATTTATTGGTTCACTTCGTTCCGCTAAGCTTGCAGGCTGGACAATAGCCGGTACAGAAGTTTCAGAGGCATTAACTTTACCTGCAGTGGCTGGAACTGCAAGAAAGATAGCAGCTGTTACTATTCTTACAACTCTTACAACTCTTCCTAATCTGCCTGGATGTCTATCTATCTGTTCAACCATAATTTATCCGAACTATACTCTCTCTCACAAAAGATGTCAAACAAAAATTAGTAGCTCTTGAATTTGCGGACGATGCCGACGCAAACACCTTGGATTTTTAAGCTCTTTGGATAAATTGGATCCATTTCGGAATTAGCCGGCTTAAGAACTACAGTATCCCCTTCTTTATAAAATTTCTTGAGAGTAGCCAAGTTATCATCTACAAGCGCTACAACTATGTCACCGTTATTTGCAATATCCGATTTTTCAATAACTACATAGTCTCCGTCATAAATTCCCTCTTCTATCATCGAATTCCCTTTTACTTGAAGGGCATAAGCGGTTTTTTTACCGGAAATCATAGAAGCCGATATCGTAAAGGTAGCATTTGGATCTGTATGAGGCTCCAGCGGACTTCCCGCGGCAATAAAACCCATAAGCGGAAGGTCTATGGACGGAAGATTACCCTGAAAAGTATTGGCTATTTTATCATCAATTATTTTAAGCACACGTGTGTTGCCATCAACTTTTTGGATATAGCCTTTCTCGACAAGGGATCGAATAATAGTGTGAATCGTAGAATTGCTTTTATGACCCGTAGCTTTCGCTATTTCCGATAAAGTTGGAGAAAACCCATACTGACTCTGGAACTGAGCGAGGTATTCAAGTATTTCCCTTTCTTTTCTGTAAAGTACTCCTGGCATAGTCTATGTATATTTTATACGAAAAATAATAGAACTTTGTCAATAGGACAAAAAGAATCATACTGATTCAATTTCTAATTTCTAAATAACCCCAAAGACTTTAATTTTTTTATAATGTTAAGGCTTGGTGTTTAGAGTTTGGTCCTTGATTAGGTTAATTAAACGCCAAGCTGTGTTACAATTATAAGTCGCCCATCAAACTATGAAATTTAAGCTTAAATCTGATTTTAAACCAAGCGGAGACCAGCCTCAAGCTATCAAAAAATTAACCGAGAGTATTAATATGAACAACAGACATCAAGTTCTTCTCGGTGTTACGGGCAGTGGAAAAACCTTTACCATGGCAAATGTAATACAAAATCTTCAGAGACCTACCCTTGTCATCTCTCATAATAAAACCCTAGCAGCCCAACTTTATCAAGAATTTAGAGATTTTTTCCCCAACAATGCAGTCTCATACTTTGTCTCATATTATGACTACTATCAACCTGAGGCATATGTTCCTCAATCCGATACGTATATTGAAAAAGAATCTGAGATAAATGAGGAAATAGATAAGCTTCGCCTTGCCGCAACTACAAATTTACTCACAAGAAAAGACGTAATTGTTGTAGCTTCTGTCTCCTGTATTTACAACATTGGCTCACCCATGGAATATGGAAAATTTGTTATGGAACTTAAAAAAGGCGTGGCGCTTGATCAAAAATCCATCATCCTTCGGCTTTCCGATCTTCAATATGACCGAAATGATTACGGAATGAAAAGAGGAACATTTAGACTTCGGGGAGAAAGTATTGAGCTTTTCCCTGCTTATTCGGACTTCGGGTTAAGAATTGAAATAGATAATAATAAAATTACAAATCTTTTAGAATTTGACCCTCTTACCGGTGAGAATATTCAAGTTCTAAATGGGGCTGTTGTATATCCTGCAAAACACTACATGACTGATCCTCAGTCTTACGATAACGTGTTCAAACAAATAAGATATGACCTAGACCTTAGAGTAAAAGAACTGAAATCACAGGGAAAACTTCTTGAAGCACAAAGAATAGAACAAAGAACCAATTACGACTTGGAAATGATTAGGGAAGTAGGGTTTGTAAATGGAATAGAAAACTATTCCAGGTATTTTGACGGACGAGAACCCGGTGAGCCCCCCTACTCGCTTCTTGATTACTTACAGGAATGCTCCAGAGATTGGCTTTGTATAATTGACGAATCACATATAACCGTTCCTCAAATACGCGGGATGTACAACGGAGATAGAAGCAGAAAAGAGACGTTGGTGGAATACGGATTTAGACTCGCTTCTGCATTAGATAACAGACCGCTCAAATTTGAAGAGTTTATTAAGCGTACTCATCAAATGGTATATGTTAGCGCCACTCCTAACGATTATGAAATTTCTTTAGCTCAAGAAGGGGGAAATGCTGTCATTGAGCAACTGGTACGTCCCACAGGTCTCATTGATCCTAAAATCACCATAAAGCCTTCCAAAGGCCAAATTAATGATCTTATGGAGGAGATCGAAGAGAGAACAAAAAAGAGTCAAAGAGTTCTGGTAACTACCTTGACTAAAAGAATGGCTGAGGATTTGTCCTCTTTTCTTAAAGAACGCGGAATAAAAGTATCTTATCTTCACTCAGATATAGAAACATTGGATCGGCAAGATGAACTGGACAAACTTAGGCGAGGAGAATATGACGTGCTGGTAGGAATAAATTTATTGAGAGAAGGACTGGACCTTCCGGAAGTATCTCTTGTGGCAATTCTTGACGCAGATAAAGAAGGCTTTTTAAGAAGTAAGACTTCTCTTATTCAGATCATGGGGAGGGCTGCGCGTCACGTGGATTCCGAAGTAATAATGTATGCAGACAATAAAACTGGGTCTATGATAAATGCCATAA
>JACOXV010000017.1 GCA_016182225.1 Candidatus Levyibacteriota bacterium
GGCGGCCGTTTAATTTTGTGATGTAGGTCCAGCCAAAAACATCTTGGGCATTCAAGAAATAGTTTCAATCCGGAGCGAGAAATTTTAATCGGTTTTTGCATTGTTGGCTCGTTCGTCAACTATTTTCAACTCCTCATAAATACCAGGGATTAAATCATAATCTTTTGCCTCTTTTTCCATCGAATTATTATGAAGCACTCCATAAAATGGCGCGTTTATAGAATCAAAGTAAGACAGCAAACCCGAGTCGCGCATCATTTTTTCATTGCTTTCTTTGTTTAATACCTCACCATATCTCTCATCTACCAAAGCAGCGCTCCCAAGAATTAATTTTTTTTCTTTTGCTAAATCCTCATAAAGAGGACGAGGAGTTAGACCACCTGATAGGAACAGCGCAGATTTTCTGGAAGAATATCTATATAAAAGTTTTTTTGCTTCACGAAGTCCCTCGGGTTTGGTCCGCGCGCTTATTAGGCTAATTCCGTCTTTTTTTCGCTCGTCCGGGGACAGTAGATTTTTTAAATCAAACTGCTCATCCATCTGGCATAGTATATATCAAGATTTTTCTTTTCAAAAGATAGCAATTTAGAATGAATTTTAAATAAAAACGTCCTATAGTTGAAAATTAACTTATGCTGTGATATACTCCCCCTGTTTCTTGCACTTTCACAGATAGAGGAGACGCCAGTGAGTCGAAGCAGGAGTCGTTACCGGAGATCTAGGCGAAATCCCTTCGGAGTTCGAAATCCCGGATGCGTCTGGATCGCCATCGTTCTGGTGGTAGTTGCTCTCTGGTCCATCCAAGAGCCATTCCTCCACCTGACGGCGTCGATCCTAAACGCCATGGGATGGGAGAAGTTCGTTGATTCCAATAGGAACATCCTCAACCTAGCAATTCCGCTGGGAATTGGGGCTATCCTGCTGGTTCTTGCATTCATCTCATTTACGGGTCGAAACGAAGACCTTGATAATCCACAGCAGTAATTGTCGGACTCTGGTGAAGTCCACCACGGTTCGACGCACAGCACAGGAGGTGCATCGTGAACTGGGCCGTATTCTGGGTCATTGTCAGGTTCCTGGCGAAGATCCTCGCATGGGGCCTGGCCTTCATCGGCCTCGTGATCGGCGTCCTCGTCATCGATGGGGCGACGGTCCACTGGACCCAGACGTTCTTCCGCAAGCTCGGCGAGATCTGGAAGGATTTCCGGATCAGCCAGAACTGGGACAACTTCTGGTCCTGGCTCAGCCAGCAGTGGGACAACTTCTGGTCCGGCCTGAACCTCGACATCGGAGCGATCTCCACAGGGATCGTTCTTATCGTGGTGTCCGCTGGGATCATCACATGGCTCTGGCGTCATCGCCACTGACCGACGTGAAAGTCGCAAGAAGCCCCCCAAGAGATTTCAACTATGAGTGTTGGAATAGTCGCGTATGCGCGATTTATTTCGACGAGTAGTCGGTCTTGAGGGGGGTTTCATTTTGGCAAAAATTACTGTGGAAAAATAGGTTTGCCCTGAAAGATTCTTACAAAATCATGAAGAGTTATGATAGCGATCAGCGCGAGAAGTACCGCAATCCCCACAGCATGTGCGTATGCTTCATATTTCGGATTCACTTTCCTTCTGGTTATTGCTTCCAAAACTATAAAAAAGAGTCTGCCTCCATCCAATGCCGGAATTGGCAGTATGTTTAACACCGCAAGATTTAGAGAAAGAAGAGCCATAAAAGAAAGAACAGCCACAGGTCCTGTTTTTACAAATTCACCCGTAAGCTGAGCAATTCCTACCGGCCCTGCTACTCCTTGGGGCACATTTCCGGAGCTTAATAAATCCCTTATTACCATTCCAAGTCCAGCAATTATTAAGAAAGAATCTTTAACGACTTCTTTAGTTCCTTCAAATGGAGCCTGATACCATGGATATTTTTTTACTACTATTGACTGACCTACCGCCACTCCCATCGGTCCTTGGTCCGCCGGATACTTCTCCCGCGGAATAAGTTTTATTTCTCTTTCTTCACCGATTTTCTCTCCCCCAACACCCAGTCTTATTTCTTTTCCTAAACTTTTTCTTGTTATTCCTATCAATTCCTCAGTTGATTCAATTTTTTCATCATTTATTCTATAAATTACCTCTCCTTTTTTAAGCCCTGCAACATCAGATGGCGATCCTTTAATAACTTCTGTGACTATTACCTTATCACCCAGACTGGGAACTCCCTCAGCAGAAAAAACATATGAAATTATTACAATCGCCAGCAAAAAATTCATCGCTACTCCTGCTATAACAACAACAAATCTTTGCCATATCGGTCTTGCAAAAAAAGCCCGATCAAGATCAGCTATTGGCTGCTTGCCATTGGCTACTGGCTTAACGCGACCAGAGCCCGCTTCATCTTCGCCATAAAGTTTTACAAACCCTCCGATCGGTAAAAGATTTATGGAATAAATTGTTTCGCCAATTCTTTTGCCCCAAACGCGCGGAGGAAAGCCAAATCCAAATTCTTCTACTCTAATTCCAAATTTTTTTGCAACCAGAAAATGCCCCAGTTCGTGAATTAACACTAAAACCGAAAGCATTACTATGAAGACGAGAATTGTTAGAACCATGTCTGATGAGTATAACAAAAGTTAGAGCTTTTATGAAGCGGCTACTACAGGGGCCGGACCCGATGAGAGAGGTGGAATTTCAACTTCAATAAAGGGCCTTTCTATATCATTCGGCTTAACTCTTAGTGCTCCTCTTAGTGCTCCTCTTAGTGCTCGCTGCCTTTGTAGCCATGACCTTCCTCCATTATCTATGGTTACCAAATTCCAACCTGTAGACATTTCAATTCTCGATGCAATCATTTTCGCAGCGAGTGATAGCATAAATTCTCCGTCATCGTAAGAAAAATAAAATTGCTTTTCCACTTCACCATTTGCGTCCTCTTTCCTAGCAATAAGGTTCCTTTCAGGAGATAACAATGAGCCTTCACCAATCGCAAATTCTATTTCTCTTAACTCATCACGAGGATTAGGAATTGCAAACATTCTTCTGAATGATTGGAGTCCTTCTTTGGTTCTATGATGATCGAATTCGAGCACTATAGCCATATTGTCACGCCGCCTCCCTGTAGGCTTAGCTGCTCTTACTCTTACGTCAGGGTATTCTTCTCGTAAAGATTGTGCTGCGCCAACAAATAAATCTTGCACTCCGCCATCAACTAATGCATTTAGCTCTCTCGCTTGTACTAGTGCAAAGCTTTCAGCCTCAGTAGGTCTTTCTGCTGCTTGTTGTCTTCTTAGCTTAATAGCAGCAACTGCCGGAGCTACTAGATCTCGACCAATTACAAGCCCTGCTCTTTGTTCGGTTGTCATGATGGAATATTATCTCTAACTTATTATTTTGTCAATAATGGAGTCGAGGTTAAATCTGCATTAGCTCTTCTTCTTTTTTCTTTCCCATTAAGTCTATTTCTCCCATAAATTGATCTGTTAACGTTTGGATTTCCTTTTCGAGTCTTTTTTCATCATCCTCGGATAATCCTTCTTTTTTTGCACTTTCCATAGCTTCATGTCGAATTTGTCTTATCATGATTTTTCCATTTTCAAGTTTTTGTCGCATCATGTGAATAAGCTCTTGTCTTCTTTCTTCCGACAGAGGAGGAACATTAATTCTAATCACTTGTCCGTCACTGGCTGGATTAAGACCTGATCCTCCCTCCATGATCCCCTTTCTGATTTCTTCAATAATTGATGCGTCAAAAGGAGTAAGCACCAAACTCTGAGAATCTGCTGCGTTAATTGTTGCAACTTCCATAACCCTAAGCTTAGACGCCCCGTTATAAACCGAAACCATAATATTTTCTACCAAAGAAGGCGCTGCTTTTCCTGTACGAATTGTTGAAAAATCGGACCTGAGAATCTCGATAGCCTTCTCCATCTTTTGTCTTAAGTTAGGCATAAAATTACTATCCATATTTGTTATTTGTTCTATATCATATATTAATATATGATATAGCGAATTCTTTTTAGAGTTCTAATCGAATGAACTCACGCACCGCAATGTTTTCTCCAAGCTTTCCTATTGTTTGTTTAACTAATTGTTCAATGGTCATCTGCGGATCTCTTATATATTCTTGAGCAAGCAAACTCTCAACGTTCTTGGGATTCATTGCGGACACTTGCAAAGCGATTTCGTGGGCTAAAGCTTTAAACTCATCTGTTCTTGCCACAAAATCTGTTTCGCAAAGAAGAGTAATTAAAACTCCAATTTTTCCATTACCGTGAACATAAGCCTCAACTATTCCCTGTGGTGTTTCTCTGTCCGCTTTTTTCTCAGCCTTTTCAATTCCTCTTTTTTTAAGCCACTCAAGTGTCTTTTTATAATCACCATTTGACTCTTCAAGCGCTTTGCGACAATCTGCTATAGATGCTGCGGTTTCTTCCCTTAATTGTTTTATTTGATCAATGCTTATATTCATAATAATATTTCCCTTGCAACCCTATACATTATAAATTTTCAATTTCAAATTTTCAATTTTCAATGAGGCTTAAATGTTTCAAATTTTAAAATTTTGATTTCAATTCAAATTTCAAATTTAAAATTATGTTTCTTTTGTTTCTTTAACAGGCTTCAATGGCTTATCGCCGGTCGATTTCTTCTGCTTGCCCGCCTTAGCTTTAGCGGCGGCGGGTATTTCAGTGGTTGCAGGTTTTTTATTTTCAGTCGATTTTTCAACTTTCTCTTGCTTCTGCGAAGCTTTTTTTCTTCCCTCTATCCACGCATCTATTATATAGTGAAGGATCAAGCTTATGCTCCCCACTGCATCGTCGTTTGCCGGAATTGGATAATCAATTATATGTGGGTCTGAATTTGTATCGGCGATTGATACGGTAGTAACTCCTGTTTTTATAGCCTCTCTTATAGCCAACTCCTCAAGTTTTGCATCAATTATAAATAGCGCATCGGGAGTTTTCTTTAAATTTCTTATTCCTCCATAGAGATTTTCAAGCTTTTGCCTTTCTGTCTCCCAATCTCCTATTTCCTTTTTTGTATATTTAGATTTTTCTTCAGGGCTTGCTAATTTTTTTTCCAAATCCTCAAGTTTTTTGAAATTTTTGGATACTTCGGAAAAATTTGTGAAAAGTCCGCCAATCCAGCGCTGTGTCACATAAAAAAGTCCATCTGAGACTCCTGCATCTTTTGCTTTCTGGAAAACTTCGGCGACCACCGGATGTGCTTGTCTTTTTGTGCCCACAATAACGAGGTTGCTATCTGGTCTCAGGGCTAAAGATTTGACAAAAACAGCTGCTTCCTCAAGTCCTTCCTTACTTTTTACCAAATCAATAATATGAATTCCATCTCTGGCCTCAAAAATATAATCCCGGGCTTTAGGATTGCTGCGTGTTACCTGGTGGCCAAAATGGCAACCGGCCTCAAGAAGTTCTTCAAGTGTGATATCTCTCATATTTGTGCTCCTTCGCCCTTCCGTAGCCTTTGGCGTAGGAGGGTTGACCGCCATTCGATTTATTCTAAACAGAACAGGAACAATTTTCGAATGTGAGTGATAGTCGCAATTATAGCTGAATAAAAAATCTTTTGCAATAAAACATTTGCTTGTTGTTTGTGAAAATTTATTCTGTTAGAATTTAGCTAATTTAGTCAATTTGGTCGTCTTTTCAATTTGCGAAAAGAATGACTAATGATTAAACGTACTTTAAAAAATTAGCACCCAAATAAAAATGTCTTCGGTGCCAATATTTGTCCATCAAAATTTTGGTGAATAAATATTGGTATCGGATACATTTCGAAATTCAACCACGGCTTTTTAGCCGTTTAGTTTTGCTCTATAATCCACATTCGTGGGTTAAGAGATGTAGGAGGAGTTCTATGCAGAACTTTAGCATGAGCTGCTAATGGGCCGCCGAGGCGCGTAGTTCGCACTTGAAGTCGGAAGTGGTGCGAGCACCCTTAGGTTATGCGCAAACGTCGCAAGACGTGTCAATTCCCAGTCCTCACCCGACTTGAGAGTCTGGACCCCCCAGGGAGGACAACGTCCCATGCGTCTCACGACCACAGGATTCACCTGATGGCACCGTCACGCACCTGTCCCTCGGGACAGCAATCGCTCAGCACAACGCCCGCCGCACGATCGCAGCAGGCTTTCGTGTTCGAGCCCGTCCTCGACAACGAGCTGTAGGTCACTGACGTGACCCGGATCGGACATCTCCTGATGTTCTTGCTCTGGCCGCGAAGCTAGGCTAGCGCCACCAAACGCTAAAAGCGCAGCTAGCTGAAGCGGCATCGGAGCTTGGAGGTAGTCCGAGAGAATAGACCGGACAGTCGCATGTCGCCCTTGATCGGTCAGATCTTCTCGGCCAAAGGCCAGGACTTCGGTCAAACGCAGGACTGGTCTTCACTAAATACTTTACCCTAGGCGGGTAAAAGGCCATGCTGTGTCCACCCGTCAACACTGCAAACGCCTGGAGCTCGTCCGGACTTCGAGAGATTCTTTCGATCTCTGGGAAGTGGCCCTCCCTCCTCCCCACAACTCAGGATCGGGTTGAATTTCTCGGCAAGGGCCGATTTTTCGCGAAAGCGAGATCGTCCCGGAGTGCTAGGGGGTGGACGTACGGACGTCTAGTTATGCAGACGCAGCCCTGCAAAAACTTTGACGCCTCGCGCGCCCACCCCCACCCTATTCTTTACAAACAAAAAAATCACAAATTAATACAACTAGATTGGAATTGAAATTATGGGGCTTTAATAAATGGGGTATTTTTTCGTAAATGATTTTACTTCTTGACCAATTTTCAAAAGTTTTTTGTTTTTCCAGATTTTGGTTTTAAGTTCTTTCCAATACTCTTTTCTTTCTTCCTTATCTTTCGGCAATTCACTTCCCACAACTTCATTAATCGCATCGTTCATCCATTTAGCAACCCTAACCATATCTCGCTCTTTCAAGCCCCTCGTAGTTATTGCAGGAGTACCCAGACGAATTCCCGATGGCCATAGCGGTGGATTAGTATCAAATGGTACTCCATTCATATTAAGAACAATACCAGCAACTTCCAAAGCAACCGCTGCAACTTTTCCATTTACTCCTTTGTTACGAAGATCTATAAGTATCAGATGGTTGTCCGAACCGCCAGAAACCAAATCAAATCCGTAACTGTTTAATTCTTTTGCCAAGACTTTTGAATTCTTAACAATCTGTTCAGCATACTTCTTGAAGGGTTTACCCTGAGCCTCGCGAAGGGCCACAGCAATTGCTGCGGTTTGGTTGTCATGCGGCCCACCCTGCAAACCTGGAATAATAGCGCTGTCAATCTTTTTCCCCAACTCCGGGTCTTTTTTAAGTCCTTTATTTGTCACCATAATAATTGCTCCTCTAGGCCCTCTTAAAGTTTTGTGGGTAGTTGTTGTAACAAGATGTGCATGGGCAACTGGTGAAGGGTGGGCTCCTGCGACGACCAAACCGGCAATGTGTGAAATATCAGCCAAAAGATATGCTCCAATCTTATCGGCTATTTCGGCAAACTTTTTAAAATCTATTATTCTAGGATATGCTGTAAATCCACAGATTATTAATTTGGGTTTTTCTTTTTTGGCTAATTTTGAGCTCCGTGTGTTAAGTGTCCTCCAAAAGCCAAGGACAAACCCATTAAAGTATCTCCCGGTTTTAAAACTGCCATCTCCACAGCCGAATTGGCAGGCGCTCCGGATAAAGCTTGGACGTTAGCAAACGGTACACCGAAAAGTTTTTTTGCGCGATCAATCGCCAACTGCTCTACCTCGTCAGCTACAGCATTTCCCTGGTAGTATCTTCTTCTTGGATATCCTTCAGAATACTTGTTATTTAAAACTGTTCCAAGTGCTTCCAGAACCGCTGAGGATGTGTAGTTTTCCGAGGGGATCATTTCGAGGACATTTCGCTGTCTTTCTTCCTCCGCTTTTACTAACTTATAAATCTGCGGGTCAATGATTCTTAACGTTTTCATCGTTTCAAAACTAGACGCTGGTGGCTAATTGCTAGTTGCTACGTGGAGTATATTAAATGAATTATCCCAATGCAACAGCCAAAAACCTATCGATCACAAAGTCCGTTACTATGTAGTAGCATACTTTATATCTATTTTTTAGATTTTATTTTTAATTTTTTATTTCGCGCTTTGCGCGTCATTTCCAAAATGCTTTTACTTTTTCAACTCTGAGAAGATTTTTATCAAAACTTGCAAGTAAACCTTTTAAAGACTCCGCGGCGATAATACAATCTGCCATATCAAGTTTTGTTTTTTGGTAGATTTCTATCGCTTTTTTGATATAGGTTGATTTTTTAACATTCTCTTGGGATAAAAGGAAGAGATATGCGTCAATTACTTTACTTCGCGGCAAACCATATTTTTTCATTAAAATGTATTCAAGCTCTGGGAAAACCACATCTGGAATGACAATTTTCTTTTCTTTTTCGAGTAACTCTTCTACTTTATCTGCTTTAGCAGGAATGTCGTTGGTGAAGAAACGAATGAGGACGTTTGTATCAAGAACGGTTTGCATACTTTTCCAAAACGGCATCTCTTATTATCTTTTTCATTTCCTTTTTTGAAAGAACTTTTTTTGTCTTAATAAAACCTCTCATTTCTTTAACAGATATAACTGGCTCTGCTACAATTTTGTTATTTTCCACAGAAAAATGAAGCTTATCAGAAGCCTTGAGATTAAAGAAATCCCGAATTTCTTTAGGAATTGCCACCTGTCCTTTTTGTGTAATAGTAGAAGTACCATGCATAGTAATACCAAGATTATCAAGTATTACTTTTCTTGTCAAGTATTACCTGCAATATAATGTCTTTGCAACAAGGAAATTAGCTTACTAGCTCCTCCATGGAATATCCTTCCTGTATTAACCTAGCAAAAACCGGCAGGGTAAGTCTTGCTAAATCAGTCCTCGTTTGTATATATTTACTTCTATCTTCTTCTTGAAGAATAAGATCTCCCGTAATCTCAATATTACCCGTAAACCCGGCTCCTTTTGGTCTAAATCCTTTAAGTTCAGATTCGGAGGGCTCATCTCCCTTAATCATCTTATAGAACAGACTAATCGCTTCCATGATTGTAGTCTTTCCACTTTCGTTAAGCCCTACGAGGGTTATCACTCTATTATTTGATAAATCAATATCAACTTCATCAATTCCTTTGAATTTCTTTATAGTAAATTTTTTATAAATCATATTAGATTCTTAACCTCAGCCAAAATTTTGTTACTTTCGGAATCT
>JACOXV010000044.1 GCA_016182225.1 Candidatus Levyibacteriota bacterium
ATATCTTCCTTCAAAATCCATTTCTCCAAAACCTGCGACTTTAATAGTTCCACCAGTGTCTTTATCTACTGGCTCTTTGCCATAGTAGGCTTTTAATATTGTTTTATAATCCTGATTTGATTGTGCTCGTCCGCGAGCTCCGTACTGACTCATTCCTTTTCTGTGGGTATGGGCTCCAAAAGCAAAAATAGCAAAATATGAAGAAGGGGCCTGTTCACGAAATCCTTTAATTGATGCATTATAATCATCAGCCAGTTCGCTATCTCCTATTGTTGCCGTAAAAGTTCCTGATCTGGCATTTATAATTTCTTGCTGTCTTGCGGATAATTCAGCTATTTTTCCGGTTAATTCCTGTTGATATTTCTTTGCATCCGAAACTATTTTATCCAAGTTTATTTTAATTGTCGCGAGTTTATTTTGTTCTGTTTCCAAATCTCTTTTTTTGTTTTCAAGATCCAGGATAGATAAAGCTATGTTTGTAATTATTGCTTTGTCTTGATCAGCTGTTGCCTTTTGATATGCGAGAACCTGTGTAATAGTGGAAGCATCATTTGAGGAAAGGAAAATAAGGATAGGCGAATTATAGTAACTTTTTATGTAGTAATTTCTTATGGTGGTATTTAGAATATTCTGTTGTTTGGCAAGTTTTGCATAACCTTCATCTATGCTCCTCTTTTTTAATGGAATTTCCTGTTCGATTATATTTACTCTTGCTTGGATATCTTTAAGTTGTGCCTCAAGAGGAGTGGTAGCAGCTTTAGATTGATTCAGAGCATTAGTTAGCTCATTTATTTCTTTATTTATATCATCCAACTCATCAGATAAGGCTTTTGGGAGATTTAGTCCTAGTATTACAAAGCTGAAAATAAATACCAGAAGGACAAGGAGCATTTTTTTCATGGTCAATCAATTATACATTATTTGCCAAATCCAAAACGATGTGATATAAATACGGCGGAAATGCTGGCAGGAGTATGGAAGGATTAGGATATCAAGACGCTTCTTCAATAAAAAAGACCTCAAATCGTAAAAGAATTATTTTGCTTTTAGTTTTTGCTGTTTTGGTAATTATTTTTTTGATAAGTTTGGTTAGATTCTTTTCAAGTCCAAAACAAAATGAGGAAGTTATTCCAACACCTACCCCAAGCGAAAGTTCTTCAGCGGAGATTACAAAAGAACCTACTCCAACAAGTGCATCCGCTGATTCAGATCTCGGAAGAGGGAACCTTAGCTTAACTATTCAAAACGGAAGCGGAGAATCAGGCGTCGCCCAAAAAGTGTCGGATTTATTAGAAAAGAAAGGATATACTGTTTCGACTACAGGCAATGCAGATAATTTCGAATATCAAAACGTCACTATTCAAATAAAGAAATCAGAGGAAGAATTTCTTTCACTTCTTGAGGATGATCTTTCAGAAGAATATAAAATAGGCAGTACTTCTGCTGATTTATCTTCTTCATTTTCCACAGATGCATTGATTATAATAGGTAAATAATGCATCGGATTATTCCCACTATACTGGAAAGCGATTTTTCAGAAATCGAGAAAAAATTAAAAATATATCAGGATTTTACAGATACTGTACACATAGATTTTATAGACGGACTCTTTTTTGATACAAAAACCTTTCTTGATCCTACACCATTTATTAAATATTCAGATAAATTTTTTCTTGAAGCTCATTTTATGGTAGATAATCCCACTCAGTATCTAAAGCCTTTTGCGACAGCCGGTTTCAAAAGATTTTTGGGCCATATTGAAAAAATGCCTGACCAGGCAGAATTTGTTGCAGAAGGTCGAATTCTGGGGGAGGTGGGTCTGGCGATTGATGGGCCTACTTCTGTTGATGAAATAAAAGCTAATTTTGATGATTTGGACGTCTTACTTATTATGACTATTAAAGCAGGCGCATCTGGTCAAGAATTTATTCCGGAATATCTTGAAAAAAAATCTTTTGTTCTAATCGAGGTCGATGGAGGAATAAATACAGAAACTATTTTAGCTGCTAGAGATGCAGGAGCAAGTAGATTTTGTACGAACAAATTTATCTTTGATGGTGACCCGAAATCGCAATTCGAAAAACTTATTAGGGCCTTGGAGTAGGGGAGATTTCATTTCTGCTGATTGGCCTGCAGGGAGCAGAGCTTTCAGTACCGCGAACAAAATATTCATTTCTTCCTTGGCATGGTTTTTGAACAATATTTTCAGGAGGCTGATATCCTTCATTTGGTTTGCCCGCAAGAAGATTGCTCATAATTTTATTCCAAATAGGAGCAGCGCCTGTTATGCCAGAAGCAAGAGTGGGATTCATGGGTGAATTGTCGTTGTTTCCAACCCAAACAGCCGTTAGATATGAAGGAGTAAAGCCTATTGTCCAGTTATCTCTTTTGTTATCTGTTGTTCCTGTTTTTACTGATACATTATGTCCCGGTATTACTAGAGGGGAATTAAGTCCAAATTCGATCGCCCGCGCTCTATTGTCAGATAGAATATTTGCAATGATGAAGGCTATTTCTTTTGGAATTACCCTTCGCGCGGGAGTAGAGATTTTTTCCTCAAGAGTATTTCCTTTATAGTCAGTTATTTTGAGAACCGGGTTAAGATCTACTCTTTCACCTTGATTTGCCAGTGTTCCGAAAACTACTGCCATATCGGTCATTTTAACTTCTACTGCGCCCAAAGTAATTGCGAGTCCATATTGATCTGGAGATCCCCACGATGTTATTCCCATTCTTTTAGCTAAATCCATCATTGTCGGAACCCCAATTTTATTAAGAGTTTTTACCGCTGACACATTTATAGAATTTCCTAGTGATTCGCGAAGGCTTAAATTTCCATGAAATCTGCCGTCGTAATTAACAGGAATATAAGGAGGAGCACCAGGAGAATCAAATCTCACAGGAGTATCGGCTATTACTGTTGCCGCTGTAAAACCATTCATTAGAGCAGCGGTATATGTAACTGCTTTAATCGTTGATCCAGGTTGTCTTAAGGCAGTAGTTACATTGAAGTTTCCGCTTGTATCATTAAAGTAGTCTTTTCCTCCGACCATTGCCAAAACATCACCATTTTTCGGATTAGTGATTAGCGCTGCGCCGTTAGTGAAATTAAGCCCAACTCCTGCCTCAACCTCCTCTTTTACCATTTTTTCTGCAGTGCGCTGTTTTTCAAGATCAAGGCTAGTTATAACATTTAATCCGCCTCGTTCCACCATATTTATTCCATATTTTTTAATCAGAAGATCTTTTACATACATCACAAAATGCGGAGCATGTAGTATATGCTGGGGAGGAAGAAAAGAAAGTTTTTCTCTGTCGGCTTTTTGCGCCTGGTCTTTTGTGATAAATCCAAGATCAATCATCCGTCTTAAGACTTCTCTTTGTCTTGTTTTCCAAAGAAGTGGACGCTCTCCATAGGGAGAGTAAATGGATGGAGATTGGGGAAGCCCTGCTAAGAAAGCTGATTCTGCAAGATCAAGATCTTTCGCATTTTTTCCAAAATATGTCTGAGCTGCAGCTTCTATTCCCCAGGCGGTTCCACCATATGGAACTTGATTTAAATACATCTCAAGAATTTGATTTTTGGAATAAATTCGCTCAGCCCATACGGCCAAAATTATTTCTTTTACTTTTCTTTCTATAGTTCTTTCAGGAGACAAAAGCCTTGTTTTTATTAACTGTTGCGTAATTGTTGATCCTCCCTGAAGAGGTTCTCCGGAAAGATCTGCCATGGCAGATCTTAAAATGGCAAAAATATCAAAACCAGGAGTAGAATAAAAATTTTTATCCTCAATTGCTATAGTCGCATTTTTTAGATTAATTGGAATTTCGGAAAGAGTAATTAATGTGCGATTCTGGTTTGCATAAATTTGATAAAGGAGCTTTCCGTTTCTATCGTAAATTTTTGTGGTTTGTGCTACCTCCTGATATATAAGTTCCCTCGGGCTTGGTAAGGTTTGAAAAATAATTATAGAAATTAAAGGAAGAAATACCAAGAAAAAAGAAATTAATATTCCAGCCAACAGATATTTGAGTTTAAAAAAGAATGAAATATTTGGTTTTCTTCCTCGCTTTCTTTTTCTAAATATTGGAAGATTTAATCTAAGCTTAGGAAAGGAGAGATTAAAAGCAATGCTCGGCCGAGGAATTGAAGTTTTTGGTCTTTTGGTTTTATAAATAATGACCTCTGATCTCTTTTTTAGAACTGTAGTCCTTTGCTTTAAATTTTGGAAAAAATAGACAAAAAAACCAAAGCTGCTTTTAATTATTTTTAAAAAAAAAGTGAGTACACGGATAACAGAGTCCCCAATGGTTATTAAAATTTTTATCAAGATAACCAAAAGTCCAGTGATAAAGACCATATTATTTGCAGACAGGAATTTGGCGCGATTATACTAAATACACTGCTTCCTTAAAAGAGGCATAAATTTTACGGCGTTGGAGTGGGAGTCGTGGAGGGGGTTGGATGAGGACAAGAGACGCAATATTTATCTCCTACACCATCCTCAATAACATACTCATCTCGAAGCTCTAAATTATCGGTTTGACCTGGTTTTGCCAGATCGTTTGTATTTTTATCGATCCAAACCTTCTGTTTGCCCGGATCCACTTTCTTTGGCTCTTTTCCCCTTAGGAAATACTCAAATTTTGTAGGACATCCACTTTCTCCGGGTAAAAGTCCTGAGGTAGCACAAACAATTTTTCCTATAACACTGCTCGGTTGATTAGGAAGCGAAGCTGGTTTTATTTCCACTAGTTTTGACATAATGTCATGCCAAATAGGAGCTGCTCCGGTGACCCCCGAAACAAGGCCGCTCATTGGAGTGCTATCGTTGTTTCCAACCCAAACCGCGACTAGAAAATCTTTTGTGTAGCCGATTGTCCAATTATCTTTGAGGTCATTGGTAGTTCCTGTTTTTACAGATATTGGCTGAGATCCAATTCGAAGCTCGGATGATGCTCCAAAAGCTTGAAGCCGAGCATTATTATCAGAGAGAATATGAGAAATTATAAACGCTACGCCTTCCGATATTACTTTTTTTCCAAAAATCGGAGAGGAGGGGGGAGAATTTTTTTCTATAACTTTATTTTTTTTGTCTTTTACCTCAAGTATCGGATTTAAATCTATTCTATATCCTCCATTTGCAAAAACTCCAAAAGCTGTGGCCATGTCAGTCATTGTTACCTCGCCTCCCCCTAAAGTCAATGAAAGGCCATATCTCTTTGGATCTTTAAAAGTATTTATTCCCATAGCGGATGCTGTTGCTATCATTGCATCGACTCCATTCATCTTAAGCATTTTAACTGCCGGAATATTAAAAGAATTTCCTAAAGCTTCTCTCATTTGTACTACTCCATGAAATTTCCCATCATAATTGTTGGGGCAATATGTTGGTCCCGGCGGAGCCGGAAAACATACTTTTTCATCTACAAAAACAGTAGTAGTACTAAACCCTTTTATTATTCCAGTCGCATAATTTATTGGTTTTATTGATGATCCAGGCTGTCTATTTGCAAGTGTTACGTTTACATTTCCATCTATCGTGGAATCGAAATAATCCTTACTGCCAATCATTGCGAGAACTTCTCCAGTTCCCGGGTTTGTTATTAATGCAGCACCGTTACTTACTCTAAGTCCCGCAAGTTTTGAAATTTCTGCGGATAAAGAGGCTTCCGCCATTTCTTGAATTGGAAGATCAAGCGTAGTTTTAACCTTTAGACCACCTTCTTCGACAAATTTCTCTCCGTATTTTTTTATTAACAAATCTCTTACATAGAAAACAAAATGAGGAGCCTTGATGGTATTTGAAAAGTTTTGATATTTAAGTTTTTCTTTTACAGCCTCACCATATTGTTTTTTATTTATATATCCTTGCTCAAGCATCTGGGAAAGAATAGTTTCCTGCCTTTCTTTTGCTAATTCCGGATGAGATCCGAAAGGCGAATAAACGCTAGGTGCTTCCGGAAGCCCTGCGAGTAAAGCAGACTCAGCAATAGTTAAATCTTTTGCTTTTTTGCCAAAAAAAGTTTGAGATGCAGCCTCAATACCATATGCGGTTCCGCCGTATGGTATTTGATTTAAATACATTTCAAGAATCTGATCTTTGGAATAAAGTATTTCGGTAGCAAAAGCCAGAATAACTTCTTTAATTTTTCTTTTTATTGTCTGTTCGGGAGTTAGAAGACTGTTTTTGACTAACTGTTGAGTTAACGTGGAACCTCCCTGGATTTGTCCTTTTGTAGTTATTACAAATACGGAGCGCGCGATTCCTCGTATATCAATTGCTCCATGGTTGTAAAAATCTTTATCTTCACTTGATATCGTTGCATACTGAGCAGATTTAGGAATTTCGGAAAGAGGAATTGTTGTCCTGTTTTCATTGGCGTATATCGTATATAAAAGCTTATCGTTTCTATCAAATATTTGAGATGACTGGGGGGTGTTTCCTCCGCCCAAGTTTGCAGGAGACGGAAGATCTTTTAGGATAAGAAAATAACCCACAAATCCTAATAAAAGGATAGATAAAACAGTAAGAACTGTTCGTTTGCGGGGGGCGTTTTTTTCCTTAGAGAACAGAAGTTTTTTTAACTTCCTGAGCATGTTTTATATTCTACATTAGACAAACTTATCTTACAATGTTTCCTAAAATCTACTATAATAAGCTCCAATCAACTTCAATGATTTCATTTACAGACTTCAATCAAATAGTTCAAATTTTTTCCATAAAAGCCTTAGGATTAAATTGGGTTGATTTATTAATTATATTAATTCTCCTAATTTATGCGGTTGAAGGGTATGCGCTGGGTTTTCTAAGAGCTACTTTCGATTTCTTAGGCTTTGTTTTTTCTTTTATTCTCGCTTTATATTTTTATGATTATTTAGGTAATTTTTTTTCTTCAAACTTTTCTATCCCAAGGGGTTTTTCAAATGCGATAGGTTTTTTTACGACAGCATTTATATCTGAGGTCGCACTCAGTTTTATTTTTAGGCAAATTTATAAAAAATCTACTTTTCTTTCTGCCCTCAGTTCAAGATTATCCGGCCTCAAAAACATAAATGGTGTTTTGGGAGTAATTCCGGGAATAGCATCAGCAATAGTCCTATTAGCATTTGTTTTGACTATGATCATTGTTCTTCCTCTTTCGACATTTTTAAAAAATTCAGTGACTGAGGCAAGACTTGGAAAAATTTTAATATCGAATACGCAGGGGCTTGAGGGAGACCTTAATCAAATATTCGGAGGAGCTGTTAAAGACGCCCTTACATTTTTAACAGTTGATCCGGTAAGTGAGGAAGTATTAAAGCTTAACTTTAAGACAAAAAATCTTTCTGTTGATGAAAAGTCAGAGAGGGAAATGTTTGAAAAGGTAAATCAGGAAAGAGAGAAAAAGGGCTTGAGTGAGCTGATATATGATCAGTCATTAACGAATGTAGGTAGAAAACACTGTAAGGATATGTTTGTGAGGGGATACTTCTCTCACTATACTCCTGAGGGATTTTCTCCTTTCGACAGAATGGCAACAGGTGACATTATTTATACTTATGCAGGAGAAAATTTGGCTTTAGCTCCCAACACATCCTTGGCAATGCAGGGTCTTATGAGAAGCGAGGGGCACAGACAAAATATTTTATCCGAAGATTTTGGATCACTTGGCGTGGGAGTGATCGATGGGGGAGTCTACGGACAGATGTATTGTCAGGAATTCACTGATTAAAATGAAACTTCGGGAGTTAACAAATATTAACGTTGCAGAAAAAAGGATTCTCCTGAGATGTGATTTCGATACCCCGTCTCATTCTTTTCATAATGACCTACGTGTCGTATCGTCCTTAGATACCATAAATTATTTACTTTCAAAAAAGTCTACAGTTGTTGTAGTCTCCCACAGAGGTAGACCGAAAGGGAAAGAAGAAGAATTAAGTCTTTTTCCAATTGCTTCATATATTGCTACTGAACTAAAAACTTCAACGCATCCAGTTAATATCGGAGAATTTAGCGGATGGCAAGTAGGAGAAAGCCTATTAATTCTTGAGAATATTCGATTTTTTAAAGAGGAGGAGGAAAATAATGAAACTTTTTCAAGAAAGCTTTCGGCGCTTGGTGACCTTTATGTAAATGATGCTTTTGCCTCTTCGCACAGAAAAAGCGCATCAATCGTAGGTATTACTTCTTTTCTTCCTTCTTATGCCGGTCCAAGGTTAATTCTTGAAGCAATAACACTTTCAAAAATTATAGACTCACCAAAAAGACCGCTTACTATTATAATTGGTGGATCAAAAATAGAAACGAAACTTCCATTGGTTGAAAAAATGCATCATTTTGCTGATTATGTTTTGGTGGGCGGAGAGATAGCAGAGCAGGATAAAATACTTCTTAGAATTCAACATGACAGAAAAAAAGCAATTCTTCTGGTAGCAGATGTTACGCCCGAGAAAGATGATATTACCCAGAAAAGTTTGGAAAACTTCATACAAGTGATAAAAAATTCCAAGACTGTAGTCTGGAACGGGCCAATGGGATTTTTGGAAAAAGGCAAAACTTTCACGACTTTTAGAATAGCTGAAGAAATTTCCGACAAAGTTTCATATTCGGTTGTCGGAGGAGGGGATACGCTATCATTTTTGAGCAAAAAAAATTTGCTTGATGATTTTACTTTTGTTTCAAGCGGAGGAGGAGCGATGCTAGAATTTTTAAGCGGGGGGAAACTGCCAGGATTAGAAATTCTATCCGGTTGATAGCAACTATTTTCTTTTGTATACTCTATAGATGGATAGACCTCGTAAGATCCCAAATATTAAAAACATAACAATTTCTGGACGAATCGGAACTGGAACCACAACACTTGCACTCAATCTTTCAAAGGTGCTACATTGGAAAGTTTTAGAAGGTGGAGTAATTTTTGAAAAATTACATGACCATTTAAATATCCACGAAGTAGATGTACAGCATAGGCCTGATCAGATGGATTTGGAGTATGAGGAGATGATTAAAAAAATACTTCAAGAAGAAACAGAAAATATAATTCAAAGTCATCTAGCAGGATTTGATGCACAAGGGCTTAAGAAAGTATTTAAAATACTTGTAGTCTGTGAAGATGATCGCGGAAATGATAAGCTGGAAATAAGAATAGATAGACTTACCAACAGAAAGAAAATTCCACTTGAAGAAGCAAAAGCAGAAGTTCTACAAAGAGAGCAGAGAAATTTAGAAAAATGGAGGAGGCTTTATGCAAATAATGATCCCAACTGGGTTTACTGGGACCCGAAATATTATGATTTAATAATTAATACGTATCATTACAATTCTGAAGAGAGTCTTCATTTGGTCCTCGAAAAACTTGGAATTAAAAAATAAATCAGCTTTACTTTAGATGTTTCCACACTTGTAACTAGATTGGTGGAGATAAATATTCCCGAAGCTCCAGATGTTATGCTACCTCCTGAAGATTGGGCTTTAGTGAAAGACTATCTTTCTTTATTACTGAACGAATCAAATCTCCCACATTTTGTAGGAATTGTTAAAAAGGTGAAACAAAAAGATGAAGACACAGGAGAGGAGAGGGAAGTAAATAGAAGAATGACAACCGAAGATTTTATAAGAGGATTAAGGGATCCAAGGGTCCATGTATTAAGTTTTAGAAATGATGCAGATGATATTTTAGGATACGCAATTCTAAGAGATCCTCCAGATGGAGAACATGAGACCTGGATAGAAAAATTAGTAGTCCGTAATCAATACCAGAATAAAAGGCGCACTGATGTTCAACAGCCCCATGTGGGAACTCAAATACTTGAGCAAATAAAAGATTATGCGTTTGGAACCCAAACTTTCGATGGAAGAGATAGGGAAATTCTATATACGGCAGTTGTAATGTTTGTCCCTAATTGGCAAAGAACAGACCGCCTTTTTACTAAAAGTGGTTTTAGGCCTTTAGTTAGATGGCAAGAGCATGCAGAAGTGATAATGGGTGGCAAATTTGTTACGAGAGATACAGAAAGGTTAGGGTTAAGACGAGAAGATTGGGAAGCTAGCAAACTCCGAAAATTACTGGTTCAACAGCAAGAACAAGCAGCCGCCGTTTCTGACTTAAATTAATTGTTTCCTAACCCCTTGCTATTCCATCTCCATAATGATACAGTATGCTTCAATATAGCCTCAAAATATGGTAGTTTCAGACGTAATGTCAAGAGCAGTTGATTACGTAACCACAAATGCCACGGTGAAGGATATTTCACGCATAATTTTTGGAAAATCCATAAATGGGGTTCCAGTCGTAGAAAGTGGAAAGGTAGTAGGTTTTATTACTGAAAGAGATATTCTTTCAAAATTTTACCCAAGCGTCCAGGATTACATGGAAGATCCGGTTAACACCTCAGACTTTGAATCGATGGAAAAAGAGATTTCTAATATTCTTTCCATGAAAGCTAGTAAAATAATGAGTAAACACCCAATTACCGTAACAGCTGACACGCCTCTTCTTAAGGCCCAGTCTTTAATGTTTATTAATAAAGTAGGTAGACTTCCTGTGGTAGATGAAAATAATAAACTCATTGGAATAGTTTCTAAAAGCGATATATTTCGTGCTGTGGTGGGGGATCAAATACCAACATCCGGTGAAGAAGAATATCATGATTGGGTATCGCGTCATTACGATTTGGCAACCGGCTGGGAAGAGAGACTTGGCAATGAAATACCAGATCTTACCAAGCTTTTTAACAAAGAGAAGGCAAAAAGTATTCTTGACGTTGGTTGTGGAACAGGCGAGCATGCTATCGCGCTGGCTAAAAAGGGTTTTAGAGTGGTTGGGTTTGAGGCAAGTCATTCAATGTATGAGAAAGCAATGGGCAAGCTTAATAACTTAAGCAGTGAAGTGAGGGAGCGAGTAGATTTTAAAGGTGGAAATTATGTCGAATTGCTTAATAATATAGATGAAAGTTTTGATGCAGCAATATTTATGGGAAATGCATATCCTCATATGGTAGAGAACTATAAGAAAGTTTTAAAAGCTGTTTCGGATAGACTTTCAAAAAACGGAATACTTTTTTTTCAAATTAATAATTTTCATAGGTTATTTAATGTAAGGAAAAGATTTCTTTCTCTTAATTTTTCAAAGGCTAAAGCAGGAATAAGTCATGAATTCGCCTTTTTGGAATTTTATGATCCTAAAAGAGAAGATAACAAAAACTTTAGTTTAAATATGGCTGTGTTTGATTTTAATGGTAAAAACTGGAGGTTAAGATCTATGAATTCTACTCCTATTCTAGATTTGGATAAAGAAAAGATGAAAAAATTGCTTAACAAGGTAGGCTTTAGGAAGATGGAGATTTTCGGAGCGGATGCAAATGGATCTTTATTGGAATCTTTCGATAAAGATAAAAGTTACTATCTAAATATTTTAGCTAAAAGATAATAAAATTTGAAAAAGTAATATGTTTGTGATATGAAAGATTGCATGAGAAAATTAATTTTCCTAATTTCAATATTCTTAATACTTCTTTTTAATTCCCCTCCCGTTTTTGCTCAGACCCCAACACCAGAAGAGACAGAACTTCTGGAAACCGTTACGCCCACTCCCGTAAGAGTAGAGTATCAGCTTCCTTATCCAGGACTTTTGCCGGGGAGCCCTCTTTATCCGGTAAAAAAACTAAGAGACCGCATTATGGAAATTTTTATTACGGATCCTTTAAAAAAATCTGATTTTTATCTACTCCAAGCAGATAAAAATTTAGCAACCGCTATAATTCTTTTTGACAGGGGAAGAAAAGAGGATTCGGAATCCACTGTTTCAAAAGGCGAAAATTATCTAGAAAAATCTCTATCAAAAGCAATCGATGCAAAAGAAAGACAGCGGTATGTTATTGAAACCATCAATAGACTTGAACTTTCATCAATGAAATATCAAGAAATACTTAAAGGTATGTCCGGGAAATCCTCGGGAGATTTGAAGAAAAAACTTGAAAATTCTATAAAAAGAGCAGAAAAAATAGAGAAAATGGTAAAAGAAATAAAATCGAGTAAATAGGACTAAAGCCTCTTTCTGCACAAATTTTGTTTACGCCCTTAATTAAAGGTAGCTTAAAATTAGCTAAAAAATTTACTCTATTTTTGGTCCATTTTTTGATAAATGATTTTTCGAGGCTAAAAAATGCCCTGATAGAATTTGATCTATTTATTGATAGTTGACACGCCATATCTAGTGCCATATGATTTTTTCTGCACTAGGTATAGTTATAGAAAAGTGTCGAACTTTGAGAAGAGACTGAATGCCTATTTTTTATGAAATGCCCTTATTGCGGATCAAAAGAGACCGAAGTGGTCGAAACAAGAGACAGCGATGACCTGGAAACTATAAGAAGGAGAAGGGCATGTCTTACTTGCGAAAAGAGATT
>JACOXV010000045.1 GCA_016182225.1 Candidatus Levyibacteriota bacterium
TTTTGAGACTGCTCAGTTCGCATTCATAGATTCAAGACGCGTAATTGCTCAGGATTTAACTCATAGCAAGAGAGAAAAGAGATATTTTTGTTTCGGAAAAGTTAAAGGAGAAATACTGACTGTTCGCTTTACGTATCGGAGCAATAGAATTCGAATAATCGGCGCTGGATATTGGAGAAAAGGTAAAAGTATATATGAAAAACAAAATAAAATACAGTAATGAGCCAATTGAGGCAAGAGTAATAAGTGATTTTTTACCTAAGCCCGAGGATTTAGTTTTAAAAGAAAAAAAGACTAGAGTTACTCTAACTCTAACTGAAAAAAGTCTGGACTTTTTTAAAACTTCTGCTAAAAAACATGGAGCTTCCTATCAGGCTATGATAAGACGTCTGCTTGACTATTACGTAGCGAATCAAAGAACAAGCTAACTGTTTACACTGAGAAAAAATCGAAGTGCTATAATTGCCCCATGAAGTTAAGCCTAACTGTTTTGCCGGAGACTTTTGCGATTACTCAGCTTCCTTCTGATGAAAATCTTCCGGATTGGGTTTCCGGAGATTTTTATTCAATCACTCAAACAGAAGATGAGCTTTCAATTGTCTGCGAGCAAAAGATAATTCCTGAAAATGTCAGAGCTAATAAAGATTGGCGAGCGTTAAAAGTTCAAGGGCCTTTGGATCTTTCTTTGGTAGGAATACTGGAAGAAATTTCTTCAATTCTTGCTAAAGGAAGCATAGGTATTTTGTAATTTCAACATACGATACCGATTACATATTGGTGAAAAGCAAAGATTTGGGAAACGCAATCAACTTTTTAAAAGCTTCCGGCCATAATATCTAGCAACGGTGATTCCAGAAGCAAGGGGATTAAAAAATTATTCTGTTTTGGCGGCTTCCACCTGAAGAACTAAATCTCCGATTGCACCACTAATTCCTATTAATTCATTCCTGATTCGTTCTAACTCTATTCTCATAGTTTCTCTTTTGTACTCTGCTTCGCTTAATCCTCTTACTCTTGGGGCGGCTATACCCGCTAGTGCCGAAAGATCTGGTCCTTTTTCTCTTAGATACCTTTCTGCGATTGGCATAGTATCAATTTCCGTTCCAAGCTGATCGAGATAGGAAAGCGCAGGAACGACAACCGCTTTTGCTTGCTCCGATTTGGTAATTATTGCATCCATAACGGGATCCTGAGATCTCGCTTCTGCTATTGCAATTTCTGTCGTTCTAAAAGCCATGTGGGGAATTTTAGGCTATCAAGCTTTAAAAATCAAATTTTCTTACGAAACTCTTATTGAAAATTCTTTGATAATCGGTAAAATGTAATTTATGTCACAAAAATAGTTCCATATCTTTGGTATGAAAATCAAGCAGAAGATTTGGAATAAGCTTATATTAGATAATCATCTTCATTAACTTACAGAAAGCCTTTAAGTAAACTCTTTTAATAGCGGAAATATTCATGTAAAATAGTCATTCGTGGATAAAAAAATTCTCACACTACTTTTAGTTGTTTTTATTGACTTGATCGGTTTTGGAATTGTAATTCCAATTTTGCCACTTTTGGTAACAGAAGTTGGAGGAGGAGTAATTCTAGTTGGCGCAATTATTGCGTCTTTTTCTTTGTTTCAATTTATATTTGCGCCAATTTTAGGCAGATTTTCCGATAAATATGGCCGAAGGCCAGTATTGATCTTAAGTTCTATCTTAAATTCTATCTCATACTTTCTAGTATTTTTCTTTCCGCAGATTTGGGTGCTGTTTGCAGCAAGAATGCTTGCAGGTATAGGGAGTGCAAATATTTCTGTGGCGCAGGCCTACATTGCTGATAGCTCAAGCGCCCATGAGCGAACAAAAACACTCGGAATGATGGGCGCAATCTTTGGTCTGGGATTTATTGTGGGGCCTTTGCTTGGCGGAGTAGTTTCCCAAGCGTTTTCAATTTCAGCGGCTTTTGTTATCCCTGCGATTTTATCATTCATAAATGCAATACTAATTTATCTTATTCTTCCCGAATCTAACAAAACTCTTCAAAAACATATAAAAATAGAGCTGTTTAATTTAGCGGTAATGCGCGAGGTCATGAAACCCAAAAATATCGCATTTCTTCTCTTACTTTTCTTTTTTGTTAATTTTGCGCTGTCTTTAATAATCGGAGTTTTTTCACTTTTGGGCCAAGAAAAATTTGGTTGGACAGAATCGCAAAATGGAATGTATTTTGGATTAATCGGCGCAAGCTCATTTATAACTCAAATGTTTTTGATTCGGATGTTCATCAAAAAATTTAGTGAGATAGATTTAATAAAACTAGGGCTTTTAGTCTTTAGTATCTCTATTGCTATAATGGGATTATCTCCTTTTGCGTGGCTAATGATCGTCGTTGGTCTTTCAACTCCTTTTGCAGTAAGCCTTATTATGGTCAATACTCAGTCTCTTATCTCGCTTGAATCAAAAGCCGAGGAGCAAGGAATAGTATTGGGTGTCGCCCAAAGCGTTGGATCTTTGGGTATGATTTTCGGACCTCTCATTGGAGGAACAATTGGATCTTTCAATTTAAGCGTGCCTTTTGTTTTGTCCGGAATTGTTACTTTGGGAATACTCATAGTGGGACGACCATATCTTACTTTTATTCATAACGAAAAGAATAATTCCAACTTATGACCCTATGGGATAGTAACTAACGTGAACTTTCTTTGGCGAAGGCGTCTGCTTCTTTTTCCTGTTTTTTAATTTCTGCTTTGGTCTGTTTTACGAAAACAGAATTTCTATGTCCTAGCATCACATGCCCTATTTCATGAGCTATTGAATAATGAATCTGGAATGCATGCTGGCAAAAAAGATCCTCGCTTAAGAAAATTAAGTACTGATTTTTAAGATCATTCCCCTTAAATACAAATCCCCATGCATCATCCATAGAGGATACAAACCAACAATTTTTCGTAACAAATTTAATTGTTTTTTCCGGCATTACAGATAGAGTTTGACAAACATATCTTTGCATGAGTTTTGTCCCGACCAGTTTTCCATCAAAATCATAAAAAATTTCTCGTGCTCTTTTATTCACGAAAGTATTCTATCAAACAATCCCTAAAATAAATCTACCAGTAGGGTTTTTCACGGATTTAGTCTCTAAATAAACTATATTGACTTCGTGAAAAATTAAGCGCAAAAATAATTTATGGCGTTAGGTCCAGACGTTGCACCCGCTAGAAGCCCCACGCAAGATAGTGAATTTATAAAGGCAATTTTAGAAAGAAATGATCCAGGGTTGATAGAGGCAAAAATGGAAGGAGAAAAAGGAGGCTCTGAAGATTTTTCGGATCAATCAGTCTATGGAGTAAGTTATATATTGGTTGATTTTTCCCAGAAAATACGAATTCAGCCATCGGAGACTCCAGACGCCTAAACACTTTCTACAACTTTCCTACAAAATTTTCTTGACATTTATAAATTACTCTTTTATTATCAAAAGCACTATGCATGTATTAAATTTTCTACTCGATAAAATTCCACACCAGGAAATATTTGCGCATTGTGATATTCCTTGCGGAATTTATGATCCACATAATGCCCAAATGGCAGCACACACTGTAATGCGGATGACGCAGATGATTAAAGAAGTTTCGGCAAGTAGTAAAGAGCCTCCGTTTGAAGAGAGAAAAAAAATCATTTCTCAGCTGTCAAGGTTAACGCACGTTAAAGAAGAACACGGACATTTAGTGGAAGACGAATTAGGAACTTTGCAAAACGATTATTTTAAAGAAGAGCATTATAAAGAATTTCCAACCCTTAAAGAATTACTGGAAAAAGGAGTAAAGCTTTCAATTAAAGCAAGGCAAAACATAGACATGGAAGTATGTAATGAGCTGGTGGAAACTACTCTTCAGATAGCAGAAATCTTTTACAAAACAAAAGGCGTTACGCCCATCAGAGTCAAAAGCGTTTATCCTACGGAAGGACAAATAGTAGTTCCCGCTTCGCCCGCGGCGATGCGAGGCGAGTATAAATAATGCTTTCACTGTTTAGAATCCGCGGGCATAGTATGGAGCCGAAGCTTAAAGACGGCTCTTTTTTAATAGCACTTACCATACCGCCTCTTTTAAGCAAGCCAAAAGTCGGGGATACTGTCCTGTTTCGTGACGGCAAAAAAAAGATAGTCAAAAAAGTCAAAAAAATTGAGGGAGAAAAATATTTTGTTGAAGGAGAAAATTTTTCCGATAGTAAAAAATATCCCCCAATTGACAGCGAAAAGATCCTGGGAAAAGTTATTAGAATAATATAAATTCAATGGATTTATTCGACTTAGGACTAATATTTCTTATTGTTATTCTTTTAATTTTACTTTCATGGATTTGGCCGCCTGATAGTCCGTGGGCTCCATGGTGGAGAACAAATAAAAAAACTTCACGGTCTGCATTTAAACTCGCTAGTGTTAAAAAGGGAGATATAGTTTATGAGTTAGGATCGGGTGAAGCAACTGCTCTTATAGTTGCTGTAGAAGAATTTGGAGCACGGGGAGTGGGAATTGAAATTGAACCGCTGAGATATTTGCTCTCTAAATTTACTGTTTTCCGGAGAGGTTTGGGAGGAGATATAAAGCTGGTTCGGGGAAATTTTTTTAATGAAGATTTAACCGGTGCATCAGTTGTATTTGTTTATCTAGTTCCAAAAACTTTGAATCGACTAAAACCAAAACTTTTAAAGGAGCTAAAACCGGGCACAAGAATTATAAGTGCGGTTTATGAGATACCTGGAGGATTAACCAA
Source organism: Candidatus Levyibacteriota bacterium (assembly GCA_016182225.1). GTDB lineage: Bacteria > Patescibacteriota > Microgenomatia > Levybacterales > UBA12049 > JACOXV01. The sequence continues at coordinate 4,766 of JACOXV010000045.1, forward strand.
TAAACCATCAGGAGAAGAACTTAGACCGAAAGGATTAATAAGAAGTTTGAAAACTGCAGTTAACAAAAAGGAGATAGAATTATTCTTATATAAAATTCCAAAGTGAATCTGTTATGATCTCTTTTTTGCTTTTAAATAGGCCCAGCGGATTTTATCTGCGACAGTAAGAAGTCTATAATTAAGAGGATTAATCACTAAGTCATAGCTTCCAACGAATTCAATTAAATTTGCTCCAAATCCTTCTTTAAACCTGTGAAATCCAAAGTATGGGTCATCCGACTTAGGATTTGGAACATTTGCAGCTCCCCACATATCAAATTTAGAAAGACCCAGGTTTTTTCCAAATCTTATAGCTTCCCACATTGCTTTGGGAGATGCCATAACTTCACGATTTTCATCAGATGAGGCACCATAAGGATAATAAAGAGTATCTTTAAATGTAAATAAAACATAGGTTACCAGGATTTTTCGTTTGTAATTTGCGGTGAGTAAATGGGCTTGAAGTTTGTTCGAATCAAATTTCTTCCCCGATTTTAGTGTTTCCCACATGAGCCTGTGGTATTTTTCATCGTGAGCATAGAATTTCTGTCTTTTTGTAGTTTCTTTGGTCAATTTTAGATATTTTTTAAATGCCTCGTCACTATTATCAATCAGTACTTCAACTCCGTGTTTTTGAGCCACTCTAATGTTATATCTGGTTTTCTGATGCATATTTTTAAGCAGTTCATCTTCTGTTTTTGTCAAATCTAAAATAAAAGTATATTTTGTAAAAAGAGGGTGAAACGACGGGTGCAGTCGACCATTAACAATTGACCATTGACCATTGACGACATTGGGCTCCAGCTGAATAAAACTTAGCTTGTTTTTTTCTCCGGTTTCCTTTAACTCATCAAGAAGTTCTTTGGAAGGAATTTCTCCTTTCGGAAAATAGCCGATGAAATATGGAAAACCGGGCGTTTGGTGGATAGTTATCTCATAAGGATTTAGTATTTCACCCTGCCTGTCGGTAGGCAAGTTTTTTCCAACAACCCCGCGTCTTAATACGTTGATCCCTGTTTTTTTGCGAGACTCTCCCCATTCAAAACTTTGCAGAGGATGATAGACTGATTTATTGTATTTTTCTTTTAGGTCGCTACCTATATCTGTAAAAATCATAAATAATCGTTATAACCAGAACTTCCAGAATTGTTTGTTAAGTGGGCCGGTAAATCAGTTATAAATCGAGAAACAGTATTTGAAGTGCTTTGTCCAAAATACAAACGTTTTCTCGTATAACTTAAGAATAACATTTTTTTGGCTCGTGTCATCCCCACATAACAAAGCCTTCTTTCCTCTTCCAACTCTTCCTTATCCATTAGAGAGCGGGAGTGCGGGAAAATTCCCTCTTCCATTCCAATCATAAATACGTATGGAAACTCAAGACCTTTTGCGGCATGAAGAGTCATAAGAGTTATGGCATCTTTTTGGGTTTGTTCTAAGTCTTTTGAGGGACGGTCCGGCATATACTCTGCCTCAACGAGTGAAACATTCTCTAAAAACGAAGTTATCTCCGGAAATTCAATTGCTACAGATCTAAGCTCTTTTATGTTTTCTAGTCTTGCAATATCTTCTTCGTCTTTTTCATCGAAAAGGGAGAGATAATCTGTTTCTTTTAAAATGTTATCCATTATTTCAATTGTCGGAAGGTCTCTTTCTTTTATTTTTTCTGATGCTTCAAGGAATTTTGAAAGGCGTCCTTTGCCAAGTTTTTCTATTCTTTTAAAGCTCACCGAATCTTTCGGATTTTCTATAAGACGAAGATAGGATAAAACGTCTTTTATCTCCCGCCTTTCATAGAATCTGGTTCCGCCCACTAAAACATACGGTATTCCATGGTGCAGAAAAACTTCTTCTATAACGCGGGATTGGGCGTTTGTTCGATATAAAACTGCCACTTCGGAAAGAGGAGTAGAGAAGGAAACAGCCTGGCCGATTATAAATTCTGCTTCTTGATGCTCATTTCGCGCCTCGAAAATCTGAATATTTTCTCCTCCAGCATTTTTAGTCCAGAGTTTTAAGATCGGGTGGCTTGTATTTTTGGAAATCACAGAATAGGCACTATCTAAAATTCTTTGTGTTGATCTGTAATTTTGCGAAAGTTCATACACTTTTACATTTTTGAAATCGTTTTTAAAAGTTTCAAGATTTCTGAAGTTTGCTCCTCTAAAAGAATAAATGCTTTGAGAGAAGTCTCCTACGACGCAAATATTTTTTGCCTTTTTTGCCAGAAGTCTTGTCAGAATGTATTGAGCATGGTTGGTATCTTGGTATTCGTCAACCAAAATATATTGAAATTTATTCTGGTATTTATCTAATATGTTAGGATTATCATTGAAAAGCTGTACTGTTTTTAATATTAGATCATCAAAATCTACTGCATTATTTTCTTTAAGAAGGGAGGTATAAAGAGGATAAACTTTTCCAACTGTTTCCTGAAAATATCCTCTGACATAGCTTAAATAGTATCATATATCGCAAATTTAGAGGAAAAGCCCATTTTATCTCCATCTATTCTTAAGATCTTTGCACATAAGGAATGAAATGTTCCAATTACCGGTTTATCATAGGCGTTTGTTAGTTTTGCAATTCGTTCCTTCATTTCATTAGCAGCTTTATTAGTAAAAGTGGTTAGAAGTATATTTTTTCCAGGAACCCCTTTGTCTATCAAATACGCAGCTCTATAAGTGAGCACCCTCGTTTTCCCTGACCCAGCACCTGCCAATATTAAACACGCTTCTTCAGCTGATATAACAGCTTCTTTTTGTTTCTTATTAAGAATAGATAAATCAATTGCCATAATTTAATCCCTCAATAAACTTTTTATGTTTTCTTTCCAAATAGAGATCGGCATCATTATACATATAAGCAAAGAGTTTAAAAGCCGATTTATGTCCTAAGTTAATACGATAGTATGGTGTTTTTTGGTGAGCCATAGCTATTCTTACTTTTCCATTATACGAATCCTTAAGGAGATGTTTCATTTTCAAATAAAGGAATTCGCTCATAGGTTGACTAGCCGTGTAGAAATCTACAACTAGCTTACTTTTATAGCTTATATTCCGTAAATAAACGGAGCCATCTCCATCAAAATATCCCCTTATAAAGTGTCTAATTAAATATTTTGGGATTTTTGGAGGAGTAAAAGTTAAACTTTTTCTTTCAGTAATACCCAATCTTAGAAGGTCGTTAAAAATTATTTGGTCACAAATGCGTAGGCTATAAGATATTTTTCCATTATCTCTTATTTTTTGATAAATTGGACCGCCATAACTTAAAATTTGTTTTATCTTCTCAATAATATCTTTGTCGTCACAGGCTAAATGGAGCGTATGTGCTCTTCCGCTATGGCAAATATTTCCATCTGCTCCAATAAAACCCAAAATATATGCCATTTCGGGCGACCAAGTTTTAAAGAAAATTGAATTTACTTTGTGTTTTTTTACTTTTCCTTGAATAGGTAAATATCGAACCTTAGATTGAATTGAATTAGCAGATCTATGAATTACAGTTTCCATTTGTCTATACGTTAGCTTTGTAATGTTTTCAGTTAGGAACTTAATTTCTTCTTTAGTCCATGGACGCGAGTATTGATTTGGCACTATAGTATTATAATAAAGCGGCAACTAAGAGTAAAATGTTTTTTTGTTCTTCATTTAGATCCTTGAGAAAGTTATTTTCCATAAAGTTATTTTCCATGTTTTTCTATTTATCTCTTGCTGTCATTAAATCGGCAAGGCCATAAAATATGGTTTGCCATTGAGGGTTGGAAGTTATTTTAGTAGCATTTCTTTTTGCATTATCTGCCAAACGCCTCATCATTCCTTCCGAATATTCCAATGACCCTGTTGATTTAACAATTTGCCTTATCCTTTCTAAATCTTCTTGAGTTGCGCGAGGGTTTCCATAAGCATAATCTAAAAACTCCTGTTCTTCAAGATTCCCCAATTCTCTCGCCTTAAGAATCAAAAGAGTATTTTTACCTTCTTTGATGTCTGAATCTACTGGTTTGCCCAACAATTGTTCACTAGCAAACATTCCTAGAATATCATCTTTTATTTGAAAAGAGATTCCCAAAGGTAAAGCAAATTTAGATAAACGTAGTAGTGTATCAACATCTGCGTCTGCTAAGATTGCCCCAAGTTGTAAGGGACCTGCAAATGAATATTCAGCGGTTTTATATAAATGAAGACGAAGAATATCCCTTGGTCTCATATCTGGTGATAAAGGGTTAAAACCGAGATCCAATGCTTCCCCAAAAGTGGTCATTATAATTACTCGGTTTAAGCGACGAATCGCAGCTAAAACTTTTTCGGGCGGGAAATTAGTATCTATTAATATCTCGTAGGCCGTAGCAGCTCCCAGGTCCCCAACGTTAATTCCCATCGAAACTCCAAAATGGTCAGCGTCTCTGGTAGGAAATTTTTCTTCCCCCAAAGTTGCATACCTGCGATGGACAGAGAGCCTTCCGCGTCGTAAATCGGTATTGTCCATAATGTCATCATGGACGAGAAAAGCATTATGAACAACCTCAAATGCTAATGAAGCTCTTAAAATGCCATCTCTATCTTGACCACCGGCTGACTCATAACCTAATTGCACAAGTGCACCTCTAAATTTTTTTCCTCCCAAATTAGATTCAGCATGAATGTCTACCATTTCCTCAACTATTGCTAGTTCTTGCTTCCGTAATGCTCATTGTAAATTTTTATTACCCTTTTAATCGCTCAGGTCCGGAAAGACAATCAGCAAATTCTGAACCCAGATACAAATGTATTTCTCTTGTGGTCTCATCAACTGTTAGGTTATTATCCACAGTTAAATCCGCTTTTTCAATAATTTCAGCCATTCCAGCTCTATGCTTGAATTCATCAATAAATTGCATTTCGGCTAAAGCTTCCTCGGGGCCGGATTCTATTCTTCCTGCCATTCTTTCTCTTCTTATTTCATCCCGTGCTGTAACGGCAATAATAAAAGTTTGGTTTCCCTCTGTGTTTAATGCTTGGATCAATCTCGCATCATATGAGCCATCAAGGATAACTTTGTCTCCCTCAACGCCCTCAATAGCTGCTAAAGTTTGGGCGAGTACTTCATCCAATACTGTCTGAATTCCTGCAGCTGCGAGCCAATTTCTACCCCTACTAAAACCATAGGATTGTGCGATGCGATGTATAATTTCCCGCTCTTTTATAATAGGGACTTGTAGGTTGCTACTGATTTGCTCTGCAATAGTTGATTTGCCACTTGCAGAGGGTCCTGTCATTAAAAAAATTTTCACAGTTCACGTTTTTTTGATTGCTCTATATTTCTTAGAACCTCTGTTGTTCCATCAACCAAGTGGGACATTTTCACAGCCTCTTTAACCCCGATCCATTTATAAGCGTCATGCTCTTCGCTTAGAGATATAACTCCTTTCCATTTAGTTTTTAAAACAATACGAAGTAAGTGGTACGTTTTATTTTTTAAAGTAATAAGTGTTGAATTTGCAAACACAAATTTTGAATTGAGTACATCCAGATTTAACTCTTCTTTTATCTCTCTTAAAATTGTTTGATCTGGCTGTTCTCCTTTTTCCATTTTTCCTTCAGGCAACTGCCAAGATTCCTTAAATGCTTTATGTTGTTTACTTCGTTTAACAAGAAGAATATTACCTTCCTTGTTATATAGAATTCCAGAAATTAAAATAATAAAAACAGTTTTACTATTTGCCATTAAATTCCTTTTTGAATTTAGTCGCAAAGTTTTCAAGACTCTTGAGTCTTTTTTCCGTATGTTTCCATGTTGGATCGAGGTTTTTTCGCGCTTTAACTAGAAAATTATCAAGTGCTCTAAATGATTTTTCGTAAGGTTTTTCTTCTAATATGGGAAAAGAGTTATAACCTGAAATTTTATCCTCTTCGATTTCTCTAAGGTCGTCGATTAATTGGAGAGCTAATCCATAATTGATTGCATAGCTGATAACTTGTTTTCTCAAATCCTTTTTCCCAGTAATTTCCAAAGCACACCCAGGACCAAGTGAGGCAAAAGAATAGATATCTCTAGTGCCGTTAAGATATTCCTGAAAATTTTTAATTTTCTTATCCCAAAGCAAATCTACGCGAAATTGCTGACGATAATGATTTTCCTGAACAGTTTTGATGATCACTTTAGCTACTCCTTGATGATCATTTTTTAACAACATGTTTATTTCTTCCAAAGCAGAAATATTTCCTGCATAAATAAGCGATGCTCTATATTTTCTATCTTTTGGAGCCTCGTCGACTACATCATCATGGGTAGTGATAGGAAGACAATTTAGCCCAATAGCAACAAGAATGTCTTCGCTACATGTTCCGCCCAAATCGCGGGTAAAATCATCACAAGTTGCCATGGGGCAAATAATTGCTAATTTATGAGGCAGAATTTTAAATACAGGAGTTAAATTTTTATTTGGATATTTTTTTATAAGCCTTTGTGCTTCATTTTTCATCAGTAAG
>JACOXV010000046.1 GCA_016182225.1 Candidatus Levyibacteriota bacterium
AGAGACAAACCTTCCATAAACGCTAAGAATTCCTTCGAAAGTTTTTCCTATATCTTCTGCTGATCCGCGAAGCGGAAGTCTGTATGGCATGCCTCGGAATGAATCTGTCGATCCATCTCCTGTATATGTCTGAAGCGCCCATCCGATTCCTTGTTCTGCGGGAAGACCAATTACATATTTTTCCGTCCCTTCAGCACCTTCCCTAACAATTGCCATTTCAGTAGCTAAACCTTCTCCGGTAAACATACTGGCAGCTGCAATTCGCGGAGTATGCGAAGGATCAGGTTCGGGTTGTACAGATGAGTCTAGGATTGCGTCTGCAAAAGATCGATCATTAACAAGATAGGTTCCTATAGTATTGGTATGGTCTCCGTTTGAAAGAATATGCACACCATCTACCTCCGCCATTCCGTTGTAAATGGTTGTCTTTGGGTCGCCAAAGGGTCGCGTTGGATCCAATACTTTTGTCGCCATTCCGTTGTAAATGGTTGTCTTTGGGTCGCCAAAGGGTCGCGTTGGATCCAATACTTTTGTAGATAAAACGCCATTTTCGTCTACCTTTAAAATTCTGTTTTTCGATGGTTCGCTTCTTCCTGTAATTCCCAGAATCTGGATAAGAGCACCTTGATCGCTCATTCCGGAAATAATTATTCTTCCTGGGTAATCTTGATTAATTAAAGCTTCGAGGTTTGCGGCCGCCTCAATTTGTGCTTCCTCAAGAGGAATATATCCTTCTATTAATTCTTCACGATCCGGTAGTACCATTAATATAGGGCGAGATTGATGCCAAATATACTATTTAGAATATGCTATGTCAACAAGCTTTAGTATAAAATACTATCAATCAATGTGACATACCTTAAAAATATTTCCAAACCCAAAAATCTTTTAATTCCTTACGCAGAAAGTGAGCCGGAAACAATCAAATCAATTTTTCATCTTGTAAAAATAAAGAGGGGGCAAAAAACTTTAGACATGGGATCTGGAGACGGACGGATAGTAATAGCCATGGCGAAAAGGGGTGCGGAGGCATATGGAATTGAGATCCGGGAAAAATACGTCAGGAGATCTAAATGGAATATTTTAAAAGAAAATTTAGAGGATAAAGCTTTTATACATCAAAAAGATTTCTGGGAAGAAAATCTAAACACTTATGACATAATCACAATTTATCCAATGGCGGCTCTGATGGAAAAGTTGGAGAAAAAACTAAGCAAAGAATTAAAATCAGGGGCTATAGTTATTACTAACGGTTTTAGAATTCCCGGCTGGAAAACATGGAAAGAAAAAGGTTTTACTTTTGTTTATAAAAAACTAGCCAATAACCAAGTGCTATAATTATTTTTATGGCTGATATTCCGGAAGTTCCCATTCCCCCTGTTCCACCCGAAGTCCCAAACCCCCAGAGAATTCTTCGCAGAAATAGATAAAGCGCTGGAAGAAAAAGGACTTGATATGGAAAAAGTTAGGCTTATGAAGGTAATTCAATCAAGGCTATTAAATGCTATACTAGCTTTATGAATGATTCCAAAGATTTCCCTAAATTAACATGGTGGCAAATGATAAAAGCAATTCTTTTTTTAGCAGCTGACCAAAAGAAAAAATATTTGTTTTTCAACTCCGTTCTTTTAACTGTTTTATTTTACGACATCGTTCCTCCATACGTTATTGGAAAAATTGTTGATTTTTTTGCAAGCTATAAAGCCGGTGTATCTCTTACTCCTTTTTATCTTTATGTCATATTTCTGGCAGTAACTACTTTAATAATAGCTTTTATTCGTCTTTCCACAAAAAACACCTTAGGCAAGCTTCAATCTCAAATCACATATAATGTGAAAGTTAAAGGATTTGAGAGACTCCTCGACTTCTCAATTAAATGGCACGATAAAGAAAACACAGGAAATAAAGTCCAAAAAATTCAAAATGGGGCGGATGCAATGATGCGGCTGCAAAGAATTTTGGGAAGTGATCTTTTTGTGAATTTGGCGAGTACTATTGGTGTTTTAACAGCATTTCTTTTTCTAAATCAATCTTTCTTCTTCTATTCACTTCTTTATCTTGCAATTTTTATGCTCGTTCAGGCGCGATTCTACAACAGATATCTTCGGTACACGAACGAGTATAACGCATCCCTAGAAAAGGCAAGCGGTACTTATTATGAAGGACTAAGTAATGTTCTTACAATTAAGACTCTTGGCGTAAAAGAAGATTTCAAAAAAAACATCACTTCAAGAGAGGAGTTATCCAGAGACAACGCCATTCGCATGGTAAAACTTGGGACTGACAAATGGAAATTTTTCCAGTTCATAAATGCACTTTTTCTTGCCGGCGTAATTCTTCTAGCAGGTCATGGATTTATTAACAAAACTATTACTCTTGGGTCTATTTTTATTTTCTTTAATTATTTTCAAAAACTTTCTCAGGCAGTTGGACAAAGCACCAACTTTATAGACGATGTGATGAATATCAGAGTAAGCATAGGGAGAATGATGCCAATTTTCTGGGAAAAATCCACTGCATCTGAAGGAAGACTAAATTTTCCTAGAAAATGGGAAGAGTTAATTATTAAGAATGGTAACTTTGATTATAGAAATCAGGATGGGGAAAACAAACCATCAGACGATGCTGCATTAAAAAACATTAACATCACGATTAAGAAAAATGAAAAGATTGGAATTGTAGGAAGATCAGGAAGCGGGAAGTCAACTTTGGCTAAAGTTTTATTGGCTTTGTACAAATTTAGCAGTGGAACTTATAAAATTGGCGGAATTAATATATATGAAATAAAACACGATGAGCTTACACAGAAAATATCGCTTGTACTGCAAGAATCTGAAATGTTTAACATCTCTTTAAAAGAAAATATTACTATGATGCGAAGATACAATTCCGAACTTTTCGGGAAAGCAATTAAAATCTCCCAACTTGAAGATTTAATAGCAAAATTGCCCGAAGGTCTCAATACGTTAATTGGCGAAAAGGGATATAGACTTTCCGGAGGAGAGAGACAAAGAATTGGAATTGCTCGGGCAATCTACAAAGATCCGCAGATTTTGGTTCTCGACGAAGCAACTTCTTCGTTGGATAGCAAAACGGAATCTTTAATTCAGGAAGCATTGGAGAAAGAACTTGATCAAAAAACAGTCATTAGCATTGCACACAGGACTTCCACATTAAGAAATGCAGATAGAATTATTGTTTTTGAAAATGGAGAGATAGCTGAAGAAGGAAAATTTAAAGACTTATCAGAGAACCAAGATTCAGCATTCAGCAGACTCTATCAAAATCAAAAGAGTTGATTATCTGGTAAGCTCAAACATTATAAATAAAATATAAAATCCAAGCATTAATATGCCATTAGCTCTTGAGATATACTTTGTCCTGTGCATGAAAAAATAAAAAAATAAGAGTGCTATTGAGATAAACACAAACGTAACTATAAAATTACTCACAGTCAAAACTTCTCCTTGATTTAAAAGCGTAAAAATACCAAAAAGAAGAGTGCTCGCTGCGCCAGCGCCTATATAATCTCCCATCGCAATATCTTTTTTACCGGAAAAAACAGATCGAACAACTAAGGTTATTTCTGGTAGATCTGTTCCCAAAGCAATCACTAGCAGACTTATGTAGAAAGGAGATATTTTGATCAGTTCTGCGAAATATATAGTTTTATCCACAATAATACTGCTAGCAACAAAAACTAATCCTATCCCTACTAGAATTTTTAGAATATCTTTGTAAGAATAGGCTTTTATGTTGAGAAGTTGAGAATTGCTTCTGTCGAAAATTCCGTTTTTCTTTTCTACCAAGATGAAAAGTACTATATATAAAACAATTAATATAACTCCCTCCAGGTTTGTTACTTTTTTATCCAAAATAAATAGCGAGGGAGCCAAAATTACTCCAAGAGTAGCAAGTGTCGTTTTGTCATCCAGTTCATTCTTAAGACTTATTCCATTACCTAATACAGCAAGAAGGGGAATAATAACTAGAAAAAGAACTATTATTCCACCAAGTAAGTTTCCTATAAATATTGAGGGTTCATGATTGGCAACTGCCTGTAGTCCTACGGAAAATTCCGGAGTTGATGTAAGAAGCCCCAAAAAAACAAAAGAAAAAGCAAAAGAAGAAAGTCTTAGTTTTTGAGAAAATTTACTTGTCGAAGATACTATTAGTCCTGAACCGAACCAAATCAGGATGAAAGCAATTATGTAAAGGGAAAAGTTAAATAAAAGCATTCAGTAATAATTAAGTATATAAATAAAGACTTACTTTGACAATTGTTAAAGTAAATAAAATTTAGCGAATATAGATTAAGTGTGAAATAATAAGGATTAATAAATGGCAATACTTACACCGGAAAGACCAAGAGTTGAAACAATCGCTAGGAATTCCCCTCCTATTGAGACTGCATTGGAGCAGACTTTGGAAGTACTAGGGGGCAATGATCTGCCAATTTTTGAAAAAAGAGATGAGGTTATAGGGGCTATCCGCTCAAATGACAGAATTATTATTGAGGCAGAAACAGGCTCCGGAAAATCTACTGTGACGCCAATTCTCGCATTGGCAGAGCTCGATGCACGAAAACCCGGAGGAAGAGTAATAGTAACTCAGCCCCGCCGCATCGCCGCTGAAAGCTTGGAGAGGTATCTTTCCGAAACAATGGGTGACAGGGTAGGATTTCGCCACGGAGGAGGAAGGCGAATTACTCCAAACACACAGCTTGAATTTACCATAGAACGTTCACTTCTAAATGATATGGTAAGGGGAGATGATCCTCTGCTTGAAAGATACGATACTGTAATACTTGATGAAGTCCACGAACGAAAAGTTGATTTGGATATTCTAATGCCTCTCCTCAAACAGGCACAAGAAAAACGAAGAACAATAGGAAAGCCTCTTAAAGTTGTACTTACTTCCGCTACGATGGACCGCGAAAGAATGCTTGAATACTTTGAAGGTGCCTCGCATGTTGAAGTTGAAGGCAAAATGTAAAAGAGCATCGGAAATCCATGCAAGGGGAAATGAAGAGCCCGGAGATATGCTTATTTTTATGCCGGGACAGGCAGAAATTGAAAAAACAATTGATGCTCTAAGACGCCAACAAAATCTCCTAGATGATGAAGTAGAATTTATTCCGCTTATTGGCGGTTCAGAAAGTGCTGAAAGCATGAGGAAAATTCATGCTCCAAGCGATAAAAGACGAATTTTTATCGCTACAAATGTAGCTGAAACCTCCATAACTATTCCCTCCGTAAGAATTGTTATAGACTCCGGTCTTATGAGGCTTAACGCATTTAATCCCGACACTGGAATAAGCGGGCTTGAGACCAGGCTACATACCAAAAGCAATGCAAAACAGCGAAGGGGAAGGGCAGGAAGGACCGCACCGGGAACAGTACATTATTTATTTACGAAAGAAGATCTTGAAGCCAGAGAACCTTATCTTCCTGCGGAAATTCTCCGAACTGATTTAGTAGCTCAGGTACTTTTAATGAAACAGATGGGAATAGCAGATATTCCCAACTTTGATTTTATAGACCATCCAGGAGTGGAAAAAATAAATCAGGCAATCGAAACACTTAGGAAGCTCGGTGCTCTTAATACTGATGGGTCGCTTAACGAAACCGGCGCAAGAATGGCAGAAATAAACACAGAGCCAAGGTTTGCCAGAATGATAGTAGAAGCAGAAAAACTTGGCGTTGTCGATGCAGTAAGTCTAGCTGTAGGAATGCTTCAGGATCCAAGACGTGATGTTTTTTACAGAGAATACCGAACAGATATTCCTATCCAGGAAAAATACAAAGACTATATTATCCCAGGCTCTGATATCTTAACAAGGCTAAATATTTGGAATGAATATTTAAGACATAGGGGATCCAAGGAAGAACGCAAAGAATGGGAAGAGACAAACGGCTTTAGAACTTTTGCATTCTTTAATGCCTCAAACGCCCGAAAAGATATTTTAAGAAATAGAGGACTTCGTGATGAGCCAATTGACCTTAGTCCTGAAAATGCAGCAAAAATTACCCAGTGTGTTGCTGTTGGATTGGTTGATAATATAATTCGTAGAGTTAATGGAGAGTACCAAACGCTTAGCGGAGCCGCGGGAATTAGAATCGATAATAGAAACTCTGTCTTAAGCGGAACGTCGCCCGATACTTTTCTTTCCGGAAATCTAAGACGAAGCGAAAGAGCAGGAGTTTTTGCTGGATTGAATTTAGCTATTTCTCTTGAGGATATAAAAAGGATTGCTCCATATCTAAATCTGGCTCTTCCAGAAAAACCATCAACCACCGCAGAAACAGAAAAACAAACACCTGTTCAAACAGAACAGAAAACAGAAGTTTCATCAAGCACTACAGTAGCTCCTGAACCAGAAAAACAAATTCCTAGAGTAGATTATTCTTTCTCAACTTATAAAAAAGAAAAGCAAGAAACCGCAACACAAGAAAAACAAAAAAGGGAAACAACTATTATGAGACTCCGAGAAATAATTCGTGCTTGGCTTAAGAAATTAAAACTCACGCGATAACTATGTTATTGGATAAAGTTCAAAAATTTATTGCTAAAAATGGAACAAACATCAAAGAGGATCAGTATTTTTTAATTGACGAAGATGCAATCAATAAATTAGTTGAGATAGCAGATATAAACGATAGCGATAGGGTTTTGGAAATAGGTCCAGGATTAGGATTTTTGACAAAATCATTAGCATCTAAAGCTGAAAGTGTTATAGCTATCGAAAAAGATGAAAAGTTCAGAGAAACCCTTTCTGTACTGCCAAAAAATGTGGAAGTTATTTTTGGTGATGCCTATAAACTCTTAAATAATCAATCGTTCAGAGAAAAAACTTCCCCGCCAAACAAAACAGTATCCAATATTCCATACAGTCAAGCTCAAAACATGCTTCACAATTACACCAATCATGAATGGTATCAGGGAGACCTTATTTGGGTGGCTCCTCTGTCAATGGTAAATAAAATTAATAACGAACCTATTCTGGGTGCATATTTTCATGCAGAACTCGTGGAAATAGTTAGTAAATCTTCTTTTTATCCAGAACCAAACACCACCTCGGCAATTATAATTTTCAAACGCATTCCCGATCCAAAACTGACAAAAGACTTTGCGATTTATTTTAGGCGTTGGCTCTATAGCCACGAAGCTTGGAAAGTAAAAAATGCAATCCGTGAGGGAATAATCGCAGCAGCATTTGATTTGAAAAATAAAAAAATTACCAAAAATCAGGCAAGAGAATTAATTGAGCGGCTAAATATTCCGGAACAAGAATTGGAAAAGCTAACAAATAATATTTCCCTGAACTATTATTTTGATGTTCCAAACAAACTACGAGAATGGTTGATAATTTAGGACACGAATAGTCTCCGCCAAACTTATTTTCGTTTTATATAAAACTTTTTCTTAATATAGTTTTCTATGACTTCAAAGCTTGGGAAATAGCGGGGGTATGGAAGTTTTTTAAGACCAAACCACTCCCATTCTATTATCTCATCCGGTTCCATCACTTGGGCCTTCCCTTTCCAAGAGCGAGCAACTAGACCTACAGTTACGAAATGTGCATATTCATTTTTACAGTTGTGGACTGATATAACTTGCGGATTTTTTATGGTAATTCCTGTCTCTTCTTTTACTTCTCGGATAGCTCCTTCTTCAAAAGTCTCTCCATAGTCTAACTTTCCTCCGGGAAGACACCATTCGCCGGAACTTCGAAATGCAGAATCTGCCTTGTCTGGGTCCGGATGGCGCTTTCCGAGTAGAATTTTTCCTCTTTTTATAAGAATTACACCAAATCCAGAGCCCACTCTTTTCTTTTCTTCTTTTTTCATAATGGAGAACTTTATGCTTGACGATTCAGGAGAATTATATCAAATAATTTATTATTCTATGAAGGTTAAGGCGATACCTTTTTTATTTGCTCTTCCAGTTCTTCCAATTCTATGTACGTAATCATCGAAGGATGCGGGCATATCAAAATTGATTACGTGGCTAACATCCGGAATATCCAGTCCCCTTGATGCCACATCCGTAGCGATTAGAACGGAGATTTGATTGTTTTTAAATTGTTCCAAAGCCCTTTGTCTTTGCCCCTGGCTTTTATTGCCGTGTATAACAGCCGCCCTAATGCCTCGTCTTACTAACTCGTTTGTAAGTTTTTGCATACCCCACTTTGTTCTCCCAAAGACCAACACTTTTTCAAATTCTTCAAGGGAAAGAAGATCATGAAGTTTATCTATTTTCTCATGTTTCTGAAGTTTTATAACCTTTTGCTCTATATTTTCAGCCGTTGACTGCTTCTCAACAGAAACAGTAACGGGGTTTTTAACAAAAGAGTTAATGATTTCTTTTACTTTTCCGGAAATTGTCGCAGAGAAAAAAAGTGATTGACGATTCTGAGAAAGGAGGGAAATGAAATATTTTATGTCATTAATAAATCCAATATCTACCATTCTATCTGCTTCATCCAAAACTACATTATTAAATGCAGATAGAACCAAACTTCTTTCTCCTATTAAATCTTTAATTCTGCCGGGAGTTCCGATAACAAAGTTAACATTTTGTTTTAATTCGTTTTTTTGTCTTCCTAAGCTCATTCCGCCGATACATAATACTGCTCTTACTGAAAGTCCTCTGGAGAAAGCGCGAAGTTCTTCATAAATTTGTAATGCCAGCTCCCTCGTTGGCGCAATAATAAGTACTTTCTCTGATCTATTAAGAAAAACTTTATTTATTAGAGGAATTAAAAAAGCAGCGGTTTTCCCCGTACCAGTATTCGCAATTCCTATAACGTCTCTTCCCGAAAGAATATGATCAATTACTTGATCCTGAATTGGAGTAGGCGCAGTGTAATTTTTCGCTGCAATATTATCCTTAAGCTGTTTTACTATTTCAAAATCCGAAAAGCCATTCCTGGGAGTATATTCTTTCTCGGGCTGGGCTTCCTTTATTTTATTTACTATTTCTACGGATCTAATTGCCTCCAAGAGTTCCTCATTGGGAAGCTGTTTTGGCGCAAAATTTCTGTTCTGTCTGTATCTGGGAGTAAATTTTTTATACATGATTGTTTGGGATTGAAAAAATAAAGCTGCTTAATAAAATGCGGATTAGGGGAAAGATACTGATTTCTAAAAAAATTTCTGTGGTTATTATCTTTAACTAATCGAAAATATTGAAAGCAGATGTATTGTTTCAATCTGCCTTTACTAAACACCATTATACCAGTTCATAATGAAGATGTCAATAGGACTATAGGATTAAATAGATGAGCTTCCTTTAATATTGCCAGTGCTTAGTTGTATATAGAAGTCCAATTCTTCCTATATTAAGAAAGTATTCATTCTCTTTTGTTTGATTGTTTTTTACCTCTTTCTCATAGGTAGCACAGAGTACATGCATGGCATGAGCCAGTTTTATAAATAAAGGCAGTGTTTTTAATTCAATCTCTTTTAATTTCTGGGATCTTTGGTATTCATTAATGATGAAATCAAACATTTTGTTAAAATCTGACAGACTATCCTTGTCAAATAAAAAGTCGCAAAATAAAACAGCTAATTCTTGAATACGCGGATAATAATTTGCAACAGAATAATCAAGTATGTAAATACTGCCTAAATTATCGCGCATAATATTTGTTTTAATAAGGTCACCGTGAACAAAACAGTAAGGAAGGTCTTGAATTGATAATGAAGAAAGTTCATCGGCAAGTTTGTCCATGATTATTTTTTCAACATCTTTCAGATATTGTTTCTTTTGGCCATATTCATTTAAAAAATTTATAATTGCCCAGCTGTCGTATACAAAGCTAGGTTTTAGATTAATACTATTAATCCTTGCAGCGTTTTCAATAATTAATTCAGCCTCTTCTATGCTGGGTTTTACTTCCAATTCAAAAAATGTCTTCCCCTTTATGTGTTGCATTACGCAAAGCCTAATAGGAATTCCATTTATTTCCTTTTTATAAAGAAATTTATCTTTATTAAACGGGTAAATTTCAGGTTGATCAACTTCTGCATGTCCTGTAGCCAGGATAATATCAATTAATCTTTGACAATCTTTATCCTCTCTTGATTTAGCAAAAATCTTAACAAAATACCTATGACTATCTGTTTCAATAATTAAATTAAGATCCTCATATCCCATAGGGATAATTGAATGTGTGAGGTAATTTCCAATTTTATAATCGCTGCAAATTCTTGATAAAAGAGGCCTTAGATCTCCTAAATAACCTATTCTTTGCTGAAAGACTTGATTAATAGACACAGTCTAATTTTATCATGTGGAAATTATAACACGATATTTTAAGATGATGATATAATCTCCTCGTGAATAGACCAATTGAGGCAGGGACTGGCGGGGAAGATAAATCCCCGAGACAACCAGATCCAGAGCTAGTCGAACTTTTAATGAGTGGCAGCTTAATCCCCATTGCTAGGGCGTATGGAAAAGATGAATCATCTCCTGATGTCGACGTTATTGCTGTTTATGATCCCAGCCCCGAAAATACAGGTTTAATTAGAGAATTGGTAACTGTTTCTATTCCCATGGAAGATCTAAGAACTGCGATAGATGCGATAAGACTAGAAGAGGTAGTTGATTTTGTACTGAATCGTTTGGATAGGTTATGGAGAGGTGTAATGGCCAGTCCTACTGTCCGACACATGGACGGAGGGACTGATGTAAACGATCTTCTTAAATAATATCTAAATCAGACAAGCCTACTCCATTGCTATTATTTTCAATAATGCTATGGGCTTTCTAGGTCTTCTCCATCCCAAAAATCAGGTTGTTCGGAAAGAGGATCATAAAATTCAGAAGCTTGCTCCGCAAAATCAGCTAAAAATCTAAGTGCCCATTTTCCAGTTTTGGAAGGTAAATATAATCCTCTACTTTCACCAAGAGATGCATACAGCGTCCATTTTCTTAAATTGCCTCTTCCATACGCCCAGGACATAGCTTCAGTTGTTCCAGCTCTAATAAAAGCAATAGAATCTAAAGCACCGACGACACTAAAAGGACTTTCGGGAATTTTACTCATTGGGCCGCCATAAACATGAAGGCTGACGCTATCATGAATGGCATGCTCAGTGCCGCGAGTAGGTGCTTTCAAACGCATTGACGCTACTATACCCTCATCAGCAACCTCACCTACAATAACTCCATCACCTATCATTAATCCATCTTCTCTCACGTGTTTTTGAAATGCAGAAGCAATAAGTTCGCCATAGGGGAATTGTGCTATTTCTTGGTAAGCTGCTGCAATTTCTTCAGGCGTTGCTTTATGAAGTGTGCTGATTAATCTCCATGCTTCTACTGTTCCCACGGCGCAATTATAACAAGGCAGATAAGGATGTCAATGATAGGAGGTGAATAATCTATTTCCTTTTGAAGATAACTAATTTATAACCGTCCGGATCGCGGATGACAAATTCTTTATTTCCCCATGGCCAATCTCGCGGTTCACTAGAGGGTTTTAGTCCTTTTGAAATAAGATCTTTATAAAATTCATCTACATCGTCAACGCTTAAGTATAAATATAGGCCGGCTCCCTTACTTTCCAGTTTTGCTTCTTTTTTAAACTCTGGCTTATTTTCTTTATCAGCGGGAATAAAATCTATCCAAAACCAATTTGAATAAACAGCAATATGATCAGAATCTTTCTTTTTAATCTCAAATCCGAGAGCCTCATAAAATTTGGCAGATTTATTTAGATCTTTAACGTAGCATACTATTCCCGAAACACTTTTAATTTTCATATATTTTCTCCTTTTTATTTAGATCAGTTGAGCATATCGATCTAAAAAAATTATATCATTGTCTAGGTAATGAAGGGACAGGCGATAGCCCAAAGTGACGATATAATTCTTCTGTAAATCCGCCGGTAACTACCTTTAAGTGGGTAACGTCTTCACCATCTATTGACTGTATTAATCTATCTCCTATCCTAACAACTACTGTCTCAATTGCTCCCCAATAATACCAATTACCAAGCCCTTCTTCCTCAGTTTCTCCGGCGGTATGAACCCTTGCGCACCTTACTAAACCTTCTTCTGCAAGTCTTTGTTCTAAAGCCAGTCTTCTTTGCTCAACTAGTTTTTCATGTTCGGCTCTAAGTCTTTTTCGTGTAGATTGAATCTGAGCAGAATCTTGATCAAATTGAGCAAGTGCTCTCAGAAATTCGTCTGTTTCTCGTGGCTGCGCCATTGCGAGCGCAATAATATAATGCAGAATGATGGCTTGTCAACTACTAGGTCTATTCGAGTCTCAAATCTTCAGAGTGAGGCTTAAAGACATGCATATCCGCAACTTCACTTTTGTCAAATGA
>JACOXV010000047.1 GCA_016182225.1 Candidatus Levyibacteriota bacterium
TTATCTATATTGCGCGCGACACTGAGCAACAAGCCCTTCGGACTTGCAACTCTGATTCCCCAATGCTAAACATTGGGGCTTGTCGTCGAATGTGTCAAGAGAAATTACTTATTCACGTTTCTCATAGTAACAGACGTTTTAAATTGAATCGAGGCGCTGCCGTTATTATCTTCCAATGTAAAACTAATACCAACGGTTGGGGGATCCGTTAAGAAATTTTGCGAGCAAGTGAAATAACATTCCTCGCCCTTTATTCTTAATTGGCTTTCGTCTATCAAAATACTTGAGCCTGCGGAATTTTCTCTCCGAAGCGACAATGCTCCCTGGCTGTCAGGTTTACAGGCATAAGTAATTTCTTCCCTATCCTCGTTTAAAATTTTTATATATTTGTATTTAGCAAGGGGGGTAGGCGTAGTTTCCATCAAACTACCACAAACATTTTTGTCAAATTCATCCTGCTCGTTCGTCTTCACACCGACGAAAGCTTGGGCAAATTGGATATCTCTAGAAATACGATTAACCGTAAAGTCTCCATCATCTCTTATTTTATTATTAATCCCGCTCGTAGTAGTTCCACGAAAGCTATTAACCATTATAAGAACGACCATAGAGCCGACAGAGACTAAAATCACAAGTACTGCCAAAAGCTCTATGAGAGTGAAGCCATTTTCAAACCTTAAGTCTTGAGTCTTAAACTTTAAATTTATTTTCATATTGGAGAAGGTACGGCACTACTATCAACTATACACGACCTTGAATCAATCTTATGACAATAAATATCCTCAGTACATTTAGAATCGGACCAGGAAACTGTAACGATTACCCTAGCATAATCTCTGTCTGCCTCACCAACTGGGGTGGGTCCTTGTATGCAACTGGCATTTCTTAGATCAATTGTGACTTCTCTCAGGAAATATTTACCCACAAGTACGCTTTCATTTGCACATGTACCTACGTCTGCTTTATTTACTAAAATTCCCGATTCCCCGAGACAATAGTTTGTCTGGGCATATGTATTTTCAAAAGAAGTATAGTCTGATCCGGCCAGCTGTCGTACGATCTCTAATCCTTCTTGAGAAAATGATGTTGCCTGATTTTGAAATTTCGTATAGGTAGTATTATTAAGTGAGGTAATAACAACAGCCGTAATCCCCGAAATTATTACAACTGCTATGCTTAGTGCTACTAATGCTTCGATAAGGCTTGTTCCTTTTTCTCTACTGCGCATCTTGAATAGAAATCCCTCCCAATTTGTCTACCACTATGGCTTTTTTCTTATCACCATCTTGTGTTTGCAAAACTATGGTAGTGTTTTCTAGGCTTATTTCGTCTTTTAGAATCGGAAAGTAGATTTCTTCCAAAAGCGATTCTTCGGAGAAGGAGATTGAAGAAGAAAATGAATACAGCTTAATATCAAATCTTTGCGCCTCAGCCTCGGTTGCCCCACAGATTGCATAAATTTCGTATTGATTAGCAGATTTGATGTAAATTTTATATCCCAAAAGAGTATCTATACAACCAGTGGGTTTTACCTGAGAAATAGATCTGGATCTGGCAGAAGATACATTATTGGCAAATTCTAGGTAGGTATTTTTGAATTGCTGGTCCGTGCTATACAAAAGAAATGCCGCTATTCCCAGGGTTGAAAGAATAGCAATAACAGAAAAACTTACTATAACCTCTATAAGAGTAAATCCTGATGAGCTATGGGTTTTGGAGAACATAATAGTAATCATTAGTCGGTTCCCCCTGACATCCGGATGAGTCTTGAATAATTAATTCCAAATCCGTATCAGGATCATTTATTATCTCAGATCTGCTATAGACTGCGACATCAGAATCAGATGAATTTTCTATGCAAGCCGCAAGAGTGTAGGTTTTTTCAGTAGAATTATAGTTATAAAAATATTCTCCATCATTGTAATATCCGCTTCCCAATGGATCCCTGGGAACTTTACGAATATATATCGATCCGCCGCAACTCGGGTCCCCGGTACCGCGAATCGAATATTCTCCTCCCGTTGTACAGTTAGGCATAGTTGAAGGATATAATCCGTTGTCTGCTCTATAAAGCTCTAGGGCAGATTGTATTTGACGAAGGTTTGCTTTTCTTTCTGCATCCCTAGCCCTTTCTCTAACTGCTATGAAATTTACCATCAAAAGGGATGAGAGAATACCAATAATAGCTATTACTATAAGTAGTTCTATAAGAGTAAAGCCATTTACCAGCTTTATGCTTTGAATTTTGAATTTCCGGTTTGTTTTCATTCTATCGAAACATTAGGACTCGATGCACCATAATTACATTTTTTTCCACAAGCATTACTCATATCAATACCGCCTTTGGAAGGGCACTGACCATCCTGACAAGTATCAGGATCATTTACTCCTCTTTCTAGACTAGCATATAGATAATAAGACTGTCCATTTTGAGAGTAATAAATATAGTTAGTCTTGCCCGGATCGGAAGGGAGTAGATTCATATATGGAGCCCAGGAACTACCCCAATTTATTTCGTTTCCATTAAGATCTTGTATCCTGTAATTTATTGTTGCTGTTGGGTAGCGTCCCGTATCATTATAAAAAGCCTCCATTGCTTTTTGAATTTGTGCAAGGTCTGATTTCCTTCTAGCGTCATTGCCTTTCTTAAGTTGCTCTAAAGGATTGAGAATGGTAAGGGTTCCTACGGTAAATATCGCAATAAGCGCTATTACTATAAGTAGTTCTATTATTGTAAATCCGTTTTTTTTCATCTGTCGCAAATACTGTTTTCTATGCATTCCTGAAAGCTGCAATAATCTCCCAGTCCAATACCTGATACATTACAGGACCCGCCTGGAGTACATACATAATTTTTGGAGCAGGGAGTGGGTGTTGGCGTAAGTGGACCTGTTGGCGTGGGAGAGAGAATTGGCGTATTGGTAGGCGTATTGGTAGGCGTCAGGCTTGTTGGTGTTGCTGTGGGGGTTGCTGTGGGTTGAGGAGTAGAAGTTAGACCCCCTCCGCCTTCACCCGTAACAGTTGGTGTTACACCTTCATCATCTGAGGGAATATTATCAAAAACAGTTGAAGATGCCAAATAAGTACAGTCAACAGTGCCTGAAACTATACAAAAATTATATCCTTTTTCGAAGTATTCAGAAGGAAGACAGGATCCTCCGTCTTCGCTCTTCATTGCTTCTAGAGGACAAAGGGTAGAACTTCTTTGACTTTCGTCAACTTTAGCTAATTTTCCAAATAGCACATTCCATCTAGAACAGGTGTTTGGAGATGTTGCACTATTATCATAAACATATTGAAACGCAGGATTTTCATTAAATACAGGATCTTGGGGAACTTTTTTCATATATATTTCACCCGTTGCTTCATCTTTCCATTCTGCTCCAAAGGGAACAGCATAAGGAAAACAGTCATTATCATTATAATAAATATCTAGCGCAGTATTAATATTTTTAAGATCTGTTTTTCTCTGAGCGTCTAATGCTTTGTTTATCTGAGCAATAGGATCTGTTATAACAAAAATTGCTGTCATAAAAATAGCAGAAATACCTAGAGCCACTAAAAGCTCAAGAATTGTAAAACCTTCTAAAGACCCAAAAAGCGGTAGATTTTTGGGATAATCTCTCCTCCAAAGAAAAGCAATATGATGGCTGAAGTTGCCAAAAAAGGACCGAAAGGAAGACTTCCTTTTAAGCTTCTTTTTCCCCATAAAACCAGTATGAGTCCGGCGCCTGCGCCTGTCAAGAATGCTATATAAAAAGACATCACAGCCTCTGGAAAACCCAGCATAATACCGATAAGCAAAGAAAGCTTTGCATCTCCCATACCGATTCCGCGTCCTTTCGTTCCCAAAATCAATGCAAAGAAAAAAATAAAAGATATAATTCCCGTAGCTAGGTGGTTCGTGAGAAGAGCAGGGGAGTAAAGAGCAAGATAAAGAAAGGTAATGACAATAGACGGAAAGATGATTTTATCAGGAATTATGCCATGTTTTAAATCCGTAAAAAATACCACGATTAGTACTGAAACAATAAAAAGGTAGAAAAGGAGCTGAGAAAAATCAGATAGGGAAAATATAATTCTATCTTTAGCTAAAACAGAAAAAACCGCCACAAACAATATTCCAGTTAAAAGCTCTACTACTGGATAATAAAATGAGATTTTCTTTTTACAATATCTGCATTTTCCTTTTAACCAAACGAAGGAAAGAATGGGAATAAGATCAGGGATAGATAAAGTTTTTCCGCAGCTTTCGCAAAGCGACCTTCCTCTGAAAGGACTTTTACCAACTGGAAGCCTATCGATCACTACGTTAAGAAAAGATCCTATGGATATTCCGAAAAGAAAAAGGAATGGTAAAAAAGGATTCACCGCTACTGTGCACAGAAGAAGCAAGGAGATGTCGCCGTTTTGCTTGATCCGCAATTGGTGGCATCAGTTACTCCTAAGTTATCATATTTTGTTTCTGCTCTTAGCGACTCAGATTTAGAATCAGGGTTGAAACAAACCGCTACCTTCTCCGTTGTGCCTGAAAGCAATAGATCCTCAAGAACATCAGTGCTGTCTGTAAAAGTTGTTTTTAATTCACCTTGAGTAACAAGAAGCTGAATACAAGCCGGGACCGAGGTTCCGCTGCTTAAAGCAGTCGCAGTTGATGGAGTTGCGCAAGCATCAGAGGTACTTGTATCCCATGGCATTTCTCCATTTGTCGCAAAATATCTAGTAACTGCATTCACCAACTCAACGCTGGCTGATTTTCTGTTAGAGTCAGACCCTTTTCTTAACTGTTCAAGAGGATCAATTGTTGCAAGAAGACCAACTGCCAAAATTCCTAAAACGCCGATAATTACCAAAAGTTCGACTAAAGTAAAACCAGATTGATCAGAAGATGAAGAGCCAAAAAGTTTTTTAAGCCATTCGAGTAGCTTTTTCATTTATATTTAAGTATAGACAGATATTTTTTTGCTTGTCAAGTGGGTATTTTGAAGCTAAATTTATTGAATATTTGACACCAACCCGTAGATTGGAGTGATAACAGACATTATTAAAAATGCAACTCCAATACCCAAAATTATCATAATGAAAGGTTCCATCGCGGTAGTAAGATTTTTAACTGACTGATTTACTTCTGTCTCGAAATACTCTGAAGCCTTAACCATGGTTTCGTCAATTTTGCCGGTTTCTTCTCCTACTTTTATGAGTTGGACAAGAAGTTGAGGAAAAATAGGGTATACGCCTATAGCATCTCCTACGCTTACGCCTTTTTCCACTTTTTTGGCAATTTCTTTAATAGAGTTTTCATATAGCTTATTACCTGCCACTTCAGAGGTTTGTAAAAGAGCATCTACAACTAAAGTCCCCGTACCTACCAAAAGTCCAAAAGTTCTTGCAAACTCAGCAAGAATTCGTTCCTTTATAAGCTTTCCGAAAACGGGTACTTTAAGGAAATAAGTGTCAGACAAAAGTCTTCCATCATCTGTTTTTCTCCATCTGTAAAAAGCAAAAGTCAAAATTCCAACTATACCGGCTATAATAAACCAAAAAGTTCTTATAAAATTTGACATTCCTATAACTATTTGGGTTGTAAAGGGAAGTGGAACATTTAAGCTCTCATAAAGTTTTGTGAGTTGTGGCATAACAAAAATCATCATAATAAGCATTACTACCACCATCATGACTATAACGATAGTCGGATACATAAGAGCAGAACGTATTGTACCCTTCAGTTTTTGTTGTCTTTCCATATTATCAGCAAGTCTGAGAAGTATTTTATCCAAAAGGCCTGACCCTTCTCCTGCTTTAACAAGCGAGACATAAATTGAAGAAAAAGCATTTGGATATTTAGATATAGCTTTAGAGAAGGATGTTCCTTCCTGGACATCGTTTGAAACCTCATTAATCAAATCTATCATTGCGGTGCTTTGCG
The DNA here is from genome assembly GCA_016182225.1 of Candidatus Levyibacteriota bacterium. Lineage (GTDB taxonomy): Bacteria > Patescibacteriota > Microgenomatia > Levybacterales > UBA12049 > JACOXV01. The sequence goes on from JACOXV010000047.1 coordinate 5,927, forward strand.
CTTGTTCTTTAAGAATTTCCAAAGCTTTAATTAAGGTTATTCCCGCAGTGATCATAGAAGAAATCTGTCTGGTAAAAAGAACTATGTCTTTGCTTTTTATTTTTCCGAAAATCGGGATATATTTTGAAATACCTCTGTTGTCTTGCTTAGTTATTTGAACAGGATAAAGCTCTCGTCCACGAAGATAAGCTGCTGCCTCTGAGACATCATTTGCGTCAATTAAACCCTTAACATAATCGCCATCTTTTGTAACTGCTTTATAAACAAGTCTCATCTTATCCCACCATTCTTAGAAGCTCATCAGGGTGAAGCGCATAGCTCTTGGCTGTTTCCAAGCTTATACTTCCGGACATAACTAAAGAAGCCAGGGATGATTCCAGAGAAATCATTCCAACATCCTGAGAGGTTTGAATAACCGAGTCTATTAAATGAGTTTTTCCGTCTCTTATGTTACTTGCAACCGCATTTGTACCGACCAAAATTTCAACCGCAGCTACTCTTCCCCCGTTAATTTGAGGCAGAAGACGCTGTGAAACGATTCCCTTTAAAGTCACCGATAACTGGCTTTTTACTTGGGATTGTTGATCGGGAGGAAACGAATCAATAATTCTATCAATGGTTTGGGATGCGGAATTAGTATGCAGGGTAGAGAAGACCAAATGACCAGTTTCTGCAATTGTTATGGTAGCGGATATTGTCTCCGGGTCTCTCATTTCTCCAACCAGCACCACATCCGGATCTTCACGAAGAGCTGACTTAAGTGCATTTTTCCATGAATGAGAATCAATGCCCATTTCTCTCTGAGAGATAATACTTTTTCCCTGTGGGTAAACATATTCTATTGGATCCTCAATTGTTAAAAGATGGGCTGCTTTACTAAGATTAATTTCATTAATAATAGCTGCAAGAGTAGTAGATTTTCCATGGCCCGTTGGACCTGTTACGAGAACTAGTCCTTGTTTGAGATTCGCAAAAGCATGACAAATTTTTGGAAGTCTTAGCTCCTCAACTGTTCGAATATTGGGCTGAATGAATCTAAATGCGGCTGCTAAATTTCCTCTTTGATAATAGATGTTCGTTCTGAATCTTCCTGCGGGAGCTTGCGGTCCGCCGCCGAAAGCAAAAGAAAAATCAAGCTCTTTATTGGATATAAGCATTTCTTTTTGATCAGGTTTCAGAATAGTAAGAAGCAT
>JACOXV010000048.1 GCA_016182225.1 Candidatus Levyibacteriota bacterium
AAGGAAGATATCTTTTGGGTATTGCTGAAATGCCATCGAGCTGGCATCCTGAAGCACTCAAGGCCCAAGCAGTTGCGGCAAGGACGTATGCTTATCGATCCAAAACCCAAGGATCCGAAATTTGCACGACCGAAGCATGTCAGGTATATAACGATTCTAAAGCCTCAAGTCCTCCCGATGCGTGGAAGGCGGCAGTTGAATCAACCAGAGGCCAAGTGCTTGAAGACGTAATCACTTACTATGCTTCTACTCATGGGGGATACGCAAATCCTATCGGTTGGGATACGACTGATGGAGGGGGTGGCGCAAGCTTTACAGATAAAGCTTATGATAAGCTTGGAGGATCTCCATGGCTTTATAAGGCCTGGTACACGAAAGGCTATAGTCCATCATCGGATAAGTGCGGCCGGTCAAATCCTTGGCTTTCTCCTGAAGAAATGGCAGATATTGTTAACGCTGCTATTGCTTTAAGGACCGGCGGTATAGATACTGGCCGAATTACACCTGTCACAACTTCATGCTGGGGAGGGAATCCATATAGCATGGAAGAGCTTAGAAATTTGGTAAGCGGGAACGGCGGAATTTCTTCAGCCACAAGTGTTTCTGTTTCTCAAGGAAATGGAAACACTTCAAATGTTACAATAAACGAAGTAAGTTTCTCAGGAGACGATTTTAAAAGAGCGTTTAACTTAAGGGCGCCGGGATATTTATCAATCCCGCAATCTGGATTTGCTTTTTTTAACATTGAGAAAAAATAATTGTTTTATTCTTCGCTCGGAAGGAGAATTTTTAGGTGCCAGATCTTTTTATATCAGAAAACAAGCTTGAGAAAAAGCATCAAAAATCAAGTTCCAATAAAAGCAAAGTTGGTGTTCTGACGGCATATTTTGAAAAGCCTTCGGGAGTTTTTTTCGCAAATCAAGAAGAAGGAGAAGAACTAATTCTTTTCCTAAGACGCCACTTGATTACAAATGTCCCCTGGATACTTAAAGCTCTAACCATGATCATTTTGCCTCCTGTCATTGTCTTAATTTTAAATTTTATAAATGTATCTATCCCCCTACCAAATAATTATGTTTTAATTTTTACTCTATTTTTCTATTTAGTTGTTTTTGGTTATATTTTCCTACAATTCATAACCTGGTTTTATAATATTTCACTTGTGACAAGCGAGCGAGTAGTAGATATAGACTTTTCGCAACTTGTTTTTGAATCAGTTGCTGCCACCAAACTAACGCAAGTTGAGGATGTATCCTACCATCAAGTAGGAGTAGTGCGCTCTATATTTGATTATGGAGACGTATCAGTACAAACAGCAGGAACCGCTACAAACTTTCTTTTTTCAGGTATTCCTCACCCGGAAAAGGTCGTCAATATCATAAATGATTTAATAGGAACGGAGCCAAATGCCTGATTTATTTAATACACTTAATAACCTTCTTGAATCGTTAATTTTAGTGAAATTAATTTTTATTGTTAGCATGATTTTTTACATAATCTTTCTTTTAATAGTATTAAAACAGGTAAATTCCATGAATGCAGTAGTTAGCGAGGAGGGTCCATCAGCTACTGTTCGCAACATAGCAATTCTAAATATTATTGCCGCAATAATCCTCTTCTTGACAGGCCTTGTTATACTATAGTCACAAAAAATGCCTGATTCTAATCTGGCTTTTGCCAAAATAGTATCAAATCCCTCTGCCTCTTCTTGGTCCCAGGCTTACAACGCGGGAAAGCTTTTTGCGGTCTTATCGCTGCAGAAAACAACGGATAATGAAAACGAGGGGGATGGATTGAGCACAAAGGGGAAAGAAATACTCTCATCTCTTGAGCAAGAATTCTTTACTTTGGAGACAAAAGATCTTAATTCTATAAAACAGGCTCTTTCTGTAACCATACAGCAAATTCCCCCGGACTTAAGACCCTCTTTTGTTATTTGTTATATTGCAGGAAGCGTACTTTATATATTTATCTATGGAAAAGGTAAAGTAACACTTAGGAGAGGATCAAAAATTGGCGAGGTTTTAGAAGGAAGCGAAGAGGCTTCGATTAAGTCCGCTTCCGGTTTCTTACAAAATGAGGACATAATAGTTTTACAAACAGGTCAATTTTCTCAAATAATTCCTCGTTCAACTCTCGTATCATCTCTTGATCATCAGACTCCAGAACAAATAGCAGAAACTCTTGCTCCGCACATTCATGAACGTGAAGAAGGAGGAGCTTCAGCAATAATTCTAGGCTTTAGCGAAAATGGCGCTATTACCTCAGAGGACATAGAGGATACCATAGAACCTACGCCCTTAAGAAGTGAAACCCAAGAAGAACAACCAGAAATAAGTCTTGAGGAAAAAGTAGAAACTGAAAGTGATAAAAATAAAGAAAAAACAGAAGAAAAATTTGATGAATCAGTTTTTACTACTCCCGAGGAACCAGAAGAAAAAAAAGATGAGAGGATAAGTTTCGAAGGAAAAGGGCCTGAAGATTTTCTTTCTTCCCCCGCTAAGAAGCCTCCGTCCGCAAGATTTTCTTCTATATTCTTGTCTGTAAAACAAATTTTAGGAAGATTTAAGCCCAATAATCTTAACAAAAGCAGGAGACTTTACCTGACAATCGGAGCAATAATTCTAGTTGTTCTATTAGCCGGAATTTTATTTTCTGTGATGGGGAGATCCGGAACAGATAAAAAATTATTCGATCAAGTATATAACGAAGCTTCTATAAAATATGAAGAAGGAAAAAGTTTATCAGACCTTAATGCAGCATCCGCTAGAGATAGCTTTCTTGCATCAAGACAAATAATAGAACAAAATTTGGATAAATTTCCATCTGATTCTGAAGAAAGATCAAAATTATCAAATCTACTAGCTAGCATTGAGGAATCATTATCCGGTTCTGAGGAGAAAAATCAAGTCAATCCGGCAGAAGTGGAGTCTTCAGAAAGTGACCTGCTATCCGCTCGAATTGATAACAAAGCTGAATATTTTGCACAAAACGACGAAAATGTTTATTTCCTAACAGATAGCGGCATCACATCAATTAGCAAATCCGATAAAGACAAGGAGGAAATTATAGAAAATGACGATGACTGGAAAAGTTCTGGAGGACTTGGCGCATATTTGGGAAATGTTTATGTTTTGGATAAGTCCTCCGATAAAGTAATTAAATTTGTGGCTGCAGAGAGTGGATTTGGACAAGCAAATTATTTCGCAAGCGGGACCAAGTCAGACTTATCAAACGCAGTGGCAATAGGGATTGACGGGGCGCTTTATATACTTTTCTCTGACGGAAGAATAGAAAAATATAACAAAGGCACTAAGGAAACTTTTAGCATATCCGGTCTTTCCAAGGAATTATCCTCACCAACTAGAATTTTTGCATCAACTGACATAGATGAAATTTATATTCTCGATAATGGCAACTCAAGGATTGTTGCCCTTAATAAAGATGGGTCCTATAAGACAGAATACTCTTCTCCTCTTTTAAAGCCGGCTGAAGATTTTGAAGTAAGTAGCGACGGGAAAAAAATATATTTTCTTTCGGGAAATAAAGTCTATACTTTTAGCCTCTTTTAACGTATCATTGCCTTACAAGTTTAGAAGATACAAACTTGTCCTGAGCTTGTCGAAGGATGAAAATTTCGAATAGAAAAGCTTTTTATGATTATCAAATAAGTGGCCGCCTGGAAGCGGGAATAAACCTTAACGGAGGAGAAGTAAAAGCGATAAAAACCGGACACGCTGACCTTACGGGAAGTTTTGTAAGAATTATTGGAAGTGAAGCATATTTGCTAAATGCTAAAATTTTTCCTTATCAAGGAGGACAAATAGAAGGATATGATGAGAAACGGACCAGAAAACTTCTCCTTCACAAAAAAGAAATAATAAGCTTAAAGTCCAAAACAGAAGGAGCAAATTTAACACTAGTTCCTCTATCCTTATACACAAAAAGAAATCTCATAAAAGTAGAGATAGGGCTGGGACTCGGAAAGAAAAAATATGACAAAAAAGAGGCAAAAAAGAGACGAGATATAGAACGTGATATTGAGCAAGAACTCACCCCGTAACTTAGATCGCAGAAGCACTTGACCAAATAAAAAACCCTGAACTTTATGTCAGGGTTTTTGTGGAGATGTCCGGCAGTGAACCGGAGTCCAAGAAAATTATTTAAAAACTTCTACAAGCTTATCCGATTTTTAAGAGTCACTTTATTTTTTTCCAGTCGGAAGGAGTGAATAAAGTCAAGGTCAATAAGTTCGATAAAGACCAAACCAAGATCTTTATTAATTTCTCAGCTAGGTTTTTGCCTATATCTTCGACTGAGAACGAAGTGACATAGACAGCTTACTTAAGCGTGTAAAACGTTTGCGTAAGCAAGTGCTGGAGTATTAGCTCTAGCATTTATTTTTTGAATCTGTTTTACGACTATTAATCAAAGTCGGCTTGCAGTTATTAAAGTACAAATCCTGTCGATGCAATGCATCCCCAATTGGGTGAATTATAGCAGAGTTTAACCTCAAAAGTCAACAATTAAACCATGCTTATAGCATAATCATTTAGCCTCGCAAGGTTAAACCTTGCGAGGCTATTTTTCTTTTGCGAGTGTCACCGCCCAGACTTTCCCGGCCCCTGCTTTTTTTAAAACTTTTCCTGCCTCAGATGTCGTTGATCCCGTAGTTAAAACATCATCAATTAGGAAAATCGATTTCCTCGCAATATGCTTTTTAAATTTGTTATCAAATGCAAAGGCGTTTCTAATATTTTCCCTTCTCTTCTCTTTAATTAAGCCCACCTGAGATTTTGTATATTTAATTCTTTTTAAAACATTAAAAGTTCTTATATCAAATTTTTTTCCTAACTCTTTTGCTAAGATTTCAGACTGGTTATATCCCCTTTTTCTAAATTTAGAAGGATGAAGAGGGATTGGAATAAAAATTAATTTTTTCATTTCACTTCTTAAAACTCTTTGAAATTCCTGATTTTGTATCAGTGATTCATATGCTAAGTCTATAAGCACTCCCCTCAGATCAGAAAGATGCGGAGAATATTTAAATTGGTAAATAATCTTCTTTAAAGTTGGATTAAAAACCAGCGCGGTAAAAGTTCCCTCAAGCGAGTATTTTTTTCTGCACTTTGGGTGGGTAATTCCGGAAATTGCAGGTTTTGAACATTCCGGACAAATATCTTCAGTGTCAAAAGATAGCCTTGAAAAACAATTTGAGCAAATATAATCTCCTAATTTTTTGCAATTAACGCAATATTTTGGGAAAATAAAATCAAGTATTCCCATAACTTAATAATATACATAATGGCAAAAATTTTTCTTTTCAGACATGCTCAAACCACAGACAACGTTGCTCACATTTTTTCCGGCGACAGAGATCCAGACCTAACAGAACAAGGTGTGAAAGAAGCAGAGGGAATCCGTGATGCACTAAAAAACGAAAGGGTTACGAAAGCCTTTACGTCAGACAGAATAAGATGTAAGAAAACTCTGGAAATAGTGCTACAGGAACATCCCAATATCTCGCCTATAATAGATAAGAGAATTGAAGAAAGAGACTATGGGACATTAACCGGCCTTAATAAAGATGAGATAGCACAAAAATATCCGGAACAATATCCTCTTTGGCATAGATCATACGACGTCCCACCGCCAGACGGAGAAAGTCTTAAAGACGTCGAAAAAAGAGTGTTGGAATTTTTAAAGGATTTAATATCAGTTGCCAAGCCAGACGATGTTATTTTAATTTCTGCAAGCGCAAATAGTCTCAGGCCAATCCGCCGTTACTTTGAAAGAATGACACCTTCGGAAATGGCGAGTTTTGAGCATACTCTTGGAAAAGTCTACTCCTACGAATTTTAATCTCCTTCGACGAGCGGAGAACAGTTGACGCTGTTAGAACCTATTTTATCACTTCAAACCAGGCTTTCCAACTAGCTTATTAGTAGTTGCATCATTGGTGATTAAACTTCTTTTGATGAATTTCATCCAGAATCTCTTTAATCTTTCTTTCCCTTACAGTTTTGTAAAGCCAACTAACTGCGTCAGCAACATTTTGATACACTTTATCTAGTTCTTCTGGTTTCAAACTCTCAAGATTTGTGTCTCTCTTCCATTTTTTACCCATACATAAATATTAAACACCAATGTGTAAGAACTGTAATTCTAGTATAAAACCTAGTCTGATTTACAGAATGGGATAAACTCAAATTTACTCAAAGATCTTACATAATTCTATTTCAAAACTACTTCAAAATAATGTAATATGGATATATGAGATATTTTGATGAAAAGGAATTAGTTTACAAGCTTGATAGGATTTTAAAGAAAGAGTTTGGAACAAATTTGTCATTTCATGAGTTCTCGGCAGGGTACGGCATTGCAGATATGGTTTTTGCTCCCAACTTTTCTTTTAAAAAACACATGTTGAACAGAATACCCATAACAGACTTTCAAAGTCTATCCATACTACTTACCTTAGTTGATGGAAAAGACTATACAAAAAGTGAGATATATAGTTTATTTCCTCAACTAACTCAGAAAGAAGTCGGGCGGATGCTTCACGCACTTGCCATTAAAAATTACATAGAAAAGATAGACAAAGAGTCATATCGTAAATGTAAGATGATCGATCCTCTGAATCCAATAAAAAGTATCATAGCAATAGAGGTAAAGCTGAACGATCACAAGAAAGGACTAACACAAGCCAGAAGATATCAATATTTTGCAGACGAGAGCTATTTGGCGATTCTGAAAGAGGCAGAAAGAAATATTGACTACGAGGAGTTCAATAAATATAACATAGGACTAATTCTTTTCGATAACTGTACTAATAGTATTGAAGTTAAGCATCCCAAGGCCGTGAATCGTCATTTTCAAAATAAAGTAAGAGAGCTTTTGCAAGATTCGG
>JACOXV010000035.1 GCA_016182225.1 Candidatus Levyibacteriota bacterium
GTTGTATGAATCCCGTTAGAAATTTCGCGGGACTCGTTTGATTATGATTCAAAATAATAAAATATCTAACGGGATGAAAATTGGAATAGATGTAAGGTTTTGGGATCAAACAGGGATTGGCCGCTATACAAGAAATCTGCTACTTGAGATCTCAAAGCTTGATAAAAAGAATTCATATTATTTATTCACAAGAAGCGAGGACGAACAGGCAGTAAAATCTGTTTTAACGAACTCTAATTTCAACATTATTCCCGTTTCTATTAGATGGCATTCCATAGAGGAACAGCTTAAATTCCCCAAAATTCTTAACAAGTATTTGCTTGATTTAGTTCACTTTCCATATTTCTCTTTGCCAATTTTCTATAAAGGCAACTATATAGTTACCATTCATGATTTGATAATTCATCATTTCCAAACAGGGAGAGCATCCACTCACCCTTTTCCTATTTACTATGGAAAAAGATTTTTTTATAAAAAAATTATTCAAAAAGCTGCAAAAGATTCTAAAGCAATAATTGCTGTTTCTAATGCTACTGCTTCGGAAATAATAGATCATTTAGGAATAGAAAAGAAGAAAATTTTTGTAACACATGAGGCTGTCGATGAAAATTTTAAAGATTTATCAACGCAACATAGAGAAAAATTTCCATATATTCTTTATGTTGGAAACGCCTATCCCCACAAGAACACGGAAAGCTTTATTATGCTCATGAATCATTTAAGAAATAGTTTTCCTGACTTAAAGCTGCTTATGGTAGGAAAAGAAGATTTTTTCTACAGCAGATTAGACTTAGAGATAAAAAAGAATAATCTGGAGGGTAGGATAATAAGGAAAGAGGAAGTTTCAGATAGCGATCTTTCAAGTCTTTATGCCAATGCACAGGCATTAATTTTTCCATCACTTATGGAAGGATTTGGACTTCCCATACTTGAGGCAATGAGTAAAAAATGCATAGTAGTCTGTTCTGATATTCCCTCATTTCGGGAGATCGCATCAGATGCAGCCATATTTATTAATCCTATAAACGCTATAGAAATGGTAAAAAAAGTGGAAGAAGTTTTGAATTTTTCAGCAAGCCAAAAACAAAAATACATAGATGCCGGACTTAAAAATGTGGAAAAATATTCTTGGACAAAAACCGCCCGTGAGACCCTTCGGGTCTACGAAACTTTTTCTAATATTATCAAATAAAAATCAAATCAACCCTAATATGTCGGTTGTTTTACCAAAATTAAGTTATAAAATTATGGGGATATTGTTCAATGTTCAAAATGAGCTTGGTCCTTCACTTCTTGAAAAATATTATCAGAAGGCTATAGAACAGGATTTGATTAGAAACAAGCTGACTTTTAAAAGAGAAGTGCCTGTTTCATTAGAATATCAAGGTAAAAACATCGGAAGATATCTTCTTGATTTTGTAATTGAAGACTTTATAATCCTCGAAATAAAAGCCCAACAAAATTATTCCCCAAAATTTTTTAAACAGGCACTTTCATATTTAATTCAAACTAATCATCCTCTCGCAATTATTGCAAATTTTCGAGGAATGAAGCTCCGCTATAAAAGAATAATAAACCCTGGATTTAAAGATATTGACTTATCCCAAAAAGACAATGAATTCGAATAAATTAGATGACCATTCGAGAAATTTGAGAAATTTGCGCGTAGCGCTCGTTTATGATCGGGTAAATAAATGGGGAGGAGCCGAGAGGGTTTTACTTTCACTAAAGAAGATTTTTCCCGACGCTCCGCTTTTTACCTCACTTTATTCAAAGGAAACAGCAAAGTGGGCTGATGATTTTGAAGTACATTCTTCTTTTCTCCAAAACATAGATTTTTTCAAAAAAAGAAACGAAGCATTGGCCACTCTTATGCCGATCGCATTCGAAAATTTTAAGTTTGATGAATTTGATTTGGTAGTATCAGTTACAAGCGAAGCAGCAAAAGGGATTATAACGAAGCCCAATACTTGCCATATCTGCTATTGTCTTACCCCAACCAGATATTTATGGAGTTCATATGAGACATATTTTGAAAATGACCTTTTTAGATTTATTTCCAAACCCGCGGTATCATATCTTCGGGCTTGGGATAAGACCGCTTCCCAAAGACCTGATTACATAGCTTCAATTTCCAAAGAAGTTCAAAGAAGAGTGAGGCTTTATTATGGGAGGGAATCTGATCTTCTTTATCCTCCTGTTTCTTTAAGAAAATATAAAAAAACAAAAAAAGGTGGATATTTTCTTTTGGTCTCAAGACTTTCTCGCGTCGCTCCTTATAAAAAAATAGATCTTGCTATAAAAGCTTTTAGTAAAACAAATTTCCCGCTTAAAATAGCAGGTAGTGGATCGGGGTTATCCTATTTTCAGAGCATTGCAGGGAAAAACATTGAATTTTTAGGCGAGGTAGACGATGAACATTTGTCTGAACTATATTCAGGAGCAAACGCTCTGATATTTCCATCAAATGAAGATTTTGGTTTGGTAGTAGTTGAATCGCATATGCATGGAACCCCAGTCATAGCTTTCAGGGGAGGAGGATCACTTGAGACTATAGTAGAGGGCGTGAATGGTGAATTTTTTGATAATCAAAGCGAGGAATCAATTATTGGTGTGTTGAAAAAATTTGACTATAACAGATATAATGATGGGAAGATAAGAAAAAGTGCAGAAAAATTTTCTTCTGAAAGATTTATGAAAGAATTTAAGAAATATATAGAAGAAAAGACAACAGAATATTTTTTTAACTTATGAAGGTAGTTATTTTCGCAGGAGGGGTAGGAACCAGACTTTGGCCATTATCTCGAAAAAGTACTCCTAAGCAATTTGAAAAAATTGTCGGAGATAAATCTACACTTCAACTGGCAGTTGAGCGACTACAGCCTGATATTAGCCTTCCGGACATATACATAGCTACAGGAAAAAAATATGAAGACATTGTCCGTCGCCACCTTCCTCAAATACCACCCGAGAACTTTATTTTTGAACCTGAAATGAAAGATGTAGGTCCTGCAGTTGGGGTTGCGATGGGAATTATTGGCAAAGATAATCCTGATCTTCCAGTTGCTATTATATGGAGCGACCATTTTGTGAAAAAGGAAAGAAGGTTTAGGGAAGTTTTAGGTTTTGCTGAAAAACTGGTATCAAAAAACAAGAATTCATTAATATTTATAGGACAAAGGGCTCGTTTTGCAAACCAGAATTTAGGGTGGATTGAGTTTGCAGAAGAAATTGAAGATATCAGAGGCACAAAAGTCTTCAGATTCAAAAGGCTTATATACAGACCAAGCCTAGAGGAAGCCGAGAAATTCTTGGAAACTCAAACTTTTGCATGGAATCCGGGATATTTTGTTACTACCCCACAGTTTATTTTATCACAATATGAAAAATTCAGACCAGATTTGTGGAAAGGAATTATGAAAATTCAGGATGCTTTGGGGCAGAAAAATTATGAAAAGGTACTAAATGATATTTATCCTACGTTTGAAAAAATAAGTTTTGACAATGCGATCCTTGAGAAAATAAACCCGGCACACGTATCGGTTATTGCCGCAGATTTAGGTTGGAGCGATGTGGGAGCCTGGGAGGCGTTAAAAGAAGCTCTCCAAGTCTCTGCAAAAGAAAATGTCATAAGAGGAAAAGTCCTCCTTGAAGATTCGACTGATAATTTAGTCTTCAATTATACGGACCAATTGGCAGTGGGTATAGATCTTAATAGTGTAATTGTTATAAGTACAGATGATGTTATTTTGGTATGTCCTAAAGCTTCTGTCCCTAAGATAAAAAAATTAGTCGAAAGTCTTGCTGGAACTCCCCATGAACATCTGACTTAAGGGGAACACTTTAATATGCCTTATATTGAAATAAAGAAAAGCTTTTATTATGAGTTTGCTAAAAGAATGATGGATATTATTTTTTCCTCAACCCTTCTAATTCTTTTTTTTCCAATCATTTTAATAGTTGCTCTGGCTATAAAACTTGACTCAAAAGGTCCGACTTTTGCAGATACTCCTGAGCGAGTTGGGAAAGGGGGAAAGCCTTTTAAAATGTACAAATTTAGATCAATGATTGAGAATGCTCATGAAATCTTGAGAGAAAATCCAAAATTTGCAAAGCTTTACTCGGAATATAAGAAAGGAAGCTATAAGCTAAAAGACGATCCTCGTGTGACAAGAGTAGGTCACTTTTTAAGAAAGCACTCTTTGGATGAGGTGCCCCAGTTTCTAAACGTTGTAAAAGGGGAAATGAGTTTGGTGGGTCCTCGTGCTTATTATCCGGATGAGCTTCGCGAACAACAGAAAAAATATCCCCACACCCGTGATGATGTAAAGGTGGTGCTTTCTGTTAGACCAGGTATCACGGGTTATTGGCAGGTTTCGGGAAGATCCGAGATAAATTTTGATAAAAGAATAGAGATGGATGCTGCATATGTAGAAAAAAGATCAATTCTCTATGATTTAGTAATTATTCTTAAGACTCCATGGGCTATGGTTTCTGGTAAAGGCGCTCTCTAAAATTGTTACCGCGTGCGTTCATTACGCTTTCGTTTTGTACACTTGTTAAGCAAGTCCCTTTCGTTTTGTACACTTGTTAAGCAAGTCCGATAGAAAAGAATTCTTGTTTGTACTGTATCATATACTAACTTATGATACATTGAAATATTTAGACAATTGTGGGCTTGACGTATCCACCTGCAGCTCTTATTGAATAAGCAACAAGTTTTAATAAGCCCTCTTTAAACTCTTTCATCAATTTCTCGTTCGCTAAGACCTTAAGTGCAATTTCATATCCTGCGCCTCTAGCTTCCCAAAAAAACTGGAGCCTGGAAACAGTGACTCGGGTTACGTGAAGGGCGGATGCAATATGTGATTCCGGAGTGCCCTCTTTTAGTAAAATTATAATTGCTATCCTTTTTGCCAACATCAGCCGTTCGGTTGGGGTAAGAAGAGAAATTAAAAAGCTATCCATTTCGTCTTGTTTTTTAATTTTGGTCAGTATCAAGCTAAGATTTTTGACTAGATTTCGTTCAGCTTTCTTGTCAAGTCTGATCCTAGATACGTGTGGCATATTACTGTTTCATATACTAACTTATGATACAGTGCAAGTTTAAAACATGTAGTATTTAGTGGTATATTGATAATGTTGCTTGGAGTTTGCTAACCAAGAATAGTTCCTAGATTTATAGATACCTCTCGGTAAAGTAAACAAGTGTTGGGATTTGTGGCAAGGGTGCTCTCTAGTTTTACAATCCTAAACTCATTTGACACACTTTGGCGTATAAAGTATGATTTATTCTATGGAAGGCTTTGAAAAGATTGAGCTTGATTCTTCAAGCGCTGATAAGGAAAATCCTCCATCCTCGCAAGAAAAAATTAATTCCAAGCCTTATAAACCTAGCAGGCTTCGTTTTTTGAAGGGCAAGAAATTCTTAGCGGGAGTTGGAATTTTTTTTATGGTTGTTTTGATTGGTATTATAGTGCCAAGCACACTTACTTTAATTTCCGCTAAAAATACATATACCCAGGCAAAAGTGACCGCAGATACTCTTAAAAAACAGGATATTGTGGCAGGCTCAAAAGAGCTTAAGAAAACCCGAGAAGAGCTGAAGAAAACACAAAGCAGTCTTAATTTATTAGTTCTTCTTAGAGTTGTTCCTTTCGCAAATACTTATTATAGTGATGCAGTGCACATGGTGCAGGCAGGAATATATGCCACAGATGCCGGAGAAATTTTTATTTCAGCTATAGAACCTCATGCAGATGTTTTGGGCCTTAAGGGAGAAGGGAGTTATGTTGGCGGATCAGCGCAAGATAGAATCCAAAAAACAGTTCAAGCAATGGATAAAGTGACTTCTAAGATCGATGAAGTAGCAGAGAAATTAAAACTAGTACAGAAAGAAGTAGATTATGTAGATCCTAATGATTATCCCAAATTCCTTGCGGGAGGAAAAATAAGAGAATCCGTTGAAAAACTAAGAGATCTTACGGATCAAGGAGTAGTCTTTATAGATGAAGCAAGGCCTCTTATTAAAGTCTTACCTCAATTATTAGGAGAACCGGATGAAAAGAAATACTTAATTTTATTTCAAAACGATAAAGAATTAAGACCAACAGGAGGGTTTATGACTGCTTATTCTATCTTCAAGATAGATAGCGGAATAATTCATGTAGATATTTCAGATGATATTTACAATCTTGATGCAACACTTAGTAATAAACTTGCAGCTCCGCCCCCTATTAAAAAATATTTGCCAGAAGTTCCAAGATTTAACTTAAGAGATAGTAATCTTTCTCCGGATTTCGAAGAATCTATGAAGACATTCTCCGAAATGTATGAGGATTCGGGTGGATACAGAGAGGTAAATGGAATTATAGCGGTAGATACCCAAGCATTGGTGGCTGTTATGACTATTTTGGGAGACATTCAGGTAGGGGGCGTTACTTATTCGACAAAAGAAGACGCGCGGTGTAAGTGCCCGCAGGTTATTTTTGCTCTTGAAGAGTATGCGGATAGACCGGTAAATTTTGTCAGAGGAGATAGAAAAGGATTAATTGGAGATTTAATGTATGAAATCATGAATAAAGCATTCTCTTCAGAACCAAGTGTTTATTGGGGTCCTCTTTTCCAGACTATGCTTATGGAGGTTTCGGAAAAACATGTCCTTTTTTATCTTTATGATAAAGATGCGCAGGCTGGCATAAAAGCTTTAAATGCCGGAGGCAAGATAATGCCCTGGGAGGGAGATTATCTTCATATAAATGAGACAAATTTCGGGGGTGCAAAATCTAATCTATATGTTAAAGAGCAGATAAAACAGGAATATGAGATTAAAAATGACGGAACAGTTGAAAAAAAGCTGACCATAACTTATAAAAATCCATTTCCTCCTTCTGATTGTAATCTGGAAAGAGGCGGTCTTTGCCTTAACGCAACGCTTCGTGATTGGTTCCGAATATATGTTCCCAAAGGATCTGAGTTAATATCCATTAAGGGTTCTCAGGTAAAAGAAAAGCCCTATGATGAACTTGGAAAAACTGTTTTTGAAGGTTTTCTAGAAGTACGACCGCTTGGCTCTAAAACTTTAACCATTACATATAAGCTTCCATTTAAAGTAGCCAAAGGATCCCCTCTTCCTGTTTTAATCCAAAAACAGCCGGGAATAGAGGGATTTGAACATGAAATAATCGTAAACGGAAAACAAATAGATAAATTTCCTCTTCTTACAGACAAAAAACTGGAAATAAAAATTTAAACATGCGTAATTTAAAGACTGAAGCGATAATCATTAAAAGAAAAGATTCTGGAGAAGCAGACAGGCTCCTAACAGTTTTTACCAAGGGCAACGGAAAAATGAAGATTAAAGCAAAGGGAGTAAGAAAAATCTCCAGCAGAAGAGGGGGTCATGTGGAATTATTAAATACATCAATTCTTTCTCTTTATAATGGAGGTAAGATGCCTATACTAACAGAGGCTGTTACTTTAAGAGCCTTTAGTCCTGAGAAGAACGGGCTTGAAAAAATAGGTGCAGCATTCCATCTATGCGAATTAATTGATGGACTTTGTGCAGAACATCAGGAAAATCAAAGAGTATATGCGCTTATTAAAAGAACAATTGAAGAGCTTGAGAACACAGAGGAAATAGACTCTCTTCTTAATCAATTTGAACGAGATCTTTTAGATTTATTGGGTTTTTGGCCAAAGGAAAAATATTTAGACCCACAAGACAGTCAATATGTTATAGAAGATATTTTGGAAAGAAAGCTCCGAAGCAAAAAAATCCTCGCCGCCATTTTATAAGTTTTCTTTATAAATATATCCTTTTTTGCTATTATTGGGACAATGGATGAGAATTTATCCGTTCGACGGGCTCAGGATAAAATGGAAAAAATCGTGGCACTTGCGAAGCGCCGCGGATTTATTTATCCCGGTTCGGAAATCTATGGCGGTCTTACCGGAACTTGGGATTATGGTCCTCTTGGAGCAGAGCTCAAAAGAAATATTAAAAGTGAATGGTGGAAAACCATGGTTGCGCTTCGGTCTGACGTAGTTGGAATCGATGCCTCAATTATGATGAATCCTAAGGTATGGAAAGCATCAGGACACGTTGATGCCTTCACAGATCCACTCATTGAATGTAAGGTATGTCACCTAAGATTTAGGGAAGATAAGCCAGAAGAAATCAAAGAACATGAAGAAACCCATAAAGGTCAAAAAGTAGATTGGACAGAGCCGCGTAAATTTAACCTTTTGGTGAAAGCATATCTTGGTGTCGTTGAGGGAGAACAATCAGAAATTTATCTACGGGGAGAAATTACACAAGGCGCTTTTGTAAATTTTGAAAATGTAGTGTCATCAACGAGAGTAAAAATTCCATTTGGAATTGCCCAAATTGGAAAAGCTTTTAGAAATGAGATAACCCCGGGGAACTTTACCTATAGAAGTCGCGAATTTGAACAAATGGAGCTTGAATTTTTTGTTCGCCCGGAAGATGCGGAAGGGAACAAATGGTTTGATTATTGGAAAGAACAGAGAATGGCCTGGTATGTTGGTCTTGGAATGAGCCCGGAGAAATTGAGGTTTAGAAAACATGAAGATACGGAGCGAGCCCACTATGCAAAATTTGCTGAAGATATAGAGTATGAAGCTCCTTTTGGATGGAGCGAATTTGAAGGAATCCATCACAGGGGGGACTGGGATTTATCACGCCACAAATTGGGATATGTTGATGAGGCGGGACAAAAGTTTACGCCTTGGGTGATTGAGGCATCTGGTGGAGTAGATCGCACGGCCTTGTTTTTCTTGATCGATGCATACTCTGAGGATGACAAACGAACGGTTTTGAAACTTCATCCAAAACTTGCTCCTTATAAGGTGGCAGTTTTCCCGCTTCTGGCAAACAAGCCGGAACTAGTTGAGAAAGCAAAATCAATTTATGATAATTTGAAACTACATTTTATGACTGCTTGGGACGATAGAGGGAATATAGGTAAAAGATATCTCTCTCAGGATGAAGCAGGAACTCCATGGTGTGTAACAGTGGATTTCGAAACTCTTGAAAACGACAGCGTAACAGTCCGCGACCGCGACTCAGCAGCACAAGAAAGAGTAAAAATCTCAGAGATCAAAAATTATATAGACGAAAAACTCCAATAATTACGTAGTTGTTATATCATACATTAATATATGATATAGTGAAATTATGCCTCATGTTTCTAAAAGAAAATTAGGTAAAAAGGAAGAAAGAGAACTAATACATAATTTCAATATTATTTTAGCAGATATATTAAGGGAATCTGAAATGGAAAGTTTCTTGAATTCTTTGCTTACTAAAACCGAACGAATTATGCTGGCAAAGAGAGTGGCGATTGCTATTTTACTAAGAGAGAGCATCCCGCAAACTTCTATTTCCTCGTCTTTGAATGTTACCCAGGCAACAGTTTCGCGTATGCAGTTATTTTTGGAGGCAAGAGGTGAAGGATATGATATTGCTTTCAAGAAACTCGCTAATGAAAAAACTTTTAAAGAATTTAAAAAATTGTTAATTAGAATTGCAGGATATTCAGTTCGCGCTGCTAGTGGTTACGTCAAACCAGAAATACTTTGAATTTTTCTTATTACATCATACATTAATATATGATGTAGCGAATAGAGTTCTAATTAATTGAGCAAGTTTATCTCTTGTTTTCTTTCCTCATAAAAGTCTTTATATACTTCTTGACAACTCTTTTTAATAGGACTAGTATCTATAAGGGAAAGTAAAGTTGAACTTAGGACTTTCTTATAACGACGTTTTATTAGTTCCAAAATTTTCCGACATATCTACTAGAACAGAAGTAGATGTCTCTACACAGATTGCTCCAGATATAAGACTTAAGATTCCTCTCATTTCGGTCAACATGGATACTGTAACAGGTGTTGAGATGGCAGTTGCGCTCCACAGCCTGGGAGGAATTGGATTGATAGGAAGGTTTGACCTTCCTGATATCCAAGCAGATAAAATTTCTACGATAAAGAAAAGAGGGGCGGCGTCTATCGGTGTAATTGGAGTAAAAGATGACTATATGGAAAGAGCAGAAAAATTAATAAAAGCAGGGTCAATTGCTCTTCATTTAGATATTGCACACGCTCATTCCACCCACGCTTTAAAAGTTATTTCAGACTGTAAAAATAGATTTCCAAAGATTTCTATCATTGCCGGAACCATAGCGACCTATGATGGGGCATATGATTTACTTAAAGCAGGCGCAGATTCTTTAAAAGTAGGGATAGGCGCAGGAACTACATGTATAACTCGAGTTGTGACTGGCTTCGGTATACCTCAAATTACTGCAATTATGGAAGCCGATCGAGCAAGAAAGAAATTTAAAAACAAATATATTCTAGCTGACAGTGGAGCAGCAAACTCCGGTGATATTGTGAAGGCTCTTGCGGCGGGCGCAGATGCATACCAGGGAGGATCGATTTTTGCAGGAACCGATGAAGCGCCCGGAAAAACCATTAAGATGGGTGGCAAAGTATTCAAGGAATATAACGGCTCTACATCAAGACGAGAAAAAGAAAGACAGTTATCTAAAGACAAGAATGGAAAGAAAGGAAATTATCTCCTGCAGATAGAAGGGATAGAGGGTATGGTGCCTTATAAAGGCCCGGTAAAAGAGGTTGTAGATTTATTGGTTGCTGGTATAAAGAGCGGTTTTTCTTATGCAGGTGCTAAAAATATTTCTGAATTTCATAAAAATGCAGAATTTATTCAGATAACACAAGCAGGATTTAAAGAAAGTCAACCCCACGACATTAATATCCGTAATTAGTCTTGACAACGCTGCTTTTTTTCCTTTACTCTATTATCTAGATGCAGAAATTATTGAAAGATAAAAAGATTCTAGCGGGAATTGTCATTGTTGTTATTTTAATCGTCGGCGGAGTTGCCGCTTTTGCTTTTGTGGGTAGAGGAGATACCGGTCAAAACCCCCAAGACGGTATAGTAGAAGAATTTCCAACACTTTCCCCAGAAGATATTGGGATGGAAGTAACACTTCGAGATGATAAAAAAGCTGTAATGTTTGAGCTTACTAAAGCAGATGATGTTAATAGAGTTGAGTATGAAATAACATACGAAAAAGAACTTGAAGGAGAGATAGTTCCTGAAGGAATTTTCGGAGAAATGAATATAGAAGAAGACGGTATTACAAAGACTGATTTCCGCGAGTTTGGTACGTGCTCATCAGGAGTCTGCCGCTACGATAAAGTAGTCTCAGATATTACGATTACCCTTAAGGTAGAAAAAACTGACGGAAAAATTTATCAAGTAGAGAAAAAAGTTGAATTATAGTTAAGTTTGTCTAATTTCAAACCCTGAGCCTTCTAATTGTTCTTCATACATTTGTTCTTGCCACATTACAAAGTATGGCTTTTCGCCCGCATTTTGCCATCTGGATAAGAAATAAGGGTCTTCTTCTAGTCCGAGTCTCGTTCCAAAAACATCAACTGTGGTTAGTCCGTCGGGAGAAACCATTCTGGATTGCACAGGAGATTCGTCAAGTTTTGCTCCAAGCTTTGCCTCTATCCATGCCATGGCATCTTTTATCTCTGAATCTGTCAGATCTTCTCGATTAAGATCTATCAACGGTCCCATGAATACTTCTGTAGGATCAAAAGAATCATCTTCCCATTCTCCAGTATTCTCCCCTCGCAAAACTTTATCTGCAAAGTCAAGCGTGGCGCGTACATCGAATTCTTGCGGTGGTTGGACTTCGACTTCTTCTGGGACTGGTACTTCTCCTCCAACATCGCTCATAGTCTAATTATAACAGTTTAGATAGGGGGCTTAACAAATAATAATTGTTTTAATATAATTCTCTTCGATGATAGTTTACCACTATAC
>JACOXV010000036.1 GCA_016182225.1 Candidatus Levyibacteriota bacterium
GTTTAAAAGTATTTACTTCATCAATTTATGACGAGACAAGTCTCAAAAACCTTACAGCGCGAATCAAATCTCAAATTACTTAACAAGTAAAGTTATTTTTCAACAATATCTGCTTTGTTCTTTTGGCGGCGGGCAAGATAGATAAAAGGCAAAGCAACAAATTCAAACAAAGATGCAAGTGCGTAAGATGTCGGGTAATTCCAAACATCTGCTGCTTTTCCAAGCGCCGGCTGAATAACTACCCCTCCCGATGAACCCAGAAGAGAATCAAAAGATAAAACAGTAGCCCGCTGTTCTGATGGAATTAATCCATTTAAATACGCTTGACGTATAGGCATAAGCGCTGCAAAAAGGAGTCCCCATAAAAATATCAAAATAAGCGCTATCCAGAAATTATTTATGAGTGATACAAAAACCAATATTAACCCTGTAAAAAATATTCCAAGGATTAGAGCTGTAGTCCTTCGGCTGAATAATTTTCGGATTTTTGGAGCTATTATTCCTCCTGCGATGTTGGAGACGGCAACGATTGCCGCAATCAAACCCGCAACGCTGTAGGCTTTTTCATCTCCATAAAGCTCGAGCAAAAATGGCTGTAGTGCATAGAAAATATAAAAGCTTACTCCGGTAGTAAATGGTGCAGCGAGCATAATCCATCTGACAGGCGGATTCCTTAAACCATGGTCAACGGATTTTTTAAAGATATTTTTCATTTCCTTTAACGGCTGTTTAGATTTGCTTGGAACAAATCCTAAATCGCGCATCAAGAAAAATGCAAAAACTCCCTCCAAATGCCCTTTAAAATTAGTTGCTTTTAAAGCATCTACTAACCATGCTTCCGTAGCTCCAGAGAAGAAAGTATATCCTAGGCCAAGAAGAACTGAAGAAGCTGCCCATCCCCAAAAGGGACCATGAATCTGCCACATTAAAAGATAAAGAAAAGTTGATACAGATAAAGTAAGTGCCCCAAGCAAATATGAAGTTCTACGCCCATAAGTATCTGCAATAATTCCAGTAGGTACTTCAAAAATAACTTGTCCTGCCGTAAAGAATGCGTTTGCTAAAATGTTTTGAGGTCTTCTCAAAAATTTTTTAAACACTTAAGTATTTTAACAAAAATCAATAAAATATTTTATGTATAATTAGTCTAAACACCATGTTCCCAAAATCTCTTCAAATAAACGAATTGCCCAAGCCTCCTTCTTTTAGAAAATTACTTGGACCGAGCTTCATTCTTCTAGGTCTCGGGCTTGGAAGCGGAGAGGTAATACTCTGGCCGTACTTAACTTCACACTACGGTCTTGGAATCATTTGGGCAGCAATTCTTGGCCTTACTTTCCAATTTTTTATGAATATGGAAATAGAGAGATATGCTCTAGCCCACGGCGAGAGTATTTTTGTAGGACTGGCCCGGAAGGTAAGACTGATTTCATTTTGGTTTTTGCTTTCTACTTTCATACCTTGGATATGGCCAGGGATTATCGCATCATCTGCAAAGATTTTTTCATTTGTCTTCGGTATAGAAAACTCATCGGGTTTGGGAATAGCTTTTTTAATTGCAATCGGATTAATTCTCTCGCTTGGCCCTATACTTTATAAAACAGTAGAAAATTTTCAAAAAATACTTTTATTAATAGGCGTTCCGTCTGTATTCCTACTATCGATAATGCTTGCAAAAAGCGAACATTGGATTGCTCTTGGAAAAGGCGCTATAGGAATAGGAGAAGGATACATTTTTCTACCCGAGGGAATAATTATTTCTACCTTCTTGGCTGCACTTGCGTATTCCGGTGCAGGAGGAAACCTTAATCTCGCTCAAGCTTTTTATATTAAAGAAAAAGGTTATGGGATGGGAAAATATGCAGGAAGGATAACCAGTCTTTTAACAGGCAAGCCCGAGGAAGTTTCAATCACCGGAACCACTTTTGAAATTAATCCAGAAAATACTAAAACATTTAAAGACTGGTGGAAAAAAATTAATATAGAACATTTCATTATCTTCTGGGTTACGGGAGCGGTAACAATTCTTCTTCTGGCACTTTTAGCTTTTTCGACAACTTTTGGATCTGGTGCAAAGTCTGCGGATATAAATTTCATTTTTGCAGAAAGTATCGAGATTGGTAAAAGAATTTTCCCCTTTGCCGGAACATTTTTTCTTTTAGTGGCAGGCCTTACGCTTTTTGGTACTCAGCTTACGGTTTTTGATGCTACGAGTAGAATCTTAGCGGAAAATACACTTCTGGCAAGTTTTGGAAGATTTAGGGAACTACATATTCCAAAAATCTACTACATAGTTTTATGGCTACAAATTTTCTTCGGTATTCTTATTTTCTTATTTGGATTTGATCAGCCATTACAGCTTTTAATAACTGCAGCGGTACTAAATGCAATTGCAATGTTTGTACATGTGGGGCTAACTCTTTGGCTTAATTTAACAAGTCTTGATAAATCACTAAGACCGTCTGCATTTAGAATCATTGCAATGGCCTCAGCTTTTGTTTTTTACGGAGGATTCAGTATTTATACGGTACTAACAAGTTTTTTTAAATTTTAATCAACACTTGAATACTTGGAGGTTTTTCTTTATTTACGCACGGAATGTCAAGGTCGGACCTTAACATGAACCTGATCAAGGTCCGACCTTTATCTACTGAGTTAAGTTTTAATTACTCAAATATGATAAACTCTGAAAAATGGGTAGTCCTGATATAAGAAGAGGAAGAGTAGTAGCTGTTTGCATGAGTCCAAACCACGGATATCCCACTTATCCTCAAGAAGCTGTCACTGTAGGTTCGTTAGGAATTGTTGGCGATGCCCACTCCGGTTACATGAGAGAAAGCTTTACGAGACCCGGAACAATGAAGCCAAATGACAGACCAATAAGTATAGTTGCAGATGAGGTCAGAGCAGAAATGAGCGAAAAGTTTGGAGTTGACATAGACCCAGGGGACTTTAATGAACAGGTACTTGTTGAGGGTTTAGGAGATTTGTCTGATGTTGAAATCGGCTCTGCAATAACTTTCGAGTCAGGAGTAGAACTTAAAGTGACTGAAACGCTCAACCATGTGTTAAATTAGAAAAGTACAATAACGCCCATGGCCTCATGAAGGCATTATTAATTCCGCGAGATGGAGAAAAGCCTCTAACCCGCAGGGGAATTCTTGCAAGAGTCATTCAGGCTGGAGATCTAGAACCTGGAATTGAAGTAACGATTAATCCACCAACATTAGAATAAATAGGTTACTGATGAGTTCTTTAAATTCTGAGGTGCTCTTCGATTCTACCTACTCTTTTTCTTAAACCAACAATATCTTTATCAGAGATATCAATCATTACGTCAACGGTTTTGTTCGTTTTTTTAACTCTTTTCTTAATATCTTTGACATCTTTTTCAACTCCGATTAATCTCTCATCGATTTTATCCAGTTGCCCAATAATCAAATTTACATTTTTATCCGAACCATCAACCCTTATTTCCACGTTTTTCATTCTATCATCAAGCTCGCTAATATCATGTTGAACTTGCATCCTGGAAGCTCTGATATCGCTGCCTAATGTATGAGTTGCATCTTTAACCTCTGCCTCTACTTCTTCACGCACAACCTTACGAACAAGCTTTCCCAATTGTTCCAAATCCATCTTGGTTAACATTTTTCAAGAATAAATCTTTGCAGTTAGGATTTCAAGATAGCAAACTATGTCCTTGATGTTTTTCCTACCTGCCGCCCGCTTTGGAGGGAGTGAAAACGAAGTAATAAATTCTTAGAACAATTTGCGAGCTTTTTTCTTCTTTCTTTTTAAGATTTCAAAATATCCCTCAGGCGTAATACCCAACAGGCGGAGATTGTTTCTTATGACAAAAACTGGGATTGTTCCATGTGATGGTATAACAATTGGTCTTTTTAATCCAGCGCGGTTATAAATCCTATGTCCGCCTAATTGCCTTTTAAATTCACAACCAACAAAAAGAAGGAATTTTTCAAATTCTTTCCAAGAAACAGGAATTAGAGCAGGCATAATCAGTTCGGAAGAGGGAACGAGAATGATTTAGTTTGGTTTGAGACAACAACGGGAGGAACTAATTGATTATCTTGCTTTTGCCAACCAAGTTCAATAAGCACATCATTAAGCGTGCCCATTTCCATTAATTCTTCAAAAAAAATGTTTACTGCTTCAATAAAATTCTCTTGTGCTTTTTCAAATGTTTCAGCCGAGGTCGAAAGATCCAATGCGGGCGTATAAGCAACAAAAATATCACCCTCTTTAAGGATTGAAACCGGTAAGCCAAATTGTACTCGGACGTTTTTCATATAGTTTAAAAGTACTCCATTATATCAAGATTGTCAAACAAAATAACTGAGAAGTTACCCTGAGCTTGTCGAATGGGTAATCTACCGAACGATTGTTTGCGTCGGCTCGAGAAGTACCCAATTGTGTGAGACGTAGGGTTCACTACATAGATTACGATTAAAACAACAAGGGCGTCTCATGCCTTTGTTGAGCTTTGAGAGAGCTACTTCAACATGTTTTTGGCGCGTCTGGGGAGTTTTGACAGCGCGTATCCAGCGGATCCAGTCCCAACGCGCATTTGGAGTTATATCCGCCCACAAATCCTTGGCTTTTGGAGAAGTCGAAAGAGCTTTCTTAAAATCCGGAGGCACATCAGGTTCTACCCATTCTTTGGTCGGTGTAAGCGAAACCTGTACGCTGTCTCCTGCCGCGGCGTGAGCGCTATCAAGTAGCTTCTGGTCGGGTCTAAACCAATGACTTGACCCTTGTCCCGGCACATACCTACCGTCCGGTTCAAGCAAAGTTTTAAAAGGAACATCATTGATAGTTCCTTTTACCATTATCATGCCTCGGGATGGAAGCTTTGCACTTTCCTCTTTAGGCAATCTAAGAATAGTCCACTCGCCGATTTTAAATAGCTTGGTTTCAAAACGAATCATGAAGATATTATACCAAAGGTTCCAATCCCTCCGGAAACCATAATATTAAATAACGATAATAATATATTAACAAACAATAAATATTGTGCTAAGATTTAGTTATCAATGAAAAAGGGTTCAACATTATTCTTGAAGGCAGTAATTTTACTTATTGCAATCGGAGCACTTGCCGGCATGATTTGGTTTCCCCAAACTGAAGGAAGAGCTACTAACTTAGATCTCATCAGTATTTATACGGATCCGTTTATTATCTATCTATATATAGCTTCAACCTCATTTTTTGTTGGGTTATACCAGGCATTCAAATTATTAAACTTCATTGATGCGAGTAATGCCTTTTCCCAAGGTGCTGTTAATACACTCAAGAATATGAAATTTGCTTTCCTCAGTCTTATCGGTTTTATTGCATTAGCAGAGCTTTACCTCCGTTTCTTTGCGCACGATGATGATCCAGCAGGTCCGACGGCGCTTGGAATTCTTGCAGCTTTCGCAGTTGCTGTTATTGCAACCGCTGCTGCTGTTTTTCAAAAACTTCTACAAAATGCTGTGGATATGAAATCAGAAAATGATTTAACGGTATAGGTGCAATTATGGCAATAATAATAAATATCGATGTAATGTTGGCAAAAAGAAAAATGAGTGTTACGCAGCTTTCAGAGAAAGTTGGTATAACCATGGCAAATCTTTCAATATTGAAGAATGGAAAAGCCAAAGCGATTCGTTTCTCAACTTTAGAGGCGATTTGTAAAGCCTTAGACTGTCAACCGGCAGACCTATTGGAGTATAAATACGACGAAGATACTCGAGGACTTATTTAAATAAAACAACAATAAAAATTAGGGGTAGACTACCGAACAATATTCGAACCTATTACGCCACATTCTCTCAAAAGGAAATAGCCTTCTTCAAGCAGTTGTTCACTTTTGTTATTAAATGATTACGAAATGTTATTCTTTTCAGACTTATTTAACTTTTCTAGTCTCCTTATTTCAGATTGATAGTTCTTCTTCGAAAAGGTATATGTAGGAAAGGCACTGTAGTCCCAAAAAGAAGCCTTTGAATCTTTTCCCCGATGAGGCTGCTCAAAATTACTCCATATTATTGAGTTTTTATTTTCAGTTACTGAGACTAATAACGGCCAGCAACCAACTTCTCCACACCCTGCACACTCTAAAATTACATGTTGATCGTCCCCAGGCCAATCTGAAAAATACCAATGTAAAAAATCTTCAGTGTACATGCCTGAATAACCCCCCGCAATTTCTGGATGTCCTTCTTTAGTAGCAAAAGGCAATTCATGGTTTTTTATCAGTTCTATTAAATTCTTGCCATTAATAAAAATAGATACAGCAGAAATTTCTCGTCCACTAATGACTTTTTTATCGATTTTAAATTCAAGTTTATCCATAAAAGTATTATATCAGAGGTTCGAGTGCGGTAATGGGTGATAATAGATTGATATATTTGCCCGAGGCTAAAAAAATGGGTCAGCAAACCCTGAGCTTGTCGAAGGGTAGCCTACAGAACGATGTTCGAACTTATTATAGCAAATTATCTATGAAAGAATTTGAATTTTATAAAAGTTCTTTCACAATTCTGTAAGTGTTATCCTAAAAAGATTTTTTTCATCTCCTCGAGTTTAGTTGGATTATTTATAGTTCTAAAAACTTTTAGCGACACTTCTGCATCTCTAAAGTTATCTTGAGCTGCCAATTCAAGAAACTCTTCGAAAATAACATATCTGAGCTTTATCTTTTCGCCTGCTTCTACTTCTTGCTCCTTAACCTTGCGGCACCCTCGTGCAACATATGTGTATATAGCCCAATCAATTTTATCTATTAGCTGTGTAGTATCAAATAGTATATAGTCATTGGCCTCCATTCCAGTTTCTTCTAATAATTCCCTTTTAGCAGCATCTAAAGGCTCTTCACCTTCGTCAATTCTGCCTCCAAGACATCCTATAAATGACTCAGTTCCTGGTTGTTCTTGTTCACTAACAATTATTTCGCCATTAGCTGTTATTGGAATAATGTTTACGGTGTCAGGTCTCTTTAGTTTTTCAAAGACAGTTTTAGTGTTATCGAATAATGTTTGCTCCCATTGGTATACATCAAAAAGTTTTCCATTAAAAACTTTTTTTGCATTTTCAGGAATTGGTTGCTTAGAAGTAGGTCTACTGGAATTCATATTGTTATTATATCAAAGGTTCGAGTGCGGTCTTGGGATGAAATGGTTTGATACCTTTTCCCGAAGCTATAAAAATTAGGGTAATCTACCGAACGATGTTCGGACTTACTACAGTTCGCTTCAACAGAAGGAAGTAGAATTTTATAAAAATTCTTTCTCAAGTTTGTTGTAAGAATGTAATTGGTAACTATTTGAGAATATCCTTAAGTAGGGCTAACATTTTATCTGGCTGCGATCTAAAAACGTTGTGACCCGCTCCTTTAATAATTACAGGGTTGGTGATCAAGTCTTTAGCTGATTGTATCAACTTGTCATTTTCCCCATACACGAAAGTTATTTGATTCGAAAG
>JACOXV010000006.1 GCA_016182225.1 Candidatus Levyibacteriota bacterium
GCAGCAGTTCCGCAAGCATTAGGATTTTTTATTTCATATTCTATAACTTCAAATTCCCCACCAGGATTAACGTCAATTCTTATATGGTATGTTTTTGGGTTGTTTTTTGCTGCCGAGCTGGGTGTTGCCCTCACTAATAATTGTCCATATTTCCCGGCAGCAATTCTTAATGGATTGCTAGAATTAATGGTTCCAGCCTCGTTGCCAAATGGATGAAACAAGATTTGCCAGCCGGAAGAATCCTGAAGAAGTCCTTCAAGTGTAAAATTACATGTCACGCTCGACATGTTTTTAAGTTCAAGAGAAAAAATTCTATTAGTTTCATTGTCCTTTGGATAAGGCGAAACTGGTTTAAGATGAAGATCCGCAGCGCATTTAGTATTGTCATCTTTTGGTTTGGTAGGAGTAGCGGTGGGGGGATCTCGTCTCTGAACACATTTATTATTGGTATTGCAGGCCTGATTAGTAGGACAGCTTCCGCAACCCAAACTCGTTGCCCCGACTCTTACAGTTCCGCATTCATAGCCTCTGGCATTACATACCTGTTTGTCTGTAGCTTCATACAAAATAATTTCATAATCTCCAGGGAAATTGGCTGAATCAATCTTTAATTGAATAGTTGGACTCTTTAATGATTTTTCATCAGGCGTTACTTTAACATAGAAAAAAATACTTCCCTTGGCAGCGACTTCTAATGGTTGAGTATTGTTTATTGGGCCTGTTTGACCATTTTTAAAAAAACCATACTTCCAGCCTTCAACTGGACCCCCTCTAAATGTATATACGCATTTCGTATTAGAATTATTTGTAATTTTAAGCTTGAATAATTTATAGGTTCCAAAATCTTGTGGATAGGTGCTATCTCCGCTATTGTCAATCGTATTGTTCTTGCAGTCAACACTTTGGGCTAAGGAGTCTTTTGTGCTCGCGAGTGAAACAACAGAGAACAAAACAATAACAGAGAAGAGAAGTAATTTTTTAAATAAATTCATGAGTTGATAAGTAACCAACAACAGCTATATTTCAACTGCTGACACTAGCATAGTAAAAAAATAAACCCAATGTCAAGGAGTGCTAGTTTGACCTATTTTCAAAAAAAAATATAAGTGCTAAACTTTCCGAGAAATGGTTTTGTCGGATCGAGATATCAAGGAGTATATTAAAAAAGGAAAGATTAAGATAAAGCCATCTCCTGATTTTAAAGTCCAGCTGGGAAGTAACTCTATAGATCTTCGCCTCGGAAATATTTTTCGAGTTTTTGAGCACAGCAAGCACGCCTACATAGATCCTTTCGACAAAAAAAGTAGCACTGAGGTGACACGGGATATAAGAGTAAGAGACGGCGAAAGATTTATAGTCCAGCCGGGAGATTTTATTTTGGCATCTACCATAGAATATATTGAAGTTCCTGATGATTTGGTCGGGAGCCTAGAGGGAAGGTCAAGTATTGGAAGACTTGGGATTGTTATTCACTCCACAGCATCAAGTGTTGAGTGCGGCTTTCGGGGAAAAATAACGCTTGAGCTTGCCAATATGGGAAAAATGCCGGTAGTCCTTTATCCCGGCATGAGGATTTGTTCTATATCTTTCCAGCAATTACTTAGTCCGGCGGAGATCCCATACTATAAAAAGAAAAGCGCAAAGTATATCGGACAGCTTGGTCCTATGGATTCAAAACTCCATGAAGAAAAATAAATCTTAATTTATGATACTTGGGCCGAAAGAATTATTAAGATTAGTAAAAAAAGTGAAGCTCGTCGAGGGCTTATCAGAGCGGGAGCTGACAAATCCAGAGGGAGCGGGATTTGATTTGCGGCTTGGAGAAGTTTTTAAAATCAAAGGCTCTGCATTTTTAGGAGAAACGGAGAGAAAAACCCCAGATATTAAATCAGTTAAAGTTTATGATCCTAAGAAAAAGGGAAGTATAAAAATAAAACCTGGAGATTTTTTCCTCGTAAAAACAATAGAAAAAATAAATTTGCCACTTAATTTGTCTGCTGTAATAATTCCGAGAACCACAACTTTCCGTTCAGGTTTGTTTATCCGAACCGGTCCAATCCAGCCCGGATATAGCGGAGAATTGACGTTTGGATTAAAAAATGAAGGACCGATTGCGGTAGAGATTGAAATGGGGGCGCGCTTTGTCCATGTTATATTCCATGAAATAAAAGGCGGAGGAAGTAAGTACCGAGGACAATGGCAAGGCGGCCGCGTCTCAGCCACAAAAAAAGAAAAACAGGTTTAGCGCTGAGTTCGCTAGTAAAATTTTCTTGAACTCGCTCCGCTGCAATACTGCCGTTCTGCGAAAATTTCACCAGCTCCCCGCGCATTTGTATTTTGTGGGTTGAAANNATATCAATATTTAAACCTCGCTAAAGAGATTCTTAAAGATGGTATAAAGCAAACAGATCGTGGGACAGGAGTAGTCACATATAGCGTTTTTGGCGTC
Source organism: Candidatus Levyibacteriota bacterium (assembly GCA_016182225.1). GTDB lineage: Bacteria > Patescibacteriota > Microgenomatia > Levybacterales > UBA12049 > JACOXV01. The sequence continues at coordinate 2,450 of JACOXV010000006.1, forward strand.
CGTCACGAATACGATCTGGAAAAAGGTTTCCCACTTCTAACAACGAAGAAAGTTTATTTAAGAGGAGTTATAGAAGAACTTTATTGGTTTTTTTCGGGACAAACCAACATAAAATACCTTGTGGATCGAAATGTTCATATTTGGGACGACTACCCATTTAAAATCTTTAAAATTAAAAATAAAAAATCAAATCTTACTAAGGAAGAGTTTATTGAAAAAATTGCTACAGATAAAAACTTTGCTAAAAAATGGGGAGAGCTGCCAAGGATTTATGGAGAGATGTGGAGAAAATGGCCGACGAGAAAAAAGGGAAAAACCATAGATCAGCTTCAGTGGGTGGTTGATGAGTTAAGACAGGATCCAAATGCACACAACGCAATAGTTAATTCATGGAATCCAGAATATCTTTACACGATGGCAGAAAAGCAGGATGCTTCGCGCTTCCCAATTTGCCACAACATGTATCAAGTTTCAAACAGACATGGAAAATTGGATTTACTTCTATACCAAAGGAGTTGTGATTTTTTCCTGGGAGTTCCTTTTAACATCGCAAGCTATGCGCTTTTGACAGTCGTTTTGGCTAAGCTTTTAAAGCTTAAGCCCGGAAAGTTTATACATGTTTATGGAGATATCCATATTTACGAAAATCATATAAATGCAGTGAAAGAGCAATTAAAGAGAAAACCAAGAGATTTCCCTGTGATTAAAATAAAAGGGAAAATTAATTCTCTTGAAGATTTTAAACCTGAAATGGTGGTTCTTGAAGATTATAATCCGCACCCGCCGATAAAGGCAGAGCTCACAGTTGCCGGCGGCCTCTATGAAGGAAAAAAGAAAGGAAAAAAATAAAATGACAGAAGAACAAGTTGATTCACCAGAGATGAAAGAAACTAAAGCTGCCGCTGCAGTTGCAATTAAAGATGGAAAGGTTCTCTTAGTAAGGGAAGAAGCAGGATCTAGCCATTTGACAGGAATGTTGGGTATTCCTTCTGGAAGACTTGATGAAGGAGAAACTGATTTGGACACGGCAGTGAGAGAATTTGGTGAGGAAACTGGTTTAACTGCAAAGAGAGAAGATTTTATGGAGTTTTCCGGAAATATATTTCACGCAAGTATTCCTCGTAAGGGCGGACAAGTTGTAAGATTTAAGTGGCATGTGCTTAGGGTTAGAAATTTTTCTGGAGAGTTTGGTGAAACTGCAGACAATGTAACTCCAATGTGGGTTGATATTTCAGAATTGGACAGGCTCCAAGACGAAGGAAAATTATTGCCAAATGTTTTTAATGCGGTTCATGCCGCAATGAAAGCAGATCAAAAATAATGTATAACCATGCCCCTAAAGATTACAAGTGTCCTCTTTGTTTAATTGTTAACGGAAAAGATAATCCCGAATTTTTTGCAAAAGTCGCAGATATATTTTATAAAGACGATTTTTTGACTGCATTTATTGGCGGAAAATGGTGGGAGAAAAATCCTGGCGGGACAATAATTATTCCGAATAAGCATTTCGAAAACCTTTATGATATAGACGAAGAATATGGTCACAAAATTTTTGATTTCTCAAAGAAGCTCGCAATAGCTCTGAAAAAAGTTTATGGATGTGACGGGGTATCCACAAGACAGCATAATGAACTGGCGGGGAATCAGGAGGTTTGGCATTATCATTTTCATGTGATGCCACGCTGGGAAGGAGACGAACTTTATAAAAACCACGACAAGAAACGCTGGACAACAGCTGAAGAAAGGAAGCCTTACGTTGAAAAGCTCAGAAAATATTTTGAGGAGAATGAATAAGCATGGTAAGTATTATTGCTGCTATTGATAAAAAAAGAGGGATAGGAAAAAATGAAAAAATTCCCTGGCATATCTCAGAAGATTTTAAAAGATTCAAACAAATTACCATGGGGCACCCAATAATTATGGGGAGGAGAACTTTTGAATCTATTGGCCAGTCATTACCTGGAAGAACAAATATTGTTATTTCAAGAAATTCAGCAATGTATAGTACACTAGTATACTATACAACGCAGATTGTTGCTGTATCTTCTTTGGAGGAGGGGATTAAAATTGCAAGGAAAAGTCCAGGCGGAAAGGAAGAGATTTTTATAATAGGCGGAGGGCAAATTTATAAAGAAGCCATAGAAAAAGGTTTGGTTGACCGTTTATACTTGACTATCGTTGAAGCCCGCCTCGACTCGCCGCCCGAGTCTCCGGCGAGGCGGGGTGATTTCGGCGCCGATACTTTTTTCCCGGACTATTCAAGCTTCTCTAAAAAAATCTCTGAAGAAAAAGGCAGAGAAGAGAATTATAAATACACTTTTCAGATTCTTAACAAGCCCTAATTTATTGACAAAATTTCCACGACATAGTACCATGAATCATGGATCCACGAAAAATAATATTTCCCCAAAGCCTTACCTTTGATGATATCTTACTTCTTCCCGATTATGCAGGTTTTTCTCGTTCTGATATAACTCTAAATACACGTTTGACTAAGAAAATTTCCCTTTCGCTTCCTCTTGTTTCTGCTCCCATGGATACAGTTACCGAATCAGATCTGGCTATAAAGCTGGCAGAGCTTGGCGGGATTGGGATTATTCATAGAAATTTAACCGTTAATCAACAGGCTTCGGAGGTAAAAAAAGTTTTGAAAACCCGTTCGGCAAGCTCAGGGCAAGAAGGTTTATTGGTTGGCGCCGCTGTAGGAGCGGGGACGGGATTTGAAGAAAGAGTTAGGGCATTAGTTAAAGCAGGAGTTAGTGTAATTGTGGTAGATAGCGCTCATGGATATTCAAAACAAGTAATTGATGCGACCAAATATATTAAAAAACATTCTCCAAAAACCGAAGTAATTTCCGGAAATATTGCAACGGGAGACGGCGCAAAAGCTTTAATTGAGGCAGGATCTGATGGTCTTCGTGTCGGAATGGGTCCGGGAGCGATTTGTACCACAAGAGTTATCTCAGGAATGGGCGTTCCACAAGTAACTGCGGTTTTAGATACGGTTAGAGTTGCAAAAAAGTTTGGTATTCCTGTGATTGCTGATGGAGGAATAAAATATTCGGGAGATATGGTAAAGGCACTAGCGCTTGGTGCGTCTACAGTTATGATGGGAAGTTTTTTCGCATCATGCATGGAGTCTCCCGGAGAAAAAGTTGAATTATCACATGATCAAGTTCCGCATAGATTCCAAAGTATTTTTGAAAAAAACAAAGGAGAATATTTGTTTAAAGCGTATAGAGGAATGGGCTCAATTGCGGCGATGGAAAAAGGAGCAAAAATCAAATCAGAAGGGGAGTTTCATGGGAAGAGTTATAAAGAAAGAGTTTTGGTAGCTGAGGGAGTAGAGGGTTTGGTGCCGGTAAAAGGAACTGTGAAGGAAATCGTTGATCAGGCAGTCGGCGGAATAAAATCCGGGATGTATTATGTAGGAGCAAAAAATCTTTCTGAGCTTTATAAAAAAGCAAAATTTACTAAAATTACACAAGCCTCTCTCACAGAATCCCATCCACACAGCGTTTTAATTACAAATCCGGGGGACAACTATCATTAGAATATCAAATGTCAAATATCAAATTAGTCAATAAGAATTCAAGCATTGGAAATTTGAAATTGGTATTTATTTGAAATTAATTTATGATTCTTGTTGTAGATTTTGGTTCACAAACAGCCCATTTGATAACTCGCCGGCTAAAAGATTTAGGAATTGAATCAGAACTTGTAGATCCAGACGACGCTCTTAAGGTTTGTTCGAAAGTCAAACCATCGGGGCTGATTTTTTCCGGAGGTCCTGCATCAGTTTATGAAAAAAATGCTCCAATGGTTGATAAAAAAATTTTTAATTTAGGAATTCCAATCCTTGGAATCTGCTACGGATGGCAGCTGATAGCGTATCTTCTTGGAGGAGAAGTTAATGCCGGAAATAAAGAATACGGCCCGACCACTTTACGAATTTCGGATTTTCATAATTTATTCTATGGTTTGCCATCAGAAACTTCAGTGATTGAATCACACGGGGATACTGTTGAGAAAATGCCAGACGGATTTGAAAAATTGGCAGAGACCGAGTCTGTATTTCTTGCCGCAGTTGTAAATAAAGAAAAAAAATTCTACGGCGTTCAGTTCCATCCGGAAGCACATCATAGCGATCATGGGTCAGAAATGCTGGCAAATTTTGCCACGATAGTTTGTAATTTAGGATTACATCCGCAATCGCCAAATGTTGATGAGATGATTTCCGAGATAAAAGAAAAAGTAGGAAATAAAAAAGTAATTGGCGCTTTTTCGGGAGGAACAGATTCTGCTGTAGCGGGAGTGCTGGTGGCACGGGCAATTGGCAAAAATTTCATCCCGTTTTTTGTGGACTCAGGACTCATGCGGGAAGAAACAATTGCGCGTATTAAAAATGAATTTCCAAAAACCTTGGGGGTAAAAGTAGAAATAATTCCGGCCCGCGATTTGTTTCTTATAAGGCTTAAAGGAGTTACAGATCCTGAAGAAAAAAGAAAGAAAATCGGAGCGCTTTATATTGAGTTGTTTGAAAAAGAAATGAAAAAACATAAAGATATTAAGTATTTACTTCAAGGAACTACTTATGCAGATTTTATTCATTCTCAGGGGAGTAAGAGATCAGCTCATATAAAAAGTCATCATAATGTTGGGGGTTTGCCCAAAAACATGAAGTTAAAGCTTTTGGAACCATTGCGATATTTTTATACAGATCAGGTTCGGGAAATTGGTTTAAAACTTAAATTACCAAAAGATGTTGTTTTTCAACAGCCTTTTCCAGGACCAGGGCATGCGGTTCGAATTGTCGGAGAAGTAACAGGGAAAAGATTAGCTCGGCAAGTTGCGGCTGATATGATTGTTGTTTCCGAACTTCGCAAATCCGGCTGGTACAAAAAAGTTTTTCAGTGTTGGTCCGTAATGAGCGGGACGAATTCCACTGCAGTAAAAGGGGATGGAAGATTTTATGGCGAGGTTGTCGCGGTTCGCATAGTTAATTCTAAAGACAGAATGACTGCGGAAATTGCGCGTGTTCCATTTCCAGTTCTTGAAAAAATTGCATCCCGAATTGTAAATGAAGTTCCCAACGTCTCCCGCGTAGTTTACGATATAACTTCCAAACCCCCAGCGACGATGGAATGGGAGTAGCGCGCCTTTGGCGCGATATAAAATATTAAATAGAAAATAGTAAAAATTCACAAAGTTAATTTTAAATTTTCAGTTTTCAATAAGGATCTATTTAGCTTTGGGCATTCGCATTTTAGGACCAGGTTTACCGCTAGCAGCAAAATCCGCAAAAGTCTTAGTTCTTTCCGCATTAACCGTTCCCGATTGTAACTGCCCAATGATTCTAGCAATGTCTTCATCTCTGATCGGTCTGCGAGGTTGGGGCAGAATAAAATGAAATCCTGAATATTCGGGTGTTTGCCAATTAAAATGAAGTAGATCTCTCATAATCGGATCATCAATATTTCCATCGTTAACTTCTGCTGTAAATCCATAAGGTCTAGTACGTTTTTTTGGCGTCTCGCCTCTTAGAGTGGCGAATATTCGGTTTATCGCAGCCATATCAGATTCACCGGTATTAAAAAATCTTACACTAACACTAAAGTCTGTTGGTTCATCCCAAAAGCTTATTGCGATTCTTGTTGTTTGTCCGGGAAGATCTAGATCTTGAGAAGATCCACGGCTATCATATGAGCTTACTGCTATATGAGAATGCTCATCAGGGCCATCAATAAATGCGACACGTTGTTTAATAGTTCCATATGCGCTTGGTTTTGGGTACCAAGCCGGTCTTTCATATCCTGCAGTCCCTGGATCATATAATTTTTCTATAGCGGCTTTAAGGAGTTGTCTGGTAGGATCATCTGCTTCTGACTCGCTTGTTGCAACAGCTGAAGGAATAGCTGGTTCACTTGAGGGACTAGAAACTTGGCTATCTTTTTGTTCGTCCACGACGATTATCATAGTTTAGCTTTGAAGGCTTGTCAATTTCCTTGTTGCAGAGTTGGTAATACTTGACAAGAAAAGTAATACTTGATAATCTTGGTATTACTATGCATGGTACTTCTACTATTACACAAAAAGGACAGGTTGCAATTCCTAAAGAAATTCGGGATTTCTTTAA
>JACOXV010000018.1 GCA_016182225.1 Candidatus Levyibacteriota bacterium
AGCGACAAAAGGTAGAATAGTAGTAGTTACACAATAGTTCCGTATTTCACAGCTAATCTTTCTTCGTATATTTTCAAAATACTTATCCACATTATCCTATTGGTAGGATTAAGCGAATCTGCGGGTGTGAAAAGTGTCGCAAAATGTTGTGAAAACAGTGCCTCGAGGCTAAAAATTACCGAATTATGTCCTATAATAAAATTACGTTACAATATATCAAACCACATCACCTTCAATATTATCAAACTATATCATCCGAGGCAAAACCTCTCCTCTACCCTAACCCCTGACACTAAATTTTCTTGCCTCACTTTAAGATAAAAATGTCTACATTTTGCTTCAAAATCTCTCGCGTTTAGTTCTGAGGGAGAATTATTCCATTGACTATATGCTGCTTCCCCTTCTAAACCTAGCAACTGGCAGTCTCTCTTTACAGAATCTGGATCATCCATGAGTTGCCTTAAATGTCTAGATTCATGTGCCATAAGAGCTCGAGGAGGAATATAGTTAGAGGGCAACCTGGCTTCCTCTCCCCTATATGCTGTTATTATATCATCCATATAATCAGGTGCTATTCTTATTAGACCATATCCGTCCTTGCGCAAGCTTGCAGTTGCCAATATTGTTGCTTCTCCGCGCCGGTTTGGGTCTTCCTGCTCCCAAGGATAAAGAAGTTCAACATAGGGAATTTTCACCTCAAGCATTTTGCTTGCATCAAGTAATCCTTCTGTTAATTCAATTATTAGAGCATCTACGGCTATATCTTCTGTTCCATTTCTCCTTCTAACTCGATCAAGCTGTAAACCAATATCTATAGTCATCGACATCTCGTGGAATCTTTCCCTACTCCACCCCATCATCCTAGTAGAAAAATCTCTAATTTCTGTTTCGCTAATCATAAAAGTGAGATTTTATAACACACTATTGAAAATTACAATTGGTAATCTTTATGTCCAGGAAGTAAATGCAACTAAAACAGTGAAAACAACTACTGCAACCCAAATGTATTCCCATAAAACTCCCTTAAACAACCTTTTCTCAAACCATACGTGAGAAAGCCCAACGATTATATAGAAAAACCCTGCTAAAAATAAGGCTATCATTGTTGGATTTGATGGCCAAAACCAAAGAAGGAGCGTAATCTCTGAGAGACAAAGCGTAAGCAATAATCCCCAAACAAAATCTTCTTTTATTCCCCTATCCAGAGTATACGTCCATATCGACTGAAGTATAAGAGGTAAAGAAAATATCGCTAAAAAGAGAATTGTGAGTATTACATTTAAATGGAGGGTAAAAATTACATTGGTTAAAAAAAAGAAGGATATTAGAGTTATCACAAAAGATACTGTTCGCGCGCTCGAAAGCAGAGCTATAGTTCTTATTGAAGACACAACGAAGATATTTTGGCTTAAAAATAGCGAGTAAATTCCAACCGCATAAAGTGAGGTCATGAAAATTCTTGCGAGAAATCTCGCAGGTACCAAAAGATAAAAAAGACCGAATGAAATTGTAAATAAAAATGGGAGTATAAATATTTGAAGAGAAAAATTATCTCTTAAATCGTTTCTTAACGCCCATAACAGAAAAAGATCTGCGAGTACTGACAAGAATAAGACGATGTAAATTGCCTGCTTACCCAATAACAACTCTGATATAAAAAGTAAGATTGATAAAGACATTACTCCGACTGCAAACTTTTGTCTTTTTGTTATATTTATCTTTTTTTTCTTTTTTCCAAAAATACTGCTAATATTCTCAATCAATGTATAAGAGAAACTATTCAATATTTGAGTAAACTTTTTGAACATCATCCATTTCCTCCAATGCGGAAAGAAAATTTACAATTTTTTCTTCTTGGTCAACTGATAGAACAACTTTTGAAATAGGCTTTCTACTTATTTCCGAAGAAACTATCAAAAACCCTTGACTCTCTAAGCCTTTTTTAATACCATCTAGCAACGAGGTTTCTGTGTATATGACTGCTTCGTCCCCTGCATCTTCCACATCAGATGCTCCCAAATCAGCTGCCGATAGAAAAATTTCATCAATAGATTTACCATTCTTATGAATAACAATTTCTCCGGTCTGCTTAAATTGATAACTTACAGCCCCAGGCTGGGCAAAATTAGCGCCGCTTTTATTGAAAAGGCTTTTAACTTCTGACGTTGTTCTATTAGTATTATCGGTAACTGCCTCTACTATCACACTAACTCCTCCGGGAGCGAATCCTTCGTATATTACCTCCTGGAGCTCTCCTTCTCCTTTGTTGCTGGCACGTTGTATTGCCCTTTCTATATTGTCTTTAGGCATATTTGCTGATCTTGCCATTTCAACAGCGAGACGAAGTCTTGGGTTTTGATCCGGATCCCCCACTCCTCCACCCTGCTTAACGGCGATCGTTATCGCATTTGAAATTTTGGTGAATGTTGCGCCTCTTTTTATATCTGCAGCACCTTTTTGTCTCTTAATTGTTGACCATTTTGAATGTCCACTCATAGCTTTATATTCTACACAATCTAGCTTGACTTTTGCAATAAAGCGTAGTAAAATTTTTTCTCAGATTTCACTTAAATTCCTCGATGTCACTTTTAAAAAACCAAGCAATTCAAACCGCCCTCACCGGAGACTGGAATACCGCAATAGAATTAAATCAATCTCTACTGAAAGAAGACCCAAACGACACTGAAGCGCTTAATAGAATGGCTCTTGCATATACGGTTCTTGGTAAAATAAATGACGCAAAAAAAACATATCAAAGGGTCTTAGAGATAGATCCGCTCAATCCGATTGCGCTTCGAAACATTAAAAGACTCAAAGATGATGGCTCCGCAAAAGATGGACCCCAGGAAGTTCTAGTTAAAAATATCTTTATTGAAGAAACTGGAAAAACTAAAGTTATTGACCTTATTAACATAGCTCAAGCTGAAATTATCTCAAAATTAAGAACAGGACAATCTATAGACCTCTCAATTAAAAGACTTAAAATATTTGTTCTTGGAAACAGTAGCCAGTATATAGGAGTGTTGCCCGATGACATTGCAAGAAGACTTATAAAATTCATGAAAGGGGGGAATAAGTACGAAGCTTACGTTAAATCCGCAGATCCAAACAAGGTAACGATTTTTATTAGAGAGCTCAAGCGATCGGCAAGATTTAAAGACCAGCCTTCTTTTCTATTTCTTTCTGAAAAAGGACTTTCGTTTAAGAAAAGCGGCAAAAGAAAAGTCATAATAACAGAAGAGCCTCAAGACGAAGAAGAACCGGAAGAAAGTTCTGAGTGACCACTTTTAAATATTATCTTTCCTTTTAAAAGTTCTTTTTTTGTTTTCTCTATTTCCCTTTTATCCCCTAATTTTTTTAACGAAAAAAACGCCATTAACACAGAAATTATAATTAGTAGAATAATAATCCAAAAAAACATATTAAAATTTTCCAGAATCAATCAAATCTTCTCCAATAGTTATTACGATATCAGATATACCCTTTTCTAGATTCTTCCTTTTTTCTATATCAAAATACTTTGATATTTTTTTTACTGTATAACCATCTTCTCCAAAATATGAAACAGATGAGTGTTTTTCGTTTTTTTCTGAATTTTTAAGTAAAACCACATTGCCTCCCATATTGGTAATAAGTCTTCCCATTCTGGTTGCTATCCCCTGCTCTCCAGTAGAATTAACGATTTCTATGCTTACCTTTTCTTCTTCAATTCGTGGATCTCTGAAAAAATTTTTAATAGTTGAGTCTATTGTTTTTCCATCCCAATCTATATTTATTGTTGTTTTTTTAAGATTTGAAGGGGCCAACATACTAAGTCTTACTAAATCAATAATCGTTAAATCCGTATCTGTCCTACCGTAGGAAAATAGAACTTTAAGAATAATGTCCTTTGGATTATTGCCAAGATAATCTTCGCTTTTTATATATGAACTAATCGGAACTGCAAGTTCTTCAGAAAGATTATCTTTATTAATCTCATTGGGCAGTATTCTTACAAATGCTGCTGTAGAATCATAAGGAGAAATATGTATCACGGATACTCCGTCTTTCTGATCTACGGAAAAGGCATAGGCATTTTTACCATCAAAATTTGACCGTCTTATTACATCTATTCCCTTAAAAATTAAGGAAATTAATATTAAAAAAATAAGGGCAGAAAGAAAAAGTATTCCCGCCCTAAGAGAACTTTTCTTTTTCTTAGAACGCATATTTTTATTAATAATCCTTTTTCTTTTTAGTTATGATTTCTGGCATGACAAGGACAGAAGGATTGCTTGAAGGGTCAATGCCCTTTCCTGAATCTTTTTTAGGTTTCTTCTTTTCTCCTTTATAAAATCCGCCGTATCCCGGCATACTAAAATCACCTCCTACTTAATATAATACTAAATTTCATGAATAATCTCTTCTAATTCCACAGGCAGCCGGCTTTCGAAAGTTATTCTTTTTTTTGAAACCGGATGAACAAACGATATCTTCTCCGCATGCAAAAAAAGCCTATTAACTTTATCACGATCAGATCTGGAAACTTTTCTTCCGCCATACAATATATCCCCAAATATAGGATGGCCGATATATTTCATATGTACTCTTATTTGATGCGTCCTGCCTGTTTTAGGAAAAACCCTAAGAAAGGAAAACTTTTCCCCCCATAACGATAAATTTTTGATAGTTTCGTAATTGCTTTGAGCTTCTCTTCCCCCCGCTAATACCCCGAACCTTTTTCGATTCCAAGGAAGTCTTCCAACCGGGGCATTGATTACCCCATCCTTAGGTTTTACTTCTCCATGAACCAAGCAAACATAAGACTTTTCAACCGCTCTTTCTTTAAATTGACGCTGAATTCCATAAAATGCCTCTTTATTCTTTGCTACCAAAATAACGCCTGACGTGTCCTTGTCGAGTCTATGCACTATTCCTCCCCTATTTACGAATTCCTCATCATCATTCTTAGAAAAAGAAGTTTTTTCTGAAACAAAATCCTGCAGAGTGGTTTCATCAGAAGCTGTATCCGATCTATTTACAGTTAGACCTGGGGGTTTATCCAGTACAAGAATGTCGTCATCTTCAAAAATTATTTTAGGCTCTGTCATTTTTTAAGAATTCGTGGAAATATTTCCTGACGTAAAAGAAAAAGAAGAGAAACAACAAAAGAACACAAAAGTATCAAGCTCTCGGGAAGTATTAAAAATGAAAGCTTAGACATCGCAACTCCCCTACCAAGCAGTAAAATAAAAGAAAAAACGATTAAAAAACTTAATCCCAGCGTTCCTTCTTTTATTTTTAGATTCTTCCCGCTCTGGATCAAAAATAAAACTACGATAGAAAATATTCCAAAAAGCGCTACTTCCAAAATTTCTTGCTTATTGAAAGATTGCGTAAGAATAAAATAACCTAGATATCCAAAGGGGATTGCACAAAGTGTCGAAACAGAAAAAAAATCTAAAATTCTCCCTACAGGCATTTTTTTTCTATAGGTGTAAATAGCAAGAAAAATAAACCCTCCTAAAATACCACCTGCTAGAGATAAACCGGGAAAATATGGAAAAAGTATAAAAGCCAATGGGTTGATAAAAAGAGATGATGGATTTAACAAAACAAAAATAAACCTTGCAGAAAATAGAGCAACTATACCACTTATAAGAGCGAGATTAAAAATCTTCTCAAGCGATATCTCTTTTTTAAGAAAAATGAAATCATCTCTCGAAAGAAGAAAAAGAGAAAAAAGAAAAACAAAAAAACAAAAGAATAAAGATAATACTATAAATTCCATAAATTTGGTACAAATCTAGATGCAACAATTGCGATCAGTAAAACTCCAATAGCAGTAAGCACAACTGTTATCCCAAATAGATCAGAAAGTGTTCCAACTGCCAAAACCGGAATAATAGAAATTGCCCCAACAAAGGTATTCATTGCTCCATAGATTTTACCTCTTTGCTCGTCAGTTGTCTCTTCCTGAATTACTGTATTTGAAGGTACAAAAACCAATGATAAAGAAAAACCCAACATAAACGCAAGGCATACCAAAACTCCAAGCATACTAAAAGATAATAGATTAGGTATTTGTATCGAAGCTAGGAGTGGCCCATGCGGGAAAATAACAAATATTAATCCAATTATAAAAAGTCCGAGTCTTCTTATTGCGCTTTTAGAAAATTTGTGAGGAAAATTGCCTAAAAGAATTGCTCCCACCGCCATTCCAATAACCGCAGGCGTAACGAAAATTATAGGAAATTCCTCTACTCTAATTTTGAGAACATTTTGAGCATATCCCGGCCCAATTACAGCAACTATCAGTATGAGCGTTTGGACTAGAGTTAAAACTATAATAGACCTGTAGACATTTCGCGAGGTTAAAATAATTTTAAGTGCTTCATAAAGCTCAGTTCTGAAGCTTCTTCTCTCCCTTTCATGCCTATCTTTAAATTTTATTTTTATGAGAAAAGCAAAAAATGCAGAAAATATAAAAAACAAAACTAAAAGCAACAATACCCTTTCTATGCCCAGAAATAAAAGCAACGGCCCGGACAGTGCGTATGCTATGATCATAGATCCAAAAATTCCTACACCAAAAAGAGCATTAGCCGAAAGAAGAAGTTCTCTTTTGACAAGTAAAGGAATTATGGGAGTCTCTGCTGGAATAAAAAATTGAGTTATTAATGAAACTACGAATGAAAGTGAATAAATAATCAAAAGATTGTCGCTTAAAAAAACAATCGGAATTACAGCGATAGCTCTTAAAACATTAGTCCATACCAAGACACTTCTCTTATTCCACCTATCCACATAAACTCCTGCAATTATTCCTAAAAAGAGCGATGGCAGAGTAAAAGAAAGCACAACACCAGAAACTGCTGTATTTGATTTGCTTAGTGAAAATACAACGAGAAGTAAAATAAAATTTAGGAGATTCATTGAAACTTGAGAAAAAAACTCGGAAACAAGAAGATAAAAAAACGGTTTTATAGAAAGTACCTGAAGGATGGGATTCCTCATTTTATGCTTTGGCGGTGTATTCACCGGTTCTAGTATCTATTTTAACCATTTCCCCCTCTTTAATAAATAGAGGGACTTTGGTCTTCATCCCATTTTCTAAGACCGCGTCTTTAAAGATATTCGTCGCTGAGTTTCCCTTCACTCCCGCATCAGTTTCAATTACCTTAAGATCCATTTTGGGTGGCAAATTTAAAGAGAAGGCCGTCTCGCCTAAAAAACTTACATTAAAACTATATCCTTCTTTAAGATATGAATGATTACTGCCAATTATCTTTAAAGAAACTGCTATTTGCTCAAAAGACGATGGATCCATAAAATAGGCAAATTCTTTATCCTTATATAAGAACTGGACGTCTCTTTTAAACACATTTACTTCATTAACTCTTGCTCCATTTATAAAACTTTTTTCAGTGGTTGAGCCATTTTTGAGATTTTTGACTTTTACCTTTATATTCGCACTTCCCCTCCCCATCTTAATATGTTCATAAGAAAGTACCTGAAATAAATTTCCACTTTCTTCAAAAATTGTTCCGCTTCTAAGCTCTGTTACTCCTATCATTTGATTAGATTTAGGACAGTTCTTACTCCGTGTCCCGTTGCTCCTTTCGGACCTATATCAGATCCTTTCGACGTAAATGCAGGGCCTGCTATATCAAGATGCGCCCAGATTGTATCTCCTATGAATTCTTGCAAAAAAAGTGCTGCGGTAATTGCACCTCCATAACGACTACTTGGAATATTCGCAATATCAGCAACTGAGCTTTTATTCATTTCTTTATAATCTTCTTCAAGGGGCATTGTCCAAACTTTTTCGCCGGTCCTTGATGCCGCTTTTTTAATTTTTTCCGAAAACTCCTCGTTATTGCTGAAAAGTCCTGATATTTCTTCTCCCAAAGCTCCCATCACTGCTCCGGTTAAGGTAGCAAAATCAATAATTTTTGTGGCTTTCTGTTTTACCGCAAAAGAAAGACTGTCGGCCAAAGTAACACGTCCCTCCGCATCAGTATTTAGTATTTCAATAGTTTTCCCATTCATTGCACGTACTATATCTCCGGGAACTATTGATTTTCCTGAGATAAGATTTGGAGTAGCTGCAATCAAACCAATCACGCAATAATCAGGAGCAACACTGGAAATCACTGAAAAAACAGAAAGAACTATTGCTGCTCCCGACATATCCATCTTCATATCGCTCATGTGATCCCCCGTCTTAACATTTACTCCGCCGCTGTCAAAAGTAATACCTTTTCCTACCAGAGCCAACTTTTCTTTACTCTTGTTTTTTTCTGGCATGTATTCCAAAAAAATAAATTTGGGCGGAGTATCAGAGCCTCTGGCGACCCCAAGGAATGCATCCATTCCCATTTTTTCCAACTCTCCCATTTCATAAATTCTGCATTTAATATGTTTAGGATCTTTTTTTGCAATGGATTTTGCAAGTTCGGCAAGATACGTTGGGGTTGCTATAAATGATTGTTCGTTCACCAGATCCCGGGCCATAAAAGTAGCCTGTGAGTAAATCTCTGCAAGTTCTATGCCTTTTTTAATTTCTTTTTTTCTGGATTCGGATTTTTCTGCAAAAATTACAATCTCAAGCTCTTTTTTATCTTCATCTTTTTTTGATTTATATTTACTAAAGTCATAGTTACCCAAAAGAATTCCCTCGTAAATAGCTTGGGCTGCAATACTAGAGCCAATTGTCATCTCTTTTTCACTTGGAATAATTACTGTTAATGAATTGATTTTCCCTTTTACCGTTTTTATAAAATTGCCCAAAGACTTTCTTAAATCATCCGCTTTAAAGTCACCTCTTTTGCCAAGCCCTATGACAAAGACCCTGGAAGCTAGGATATTTTCGTGAGGCGTTACCTTAAGAATTTCTTTTTTCTTTCCGCTAAATTTTTCCAGATCTATTTCCTTACTTAGCTTTCCTTTTAGGATTCTGTCCAATTCAGAGAAAGAATCTGTTGGCAAAACTTTTTTACTTTTCCCTTCTCCTGAAAAAACAAACACTAAAAGTCCGTCTGTAGAAATTCTATCTAAATTTTTATCCGAGAATTCAAAATTCATTCTGATTATTTTAACATCGAAGAGTCCAAAAATAAAGTATTCATGCTATAATTGTAGAGCTTGGGGCAAGTGGCGGAATGGTATACGCGGTAGTCTCAAAAACTACTGGTCGCAAGGCCGTGTGGGTTCGACTCCCACTTTGCCCACCTTAATTATGACTGAACCAAAACCACCAGAATCAACAAATACAAATGTTAGCTGGAAAGATACATTTCTACTCGAACATCCACTTAGCAGACTACCAAACGATGAAGTAAGAGGTGCATTTTCAGTTATTTTAGAAAATGGTCAAGGCGTAAGGGACTACTACTCTGCTAGATACGATAAGGATGGTAAAGAGGTTGGAATTCCAGATGAAAAATTTGATGTGGGAATAGGAAAAGATCAGTTAGGAGACTCTCCTCGAAAGCAACTCATTCACGAAATTGGCAACACTAGACTCCGAGCGGAATCTCTACGAACTGGTGTTCTCAAAAATTGGAGATATCAAGAAAGTCATTCAGAAGAATTTACAAAATTAAGTCAAATGAGCCGATCAGAACTAATAAGAGAACTTGATGCGTCTATTGCTGGTCTTTACGAAGCAGCTAAGTCTAAAGAAAATCTAGACAGAAAAATCAGTCTTCCCTTTGGTAAGGAAACAACGGGACAAATTTCAATTTTTAGAGCTATGCAGCATAAAATTTTACATTTAGGAATTT
Organism: Candidatus Levyibacteriota bacterium; assembly: GCA_016182225.1. Taxonomy (GTDB): domain Bacteria; phylum Patescibacteriota; class Microgenomatia; order Levybacterales; family UBA12049; genus JACOXV01. Next base: position 9,768 of record JACOXV010000018.1, read on the forward strand.
TGATTGCTTCTTCGGATTGTATAGGTGATGTTGAAAGACCTGATTCTGTAAAAGAGATTTGGGGATAAAAATGAATATTAAAAAAATTAAGAAATATATTTTGCCTTTTGTTTTTATAATTTCTGCTTCGGCAACCCTTGGAAGTCTATATTTTTCAGAAGTAATGAAGCTTCCCCCCTGCTCTCTTTGCTGGTATCAAAGAGCAATGATGTATCCGATTCCACTTGTTATGGTAGTTGGACTTTTTAGAAATGATAAAAATTCCGTATTCTTTGCACTCCCCCTTGCAATAGTTGGTCTAATAATAGCAACCTATCATAATCTTCTCTATTATCACTTAATTCCAGAATCCGTACAGCCTTGTACTACAGGAATCTCCTGTACTATCAAACAAATAGAATGGTTTGGTTTTATTTCTATTCCCCTTTTATCCCTTACAGCTTTTGGAGTAATAATTGCATCTTTACTTCTCTACCATAAACTTTTCCTCAGAAAAAATTAAACTAACGGGATAAATCGTTAGTTTAATTTTGTTTCGAAACAAAAATTCAAAGAGAATTAGACTGCTCCTTGACCTGTTCCCTGTCCTCCATTGTCATTTCCTGTATTAGGATCCCAAGAAGCTGGTTGTGCTGGAGCATCTCCACCCACTGGGGCCTCTGGCTCTGCAGCTGGTGCTTCAGGTTCTGGTTGCGTTGGAGGTGTCCAGGTTGGTTGACCTCCCCCTATGTCACCGCCTGCTGGAGCTTCTGGCTCTGGCTGCGCTGGAGGTGGCGTAGTAACCCCAGGATCAGCAGCAGGTGGCGTTGTTGGCTGTTGCCAACCTTGATCACCTGTTGGATTTTGACCTGCATTTGGATCAGCTTGTCCTCCTTGATTTTGCCAATCGTTTTGTCCGTCCATTTTAATTAATCACCTCCCTCTATAACTTAAGTAATTTCTATTTTAACCGGATTATGTATATTAAAACAAGTCCTTTTCTATTCAGCTTCTTCTCTTTTTTTCTCTACATTGTAAAAACGAATTCTATCCCCACGAAACAGCAGGTCTATTTCTCCCATTGGCCCGTTTCTGTGCTTTGCTATAAGAAGTTTTGTTGGCATAATATTTGAGACTTCGGCATCAAGCCTATAAATAAACATAACTACGTCTGCATCCTGCTCAATAGCACCCGACTCGCGAAGATCTGCAAGCTGTGGCTTCCTCTCTCCTCTATGCTCTACAGCACGAGAAAGCTGAGAAACTGCAAGAACTGGAACTTTAAGCTCTCTAGCTAAATTTTTTAAGGCTTGGGAAACAATTGAAACCTCTTGTACTCTGTTATCATAATGTTTACCCGGATCTACTAATTGCAGGTAATCAACTATAAACAATGCCACATCTTTTTCCAGCTGAAGTCGGCGAGCCTTAGTTCTTATCTGCGAAACTGAAATTCCAGGAGTATCATCTATATATATAGGTGCATCTGCTAGAAGTCCCATTGCTTCAGAAAGTTTTGCAAAATCAGCCTCAGATAATTTACCTGTTTTTAACCTCCATGCATCAACATCTGCTTGACCTACTAAGAGCCTGTCAACTAACTCTTCCTGGCTCATTTCAAGTGAAAAAATACCAACAGATTTTTTTTCATTGACAGCAATGTGCTGTGCCATATTAACGATCATTGCTGTTTTTCCCTGACCCGGGCGCGCTGCTAAAATAAGAAGGTTTGATGGCTGCATTCCGGAAAGCGTATTATCCAAATCTGTAAAGCCTGTTTTCACTCCTCGGAGCCCCGCTCCTTTAGTGTGAAGATCATCAATTCTCTCAAAGCTTTCCGCAAGGCTTTCCTTAATAGGAATGAATCCAGTCAGGGAATGTCCTTGTGAAATAGCAAAAACCGAAGCCTCTGCTTTATCAAGTAACTCTTCTGCCTCTTTTTCCTCGTCAAATCCCATCTCTGTTACTTCAGCTCCCAATCTAATAAGAGATCTCTTAACCGAGGTTTCTTTTATTAGCAAGGCATAATGTTCCACATTGGCAGCAGTAGGAACTGCATTTACCAAGTCTGTTAGATAGGATTCGTCTATTTTTTCTTTTTTCTTTCCTTTGCTTAGAAAATCGGTAAGAGTAAGCACGTCAATTGGTTTACTCTTTTCATAAAGAGCAAACATTGCATCAAATACCTCTGCATTTTGATCATTATAAAAATCAGAGGGTTTAAGCAATTGAGTAACGATGCCTATTGCATCTTTATTTATAAGAATTGCTCCAAGGACACTTCTTTCGGCTTCTTCATTATGAGGAGGAACTTTTGAAACTGCCATTTTCTATCCAAGATTTATTACTTCCATTTCTTCAGGAAGTTTTTCTAGATTAGTCGAATATTTAGAAACAGAAGAAGAAGTTTTACCGAGCTTTTTTAAAAGATCTTCTTTTCCCTCTCCGTAAAAAATTAACACCCGTGGTTCTATCTTAGTTAGTAAAGAATCGTTTTGCTCATCAACATCAAGTATGACAACTTCTACTTCAGGGATCTTATCAATGATTTTAGCGACTGCACTAATTTTTCCAACCAACACTTTTACACCATCAACATCAAAAGAAAAAACGTTTTCTCCCTCAACCCGAAGTCCTGTAACCTTTATTCCGCCTACTTCATATTCCCCAGGTCCTTTTATTGATACCCTTGCTCCTTCAACCTTATAATTTGGGCTCTTTTCACTTAAAAAAACAGTAGCGTCCGCTTCTGTTTTGGACATAGAAGATGTGGGATTAATCACCAAAGTTGAATGCTTACTCTTAACCTTAAGTGTTTCTTTATCAAGTAGTTGAATGTCCATTGTTGGTAAATCCTATCAACTTTTACTTTTCTTGACAAGGGGATGTTTTTCTCCTATCATGAACACTACTTTTGAGGCAGGTTTTAGCACATATAATATGAAAAGAGAAAAAATAATCCTTTCTTTTCTTGCAGCCCTTATAGGACTTATTGTTGCAATTGGAGGTTTTTATCTTTATCAGTCAACAAAAGTAATTTCAAGGGAAGAAATAAAACCTCTCACAAAAGATTCCCCTACCCCTACGCCTTCGTCATCATTTTTTCTTTCAGTAGATCGTCCCAGAAATGAAGAAGTATTTGATAAAAAAGTTATAACAATATCCGGCAAGACCACTCCGAAAGCTAAAATCTTAATTTATACTGCAACAAATGAGGAATCTGCTACGCCCGCCAAGGATGGGTCGTTTTCCACAACAATGAGCATTGATGATGGGCAGAATGTGATAGCAATTACAGCGATATCCGAAACGGGTGAAGAACAAACTTTACAAAGAGTTGTAACATATAGTACGGAGACATTTTAAAAATGGAAAAAATAAAAATATTTCTAATTCTTACTGCTTTTCTTTTTATTGTTCCTTCATCATTTGCTCAAACACCAACGACGGAAAAAGACACTACGGAAAACAAAATAGAAGAAAAAATTGATGAACTCAAAAATAGAGTTGCTTCAAAAGTAGCAGAGTTAAACTTAGTAGAAAAAAGAGGGATGATTGGTAAAGTCACTGATGTGTCGGGAACAAGAATTTCTATCCTCGACATAGATGGAAATTTACGCTTTATAGATGTCGACGAATTTACGGAATTTAGTGGAGAAAGCGGCAAAGAACTCGGGCTTTCGGATCTTAAAGATGGGGTAGAAATTGGGGCACTTGGACTTTACAACAAAGAATCCCGAAAACTACTCGGAAGATTTATAGAAGTCTTAAGTCTTCCAACACAAATAGTAGGGGGAATATCAAATATCGATGAAAAAAACTTTTCCGTTTCGGTAATTACGGAAGATCAAAAGGAATATACAGTGGACATAGAAACAATTACAAAGACTTTTCTTATAACCTCAGACAGTGAATTAGAAAGGTCAGGATTTTCAAAATTAAGCCCAAGAGAAAACGTAATTGTAGTTGGCTTTGCCGACCCTGAAAAAAAAGATAGACTAACAGCTTCCAAAATTTTTCATTTTGAAGGTATTCCGTTAAATCCGAGAATTCCAATAGTAGAAGAAATCGTTCCTTCGGATCCTACTATAATTCCTTCCACCGGAAGCGGTAAAAAACTTACACCTCTAAGATAATAACAGTGAATAAAAAAACTTCTAAATATAAAAAGGAATTTGTCCAAAAAAGACTGAATTTTTTACTTGGACAATCTAAGAACTTAGATGCAATATTGGTGTCTTCAGTCTCTGATATTACATATTTATCTGAAAATTTCAGGTTTTCGGATACTGAAAGAGAAGCTTTCCTATTATTCACTAAAAACCAAAATTACTTCATAACTGACAAGAGATATTCTGAGGCTGTATCTAAAAAAATTCAAGATTTTATCCTTATTAACTCAGGAGCGCATCTTTTTCTTAAAAAAGAGGCTAAGGAAATATTTGAAAAAAATAAAATAAAAAGTCTGGGAATTGAAGTAAATAATGTTACTGTTTATGAACATCTTCTGCTTCGGAAATTCACAAAAGTTAAACCATTTGACTTATCCAATCTAAGGATTATAAAACAAAGGAATGAGATTAGAAATATAAAAAAAGCGTGTAGGATTGGAGATAAAACATTTGAGCATATCTTAAAACAACTTAAAACTGGAATTCGAGAAAAAGAAATAGAAGACGCTATTGAAAGTTTCATTAAAAAGAGAAATGCAGATATTTCTTTTAAACCGGTCGTTGCTTTTGGAAAAAATTCTTCTGTTCCCCATCATCATTCTGGTCAAACTAAATTAACTAAAAATATGATTGTTCTTCTCGATTTTGGAGTAAAAGTAAACAATTACTGCTCTGACATGACACGAACTGTTTTCTTTGGCACCGCCTCTGAAAAGTTTAGAAAAATTTATCAAACAGTTTTAGAGGCTCAAAAAAAATCCATTGATCACGCTAAATCCTCACTCCAAAAAAGAAAAATTATAAAAGGCAGAAACCTTGATAATAAAGCACGAGGATATATTATTGCGAAAGGTTTCCCCACTATTCCTCATTCCGTCGGGCATGGTATTGGGATAGAAGTTCATGAATCTCCTCACCTTTCACCAAATTCAAAAGATATAATAAAACCGGGTATGGTTTTTTCAATTGAACCCGGAATATACATACCTAATTTTGGCGGGGTCAGAATAGAAGATTTATTTTTTATTGATAACAATAGGATAGAAGTTCTTACCCATTCCACTAAACAATTAATTGAGTTATAATTTTTATATGCTAAACGAATTTAAAAAGTTTGCTTCTTTTAGGCTTCTGACTATTCTTCTCACCGTTGCTGTGTCAATATACTTATTTGAAATCGCATTCTCTTATATTCGTGAATTTTCTGACATCATATTGATTTTTCTTTTTGCATGGATGTTGAGTTTTATTCTCGAGCCTTTAGTCGATATTTTAGTTTCTTTTACCAAAATTCCCAAACTGATTGTTACTTCCCTTGTGTTTCTGTTTTTTTCTCTAATAATAGTCGGCTCAATTATCCTACTGATTCCTATAATGGTTTCCCAATTTAAGTCCTTATCTCTAGTTTTGCCTGATTTTCTGGATACTGCCCCCGCAATCCTGAAAAATTCTACTAACACCATGCTTAAATCTCTAGATAAGATTACAGATTTAACTCATCTTATTCCGCCCATTGCTCAATTTATATTAAATTTTGTTACTGTCCTGATATTGGCATTTTATTTAATCGTGGAAAAAGAAAAAATAAACAAAGAAATTCTCAACATTACCCCGAAATCATGGCATCAAAATGTTAAATTTGTCCAAAGAGTTATAGACCAAACATTTGCTTCATTTCTGAGAGTCCAGCTTATATGGGGTATTCTGGGAGGAGTAATAACTTTTATTGTCCTGACAATATTTGGAATAGATTATGCAATCTCAGCATCATTTATGGCAGGAATTTTAACTGCCATCCCAATAATCGGCCCTCTAATAGGAGTAGTCCCTCCTGCAACAGTAACGCTTATTGACAGTCCTACCTCCGCTCTTTTGATTATTGCAATTCTTTTAATTATTCAGCAAATTACCTTTAATTTTCTCGGGGCAAAAATAATGGGAAATGCCTTTAAGATAAGCCCAATAATAGTTCTCTTTTCTCTTCTGATTGGCCTAAAAATCGCCGGCGGCGTAGGCGGAATATTTGCAGTTCCCATCGTTAGCATAACTATTGTTATTGGCCGCGAATTCTACAATTATTATCTAAAACACGAAAAAAATCTCGAAATTTGATATCATCTATGGATATGAATCAGGCACAAACCCTAAAGGGATTTAGGGATTTTCTTCCAAACGTTGCAAGAAAAAGAGAGTATATATTAAACACCTTGAAAAAGGTGTTTATATCTTACGGCTTTGAACCTCTAGAAACACCCACACTCGAATACGAAGAAATTCTTACCGGCAAATATGGAGATGAAGGAGATAAGCTTATGTATCGGTTTGTGGACAATGGGGGAAGGAAAGTAGCAATGCGCTATGATCAAACTGTTCCCCTTGCCAGAGTTGTTGCGCAGTATGCCAACGATCTTCCCCTTCCCTTTAAGCGCTATCAAATTCAAAATGTTTTCAGAGCCGAGAATACCCAAAAAGGCCGCTACAGAGAATTCCTTCAAGTAGATATAGATACAGTCGGCTCGCAGTCTCCCCTTGCCGATGCTGAAATAATTCAAATAATTTTGAAATGTTATGAATCTTTAGGTTTTAAAAAAATAAAAATGTTAATTAACGACAGACGAAACTTCGACGGAATTTCAAATTCTGCAATCGTTTCTATAGATAAGCTTAAAAAAATTGGCCCCGATGGTGTAGCAAATGAATTGGTTGAAAAAGGATATAACGATAATGACGCCAGAAAACTATTAGACAGCCTCATCAAGGCTCCTCCTTCCGGAAAAGTCGCTGAGGTTATTGATTTGGTCACAAACGCAGGTTTTGATAAATCAAAAATTGAATTTAGTCCCACTTTGGCTCGCGGACTTGACTACTACACTGGTCTGATATTTGAGGTTGAGGCAGAAGACTATCCTTATGGTTCTTTGGGCGGCGGAGGAAGATATGATAACTTGCTAGGAATTTTTTCGGGAAAGGAAATTCCTGCAGTTGGATTTGCTGTCGGATTTGATAGAACATATGAGGCAATGGAAGAATTAGGACTATTCCCAACTGATTTAATAAAAACGCAAGCTTTGGTAACAAATACAAATCCCGCTGCATCGGAAATTGCTAATCAATTAAGAAATAAAGGATTTCTAGTAGAACTTTATGTTGACGATAAAGATCTTGAAAAACAGCTTAAATACGCAGACAAAAAAGGAATTCCATATGTATTAATTTTTAAAGATGGCAAGATTTTTCTCAAAGACATGAAAAGCGGAAACCAAAAAGAAGTGAGTGAAGGCTCTCTGCCCGATGAACTCCGAAGGTAAAATACGATTAGCAATTTTAGCGCTTATTCTCGCCAATGTTATTTGGGGAGCAGCGTTTCCTATTTACAAGTGGACTCTTGATATAATTCCTCCATTTACTTTTTCATTTCTTAGATTTTTTCTTGGAGCATTTATCCTCCTTCCTTTTGTATGGAACAGACTAAATATAGAAAAACAGGATATCTTAAGACTTATATTTCTTTCATTCGTTTCCGTAACTGTTCTAATACCATTGTTATTGGTTGGACTTACTCTAACTCCTAGCATAAACGCACCAATTATTGTCTCCTCTGGACCAATTTTTTTAATTGTTGCATCTATTTTATTTCTTAAAGAAAAGGTCAGACCTAAAATTTTACTAGGAACGGTCATAAGCCTTGCTGGAGTTCTCCTTATAATTCTTCGGCCAATAATAGAGGCAGGATTTTCTGGAGGTATTTTAGGGAATCTTTTTATTTTTTTAGCCACTCTCTGTAGCGTAATTCAGGCTATACTCCTTAAAAAACTAACCGTTAAAAATGACCCCCTCGCCATAACATTTTGGATGTTTGTGATAGGATCTCTTCCGCTTATACCAGCAGTCCTTTGGGAATCTCAAAATTTCAACTTTGGCCTCTTAAATACTCAGGGAATTATAGGACTTTCCTATGGAGTAATTTTGGCATCTGCATTTGCTCACTTTTTACTTGCTTATGGAATTAAATACATAAAAGCATCTGAGGTAGGAATTTTTACTTATGTAGATCCTATAGCAACTGTTGTAATTGCTGTCCCTCTCTTAAGCGAAGTTATCACCCCAGTCTACCTTGTGGCATCTTTCTTGGTCTTTGCGGGAATTTTTGTTGCTGAAGGTCGCATCCACTATCACCCATTCCAAAAACTTAGAGCATAATATTGTATAATATCTTTTTCATGTTAAGAATAAAAAACTTTCTTGGAAGAAACTATCAACCGCTTAATTTAGTTGAAATTTCCAGGGAAAATATAAAAAGTAATTATCGTTATCTTTCTTTGATAAACAGAAATATAAAAATTGCACCGGTTCTGAAAAGCAACGCTTATGGTCATGGGATAAGTATCGTTGGGAAGGATTTTGATAATTTAAACGCTCCTTTTATTTGTGTAGATAGTCTTTATGAAGCATATGAACTTTTAAAAATAAAAGTTAAAACACAAATACTAATAATGGGATTTGTAAGCCCAAAGAGCTTGAACACGAAGAAGCTCCCCTTCTCTTTTGCGGTTTATAACAAAGAACTCGTAGATGCTATAGAAAAATTTCAGCCACATGCCAAAGTCCACATTTTTGTTGATACGGGAATGCATAGAGAAGGAGTAAGACTGGAAGAGCTTCCGGCTTTTGTAAAATACATACAATCAAACACTCATCTTGAAATTGAAGGGTTAATGTCTCACTTTGCTATGGGAGATGATATAAAAAATGAAGATACCAGAAAGCAGGTTGAAGCGTTTGGAACTGCCAAACAAATATTGTCCGATCATGGTATCAAGCCTAAATGGATTCATATAGCCAACTCCGCAGGGCTTTTGAATAGCCGGGAATATAAAAATAAACTTGGTAATATGGCAAGAGTCGGCAAATCTTCATACGGAATAGATCCAAGAAAAGTTAATAAAGATCTTAAACCGGCACTTACTCTTAAAACTCAAATTGCTCAGGTAAAAAATCTTAAAAAGGGAGAAAAAGTAGGATATGATTTTTCCTACACGGCAGAAAAAGATATGAAAATGGCAATAATCCCAATCGGATATTTCGAAGGCGTGGACAGAAGGCTTTCGAATAAAGGTTATGTCTTAGTCAAAAATAAATACTGTAAGATTATCGGAAGGGTAAGTATGAATATGTCAATTATTGATGTTTCCCATGTTTTAAATGCAAAAGTTGGACAGGAAGTAATAGTTTATTCAAATAATTCTTCGGCAAAAAACTCTATTCAAAACTCGGCAAAAATCTGTAACACTATTCCCTACGAATTACTGGTTCACGTCGGAAGCTCTACTAGGAGAGTTATAAAAGATTAATTCTCCCCTTCTCTATTTGTATCAAAAGATTTTGTGCGCTCGAGGAAAGATTGTAAGTTTTCAATTTATTCAACGGAAGATATTCAAGCTGATCGTATTCCTTTGGAATACCTATTCTTGGGGCTTGTCCGCTCTTTATTTCTGCGCTGAACCAGGTGTAATCGAGGTAAAATTTACCGCTTTGAAAAATGTACTGCCCATTCTTCAGACTTTCCTCCTGGCACTTCCCACCAATCCTTGTCAATCCTGTGAAGCAAAAGAATTGAATTGTCCCGAACAATCACACACCCCGCAGCAAGTCTTCTCATAGAGGGATTGTATCAAAATTCTTGTTTTTGAGCGTGATTTAGGTTATAATAATCTTATGAAAGCGCAGATTCACCCACAATATTTTGAAAATGCACAAGTAATTTGTGTCTGCGGGAATAAATTTACTGTTGGTTCAACACAGGAAGTAATTCACGTGGAGCTCTGCAATAATTGTCATCCTTTTTATACAGGCGAGCAAAAGTTTGTAGATTCTGCATCTAGAATTCAAAAGTTTCAAAACAAACAAAAAACTGCGGAAGAATATATTTCCAAAAAGATAAAAAAACAACAGGAATTAAAGAAAAAAGAAGAAGGCCCAAAAACTCTCCGGGAAATGCTATCTTCCCTTTCATAGCTAACTCTTCCACAAATGGATGACTACAGAAAAAATCTCATAGAAGATATAGATAGACGGATTGAGGAAGCAAAAAAACTATCCGTTGATCCTTCTATGGTTGAATTAGTTCAACAAGAAATCACGGATCTAGAAAACCAAAAAGCACAAATCCTCGGAAATTTCCAAGCTGATTCGCCCGAATCTGAATCTTTGGATCAGAGAAATATTATTCTTGAAATTAAAGGTGCGGCCGGCGGAGACGAAGCAAAAATTTGGGCAGAGGATCTATCACGAATGTATTTGAGATTTTCTGAAAAAAAGGGGTTGAGGGTAGAAAAAATTGACGACGATGTTTATAAAATAAGCGGTAACTCCCCTTTCGGACTACTCAAATATGAGGCCGGCGTACATAGAGTCCAACGAATTCCAACAACTGAAAAGAGAGGAAGAGTACATACTTCAACTGCTACTGTATCAATCTTGCCCGAGCTAGAGGATATTGATCTCCATATAAATCCAGAGGAAGTTACCTTCGAAGCCTATAGATCGGGCGGACACGGAGGACAGAATGTTAATAAAGTATCCACTGCTGTGAGGCTCAATCATATCCCGACAGGAATTGTTGTAACAGCCCAAACAGAAAGATTTCAAGCACAAAATAGAGAAATTGCAATGAGGCTACTTCGTGCCAAGCTTTGGGAAATGGAAGTAGAAAAACAGCAGGAACAAACATCAAGTCTTAAAGCAACACAAGTAGGCCGGGGAATGAGGGCAGAGAAAATAAGAACCTATAATTTTCCCCAGGATAGAGTAACAGACCATAGAATCAACAAGTCCTGGCATAATCTTCCTGAAATACTGGATGGCGAGGGACTAGATGAAATAGTTAGAGAAACCTCGGAAAATCTTTCAGCTTAATTCCTTTGCTAAATCTTTTGCTCTATACCGTTCAATCAGTTCTAGGTGATTCTCATCAACTATTATCTTTGCCAAGTGATGTCCCCCTGCAACATGGGGAAGAACTACATAATCCGCCCCCTCTCCATATAAAGCTTTTGCATCTTCGTTATCAAATGCCGTTACTAAAATTTTTGGTTTCTTCTTAATTTTTGAAACTGCTTTAAGAAGAAGTATATTATCTTCCATATCGGGAATTGTTGAGATAATAAGCCTTGCTTTATCAAGTCCTGCCAAATCTTGAATCTCAGAATCAATTATATCTCCAAAATATGAAGGAATATGGTTATCTTTTAGAGATTTTATTACATCTGGATCAAAATCAATTACTACAAATTTTTCGTTGTTATCAACCAATGCATCAAGAACACTTTCCCCTATCCTATTTGCCCCAACCAGAACAATATGGTCTTCGAGATTTTCTTTTTTGATTCTCCCGTCCTTTGCATTTTTTCTTTCAAAAAAATCAAGCATTGGCGAAAAAATTCTGTAAAGTTTATCTGAGTAAACCATAAAGTAAGTAGAGAGAACAAAAGTTAAAGCACCTACCGCTGTTACAGTCGATAGAATATCATTTGAAATATGATTTAGTCTGCTTCCGGTAAAAACCATAATTAGGCTAAACTCAGACACTTGTGCAAAAGAAATTGCCGAGAGAAATGAAGTCCTTTTTCTATGACCCAAAAATCCAAGAACCGAGAGAACTACAAGTGGTTTTAAAAATACAACAAACAAAAGAATTAGAGCCAGTGGAAGAATTATCGATACATCTTTTAATAAAATCATCTGAATTCCTAAGGATACAAAAAATATAGTTATGAAAAAATCCCTAAGAGGCCTAACCCTTGAGATAATCTGGTAGTTCTCGTAAGTATTTGCCAATGCTAATCCCGCTAAAAAGCCTCCTATTTCTATCGAAAAACCTATAATCGGGGAACTGACAAGTGCAGATAATCCAAAAACAAAAGCCAGGGAAAAAAGGAATAATTGTTCTGGGGATCTGGCTATTTTTGAAACAACCTTAGGAATTAAATATTTACTCAAAACATAAGTCCAACCAAAAAGAGCTATTCCTTTTAAAATTAATATGACCAATGAATAAACATCTATTTTTGAATTGCCTAATCCTGTCAAAAGAATAAGAGCGCCTATTGCTACCATGTCCTGAACCAAAAGAATTCCAAGTGTTATTTTTCCATAAAGACTTCGAAGATCTTTTTTATCGGAAAGAAACTTTACTATTATGATGGTGCTTGAAAATGTAAGTGCAGCCGCAAGATATAGAGAAGCTATATCGGAAAATCCAATAACTTTTCCTAGTAAAAATCCCAAAATTCCTGTTATTCCTATCTGAAGAAGTCCCGATACAATTGATATTTTTCCGACAGATCTGAGATCTGCAATTTTTAATTCAAGTCCAAGTGAAAATAAAAGAAGTGTAATTCCTATTTCTGCCATAGACCTTATCACTTCCAAGTTGTTTAAATTTATTAAAGCTAGAGGTCCAATCAAAATACCCGTAAGAAGATATGCAAGAATTGAGGGTTGTTTTAAAAATCTAAAAAGAATCGCTAAAAAAGAAGCAATGCAAAGGATTACTGTCAGTTCTAGATAAATATTCCCCACACATATATATTACAAGTAATATATTTCCTCTTCAAGGGAAATATCATACCTATCTTTTATTTCTTTTTTGGCAAACTCTACTAGATTCCGCACATCCTCAGAAGAACCATTATCCACGTTCACAAAATAATTTGGATGCTTTTCGGATATTACTACCCCGCCCACTCTCTTTCCTTTAAAACCTGCGATACTAAAAAGTTTTGCTACGGGAAGCACAGGAAAGGGATCCTCTTTTATATATTGTTTAAATTCATCTTTGAACTTGTCTGGAACTAGTCCAAAGGGAATGTTTTTAAAAATACTTCCAATGTTTGGGTATTCAAGCGGATGGCGTGCTTTTCTATGATCAATTTTTTCTTGAATCAAACGTGATATCTCCTCTTTACTTCCCTTTTTGAGTGAAAAGATAGCTTCTGTAATAAATTCATTTTTTGCTTCATCAGTTTTAAAAACGCTCGTTCTGTAACCGAAATTGCATTCTATATTAGATCTATTTTTATAATCAAAATTTTTTAGGTTTATACTGGTAACGCTTTTTAGATTATCTTTTATTTCTCCTTTATATGCTCCGGCATTTCCTCTTATTGCCCCACCAACACTACCAGGAAGTCCTCCTGCCCACTCTAGTCCTGAGAGAGAATTCTCTATGCAAAACTTCAAAAGTTCCGAAAAATCAGTTCCTGATCCCACTATCAAGTCTTCTCCGTTTGCACTCTCAATATAGGAGAGCAGATTTCTTATAACTAATCCTTGAAATCCTTTATCATCTACCAAAATATTTGTTCCTCCACCCAAAATAAATACAGGTGGCCTATCCTTTTCTGAGTGGAAAAGGGAATAAAACCCCAACAATCCGCTTTTTAAATCCTCCATGTTTTTTATTTCAAAAAAATACGAAGCAGATCCGCCAATTTTGTAGTTGTTTAGATTTTTTAAGGGAACGTTTTTTTGAAGCATTAATTTATTGCTCTGGAGTTTTTTCTAGAATTACTTTTACTTCAGCTGTATTCCCTTCCCGCCAATAAGAAATAGAGACCTCTGCTCCTACCTTTTTTTCTGAAATTATTTTTGCCAATTCGTTCTTGCCTGCTTCCATTTTTACTCCGTCAATTGAGATTATAACATCTGCAGGTTTTAGTCCGGCTTTATCTGCGGGAGAAGAAGTAATAATTGTTTCTATGTAGGCTCCTTCCGGTAAATTGTTCAGACTCGCGAGATCCTTATCGAGCATTCGATACGATACGCCCAGGTATGGCCTATCGAATTGCCCACCTTTATTAAAACTGTCAATAGAGTCTTTCAATATATTTACCGGTATGGCAAAACCTATATTTTGACCGGAAGCTGCTACCGCACTATTTACTCCTATAACCTGTCCTGATGAATTAAGAAGCGGCCCCCCGGAATTTCCCGGATTAATCGCAGCATCTGTTTGGATCACATTATCAAGTCGCTCGGTAAATCCTTGGAAACTGGATCCTGCAACTATTCCTCTACCAAGTCCGGAAATTACACCGGTAGTAACGGTGTTTGGAAATTGTCCAAGTGCTGTTCCTATTGCTATAACAAACTGCCCGACCCGGAGTGAATCAGAATCTCCCAAGACTAGCGGTTCTAAATCATTTTGCGGATGCTCTGAGGGATTGATTTTAAGAATAGCTAAATCATTAAGGGGATCTCTGTAAATTCGCTGTACCGTATATCTGGTGTCATTTCCCATAAGAATTTGGTATTTTGACTCCCTATCTGAAACCACATGTTTGTTAGTGACAACAAGTCCTTCAGAAGAGACAATAAAACCCGATCCTATATTTCGGGGCTTCGGATCTATCTCTTCATCTTGTAATCCAAAAATAGAGAAAGGCCCCAGATTTAAAGAATTATTTTCCTGCGGTGGAAGATCTTCAACAATTGTTATTACCGATGGTCCTGTCTTTTTAACAGTATCTATCACAACCGACTCTTCTTTTAAGAGCTCTATGTTTCTCTGGGAAACTATTGCGTTTTCAGAATTAAAAATATTAGGAAATCTATCAACTAAAATTCCAAAAGCTCCTAATATCACAAGAAGGAATACAATTAAAGCTATGAGGCGGCGCATATTGGCTATTTTAGCAGGTCTATTATTGCCTTTTCAAGCTGAAAGTCATGGCTTGGATCATTATTATCAAACTTTACTTCAACATCGGGAGTCAGTCCTTTTCCGTGCACCCAGGTCTCGTTTGGTGTAAGCCATTTTGCAATTGTCACATGAAGTCCAGCTCCATTGCCGAGATCTTCTGATTGCTGGATAGTTCCCTTCCCAAAAGATACCTCACCATATAGTTTTGCCCTACTATGATCGCGAAGAGCTCCGGCTACAATTTCTGACGCACTTGCAGAACCTTTATTTATAAGCACAATTAGTGGAACATCTAGGAGAAGACCTTTTCTATTTACCTTCATGGTTGTTTTTTCTCCATTCCCTTCTTCTTGAATAACAACCGGTGTTCCTTCTTTTAAAAATTCTGCTGCTATAAAATTAGCATCTGTTAAATATCCACCGGGATTATTTCTTAAGTCAAAAATTACTCCTTCAACCTTTTTATTTTTCATCTCAAGACTAATTTTATTAATCATTAAGAGCCAATCTTGATTTGTATTGTCACCAAACTGGGAAAGAGATATATAGGCAACTTGTTTTTCTGAAATGTCCTTTGGAATTTTTACACCCTCTATATCTTTTGCTTTCTTCACATATCCTTCAACACTGTTTATGGTAATTGTGTCTCTTACTATTTTGATATCCTTTTTATTTTTTTCATCACGCACTACTGTTAGTTCTACCTCAGAACCTTTCGGTCCTCTAATTTTTTCGACAGCCTGAGAAATTGTCCAGTTGTCTGTGGACTCATCGTTTACTGCAAGTATCATGTCCCCTGCTCTGACTCCCGCTTTCTGCGCCGGACTTCCGTTTAGTGGAGCAACCACTATAATTCGTTTTTCTTTTAGTCCCAATTCGGCACCGATTCCTTCAAATTGTCCGGCAAGGCCTTGCTTAAAATTATTATTTTGCGTAGGCGGAAGATAAACAGTAAAAGGATCATCTAAAGATGAAACCATTCCGGATATGGCTCCGTCCAGCATTTTTTGAGGATTTAATTTTGATTTATCATAATAATTTACCTCTATGTCTTGCCATACTTTCCAGAAATTAGCAAAATCCATATTACTGACAGATTCCGGAGGCTCTTTGCTGGAAATATTAAGAACTGGTTTGTAATTCTGCCACTGGAAAGCTACTTTATTAACGCCAAAATAATAACCTACGAGAACTGAAATGAATATAACTAGAATGAGCTGAAGATATACAATTCTTTTCATAACTTGACTATTATTTTTTTCTGACCATCCATTATAACTTTTTTATAATCTTTAATAAAGCTATTAAAATCTCCCTCTTTTATCATAATCACTGGCGTATCTATATTTTTTTCTTCAAGGTTTTGGAATTCTTCTTCAGGAATTTCTTGAGCTATGATACCTATCGCACCAACACCCATCGCCTTTGCTACTGCCTCGCGGCTTATTTTTTTCGCCGCAATAATTTTACCTGATATTTTTATGTCAATCTCCGAAAAGTCAACTTTTTCTCCTAAATTTACGACATCGCCAGAGGCACTTTTACCACAACCTATTTCTCCTAAAATTGCTTCTTTTTCTACCTTTATAACTATTTTCTCATCAGACACCTCTATTACTTCCCCATCAACCGGTGAAGTAATTGTCTTTGCTTCTCCACCACCCTCTACTCTTATAATCATATCTCCGGATTCTTCATCATATCTGTAAAAGGTGCCGTCTACTTTTGAGATAACTTCTTTTTTTGATAAAAATTCAGATTTTTCAGCTAGAATATCTCCTTTTCTAACGATATCGCCTGGATTTTTTTTAAGATATTCCTTTGCCTTCTGAGGAGAAACATTTAAGTCTGTAGCTACTTTCGCAAAAGCATCACGATGCGAATCTTTTTTTTCCGCAAGAACATGGTTTTCTTTAAT
This sequence comes from Candidatus Levyibacteriota bacterium, assembly GCA_016182225.1. Lineage (GTDB taxonomy): Bacteria > Patescibacteriota > Microgenomatia > Levybacterales > UBA12049 > JACOXV01. Next base: position 26,539 of record JACOXV010000018.1, read on the forward strand.
CTGATCTTTTTCAGAAACTTTTGGAGTAAAACCTTGAGGTAAGTATATAGGCAGACTAGTCATCAAAAATTATTTTATCTAATAATAAATGGCAAAAGAGCCAAATGTCTTGCATATTTTACATTTCTAGCTAAACTTTTTTGGTGTTTTGAGCAAATTCCGCTTCTGCTTCTTGGAACTATTTTACCTCTTTCGGTAACATATCTTCCAATAATTGCCATATCATGAAAAGATGGATCTTTCTTTTCTGTACAAAAATAGCAATCTTTCGGAGCAGACGATTTAACTTTTCTTCTAATTTGTTTTGCTTTTGCCATGTTTCTTGGAAATCCTAAATTCTAAATTCCAAACTCTAAACATTTTGTTTAGGATTTAGAGATTGGTGTTTAGAGTTTCCTAAAATGGAATATCTTCTGGTGAAACATCTGATTCTTCTCCGGACGCTTCTTTGCTGGGTTCCTTTTCTTCCTCATCTTTTGATTTTTTCTGGGCTTTCGGAGAAGGTTTTGACTCTTTTGGTTCTACATATTCCTCTTCTCTTCCTTTTTTGCTGTCCAAAAGAAGCATGTCTGAAATTATAATTTCAGTAGCATTTCTAGGACTTCCGTCTTGGGCATTCCATGTTCTGGTTGCCAGTCTTCCCTCAACGAAAACTTTGCTTCCTTTGGTGAGAAATTGACTGCAAAGTTCTGCTAATTTATTCCATGCAACTATCCTATGAAACTCTGCTTCATCTTTTTTTTCACCCGTATCAGTTGTCCATGATCTATTAGTAGCAAGGCCAAAAGAACAAACAGCAGTACCGTTTGGTGTGTACCTGAGTTCTGGATCTCTTGTTAAATTTCCTATTAATTGCGCTCTATTTAAACTTCGTGCCATATCTATCTTCTACTTTCAATCATCTATTTTCTTAACAGTAGGTGTCTTAATATATTATCATTATTTATAAGATTTTTTTCAAAGTCCGAAGGAATATTCTCTCCTTCAAACGATAAGGCCAAAAAATATCCCGATACTTCTTTTTTTATCGGGTAAGAGAGGGGTTTTTGTCCCATCTCGTTATCTTTCTGAAATTTTACTTTTCCAAGTGCCTCCTTTATAGAATCTACTGTCTTTTTTTTATCGGCATCCTTAAGAGAGGATTTCAAAACTAAAACCAATTCGTATAATCGCATAATTTAGAAGTAATCCTACCATAAAAAGAGGCTAAAAACAAGAAGTAAGAATTTCAAACCTCCCTCATAAACCTACGAAAATTTCGTAAGCTTATGAGGGCAAGGTAAGAGAAATAGAAAACGCCAAAAGGCGCTGCAGGGATAAAACCTGCATTTAGGCCTTGCCACTCTTTTTATGAGCGGAATCCGCTCGTTGTTAGGCGCTAGGCTTCCATATCGTAGTAGTCCAGATCGTGGTTTTCGTCTTCCATGAAGGGCGCAACCGCGATGACAAACGCGAACACCGCTCCATAGATAGCGCTGACGATTCCGAAGATGATGATAGCGAGCCTTCGATAGTTCACGACATCCTCCCTAGTTGGACAGTAGCGAGAAGACGATCATCGTCAAAAACACTACCACCTGGTAGCCTAATCATGACTTATGAATTCTTGCTCCTGCGCAGTCTCGCCACGGCAGAGCCGATGGTCACGAGAGCGATGAGACCGATGAACGCGATTGCGTCAACGTTCATCGAGAACTCGAGCTGAGACAGACCAAACAACTCTAGCTCCTCCCTCTAGCACTCTTAGACTGGGAAGTTTCCAACTCCTGCCGGCGGCGTTCGCTACGATACCCCTCGTACATGAGGAGCAAACCGACAGAAAGAAGAGTTACCCCCAGAATGATTCCCTGTACGATTCCGTGGTTTGGAAGAGTATTCCATACCAGGGCCAGGGTCACGATGGCGATGGTCAACGCCACCGACAGCGGCGGTCCGTTGAAGACCTCCTCCAAGAACGAGTACATCGGGTCTTACTCCTCTGTACTCTCAAGCGGCGAATCAGCAGATGTTGAAACCTGCCAATCGTCTGCGAGAGCCGCGAGCACAGCCACAATCGCTATGGCAAATATGATCGCGACCATGACCCACGATGGAAGCATGTATCCTCCTCCAGACTAAACCTTGACCGGATTGATTTCGGGATCTACCCGATACGATCAGCCGATAGGCTTGTCCCTTTGGATTGGGTCAAAGAGCGCCCACTTGAACGCCTTAAAACCCATTCCGATCAAGGTGATAATCAAACACACCAGTAAGATATGCAGCTCGTTGAGCACTATTCCTTTGGTAAGGAACCACAACGACGCTACGATTATCGGCGTACTGATCAGTAGATAGACGATGAGAGCGAACCATCGAAAGATTCGTCTCTCCAGTAGAGATTTTGTCTCTAACCTGTACGGAAACGCCGCAAGAAGGATACCTCCAAGGATCAGAGTTGCCAACGTGGAAAAGACGAGCTTTTGCAGCGTCATTTCATTACCCGACATCTTCTTCTCCTATTTTTTCTTTTCTCTTCCCTTGTCAAAGAACCAGACTTCGCTGAAGCTTCGATTGGCAGGAAACCCGCTGTTTCAAACGCATCTTAGAAATCTGTTCACCCTTCCGAAGCCTTTCGACGTAGGAGGGTCAAAGAACATGTCCCAGAAAGGGCCGTTCATCTGACAAGTCAGAGTTTTTCGAGTCCGCAATTGGACACGCTACAGCACCCTGGAACCAAACGATTTTATCACTTGAACTTGCCTTTTTAAACCACTTTTTACTTAGTCGCGTTCGACGCAATGGTCTAAAAAGGCAAGGCTATCGGTAGAGTTTACGTCCCGGAGGGGACAATAAGACTCATTTTTATGAGCCCGCCTTATCCCTATCATAGGGACAATAAGACTCATTTTTATGAGCCCGCCTTATCCCTATCATAAGACACTCCTTTCTTCGGCTTCGTGAGCCGATATTAGACCCAGAGAACTGGGTCTTGGAAGATCCACCACGCCATGAAGGCGTAGATAAGAAGACCTATCGCCGTGCCTCCTACTGCGAGTAGCAGATAGAACGCACGATCCTTTCGATCGACTGCCGCTAGGTATCCTGCCATGGGACTAATCACAAGCATGAATGCGCCGGCGATCACGATCCAAACTCGCAGGTTCAGGTCGAAGTGAACCTGATCCAAGCTGAAATTCCGGAGGAACGTGAGGAACGCCCAAATTATTCCTGCCACCATGAAGACTGTTCCCGAGACGAATAAGGCCGCCCCAAGAGCAAAACGAGCTCTCGACATCGAAGCCCGACGAACCCGCAGAAAAGTGAAGCCGATGATTGAACTGATGGCTGCGATCACGATCATCTCCGCCGGAGAGATACTCAGCGTTTCTTCAAACACAACCTATTCCCTTTCTCCCGGTTCTACCGAGTGTTCTCGACTATTTGTCAAAGAAGAAATCCAAGACTCTCCCAACGCCTATCACGACGACGAAGAGTCCGATCGACGCGAAGATGACGAGTGCGCCGACGTAGAAGTCAGTAACGACGAACTCGTCTGCGAATTGATACCACCAGTATGAGACGGCAAGGCAGATTCCGAAAATCGCCAGCCAGGCAAGAAAACTTTTCACAGTGTATCTCCCTTTCTTACTTTTACCGATAGCCTGTCAAAGTGCCAA
>JACOXV010000007.1 GCA_016182225.1 Candidatus Levyibacteriota bacterium
AAAAATCAAAGAAGATGAAGAAAAAGAATGTAATAGGAGCAAGCCCACTCTTACTACAACGCAGAACACTTTCACAAAAGACAAAGGAGATAGCGCAACATACGAAATCATAACTCATAATAATGATAAAAAATGCGGCACCACTGATTTTAAATTGGAAGCTAAAGGACCAGATGGCTGGAAAATAGAGTTTGAAAATGGTAACGATAACGTTAATATGAGGGACGTCGCATCTAACGGACAAAGACCAAAAAACCTAAAGGTAACTTCCCCTAAAAATGCCACTGCAGGAGAAAAGCATATTACTGTAAAACTTGCAGAAACTGCTGGCGGAAGATCTAGAACAGATACTCTGACCTTAAATTATAAAGTTAAATCAGGAACAGGCGGAGGTGGAGGCAGTGGTGGAGGCGGCGGCGACCAATGTAAAGGCGACAATACTAAACCGCATTTTGAATGCCAAAATAAAGCCTGCGTCAAAGTAAGCAGCTGCGGACAAAATAGCGGAGGATGCACCAAAGAAGGACAAACTTGCGGTGGCGGAGGAGGAGGCGGTGGAGGTGGAGATGGAGATGGAGATAAAAAATGTACCAGCAATAACTGTACTGCTCCAAAAAGCTGTGTCAATAATACTTGCGTTACGCCTACCAAAAAACCCGACGAGGGAGACAAACCTTGCCAAAGAAAAGATCCTGGACTTACTGTTACTCCAGAGTCCCAAAGCGCTGATAAAGGAGAGCAAGTCCAATATACTGTAGAGATTGAAAACAAAAACAGCGGTAAATGCGACAAGAATAATTTTGAACTAACTAAAGACATTCCAGGAGGTCAAAACACAAAATGGTCTAGCGGATGGGTTGATCAACTCAATAAATTTGAGCTCGGAAACGGTGAAAAAGGGACGTCAATACTTAAAGTTACATCTCCAAATGACGTAACCAACGGGAAAAAACCAATTGTCGTAAAGGTTCAAAGCGGAGATGGAAAATTCACCAAACAAGTATCAGTGACTTATGAGGTAACAACTGGATCAGGAAAACAATGCAGTCTGGATGAAGACTGCCCTGCTGATGAATATTGCCCTCTTAATAAATGTCAACCAGGAGAACCTTGTCCTCAGATATCAGCAATTTGTAAAACCGGTTGCAGAATTGACCCAGACAATTGTGGCACTGGAAAAGTTTGTGATGAATCTACAAGAACTTGCATAGATCAATCAGGAACAAAATTAATAATAAATGCACTTGGGCTTCACGGAATTGGAACCGCAGGAGATGCTGTAGCCCCCGGAACAGATGGAAATCTTAATCCACTGCGCACACAAAGACCAGCAACAATTGAAATTGAAAATGAAAATAAAGAATTGGTAACTTCAGAGGAAATAACTATTAACTATAATGCAGATACCGGTAAGTTTAGCAGCGAAGCAGTGCTTGATGAATTACAAAACTTTGGATCATTCCTGGCATTCATAAGAGTTGACGGATTTTTAAGAGCACAATTCCCCGGCATCACAAATCTTACAAAAGGCGGGACCACAACGGTTCGCGACACCGCTATGACCAACGGAGATGTAAATGGAGACAATTATCTAACCCTTAAAGACTTTGTTATCTTTAGAAGCTGCTCTATTTATTCCAAAGATCGAGGAGCTTGTGATGAAGATCCAAATTTTGAATCTCTTACTGATTTCAACGACGATGGGAACATCGATGATATCGATGAGACTCTTTGGACAAGAGAAAAATCAGTTGTTCAGGGTGACTAACCTAAAAATCCAAAATCGAACCCATTGACAAAATAATTTTTAAAAGTTCATAATAAAATTATGCCCGAAGAAGTAATTACACCACCTCAAGAAATACCACCCAAACCATCGGGACGACTTACTAATAAAACTCCGCTTTTGGTTCTTTTTCTGTTATTAATTACTGGAGTTTTGGTTTATATTGCACTTGCACCGCAAAGAGATTCTCAAAATCCCAACAACATTGGAGTTGAAGATGAAAAAGCTCAAACCAGATTGTTCTTTGCGGATGCGCCCGCTTTATCAAATGCGGTCTCTTCTGCTTCTGCTGTTTATGTTTTGGATGTAAATATAACTACCGGAAAAAATAAAGCATCCGGTGTACAGCTTGAAATTGATTATTCTCCAAAAGAAATCACAATCCTTGATATCGAAGCCGGAGAATTTATAGCAGATCCTGTGGAGATTAGAGACAAGATCGACACAGAAAACGGGAGGATATCGTATGCCATAACAACTCCGCTGGGTTCAGATCAAATAAGCGGTGAGGCCGTGGTAGCTAGAATAAAATTCACTGTTCCCCCATCAGCTGCGTCGCAAGATATTGGTTTTTCTTTTGCGGATCAAACAACAGTCGTTTCGGAATCTACAAGCTTAAACATTTTACAAGAATCAGTTGATGCGCTTTTCGCTCCAGAAGAACTCCCCGTCGTAGTTCAATAAACACCCCTTATTATAGAGGGATGACTTCCCATCCCGGCTCTGCTCTTTTTACAAAAACAGGAACAACTTCAACTCCCGGTTCTAATTCTCTTATAATATCAGCCGCAGATATAATCTCTTCCTTCTGTTGAGAATCGGATACTGGGTTTCCTGCGCAGTCTTCATGACTGTGGACAACAATTCCCCTTGAATGATGTTTTTCAACCGATATTAAAACTTTCTTTTTAATTGAGTCTAATAATAACGATCCCGGATCGTTAGACGCTAGAAGTCCGACCAAACCTGCCTCGGTTATGGTATCGACATATTTTACTCCCCATCTTTTCTTGGCAAACTCAAAAACCGGCTCCTGGACTCTTCCGTCCATGCATCCTACAGCTGTAGCAAAAGTATCAAACTTACTCGACATACAAATTAAAATTATACAACAGGTTATTTTCCTCTAACAAGTACAGAATTTGGATAAACGACATACTCTATTTCGTGAAACGGATGAAGACTATCCCACTCAATAAATTTAATTGTAGGATTAAGCAAGTATACTCCTTCGCTTACGCTTGGGTTCGGTTCGCCGTTTTCTCCATATAAAACCTTATCTGCCTTTTCCGAGATATACTCGTGCCAATGAGGAAAAAACCTTCCTAAAGATGCGACCATGCTATGAACTTCTGCTGTTACGCTTTCCGGCATTAAATCAAGTTCTCGTGTCCTGATTCTTCTTTCTGCTGCTCGTTTAAGACCTCCTGTGCTGTACACGCCATCTTTAGCTAATCTCTTAGCAATATATGTAAAAAGACCTCTTAATAGGTCCTGGTCAATACCAGAGCCATTTACCAATATGCTAAATGGCGACTGGTCATAAAAATTAGTCCCGAAAGGAAGATAGTCAAATAACTCGGGGTCTAAATCTACTCCTATATTGCCCTCTTTACCTTGTGCCATTTTGCCTCCTTATAATCCTGACAACTCTTGGTTCCCATATCATCTCTACTTGAGGAAGAGTTGCTTGATTTTGTTTCAGCCATAACTCATAGGTTGCTATCGGTAACACGTGTGTTGATCCATTATGGCGGTGGCTTCCATCCATTTCGTATGAATCACCCAAGCTATTTGCCAAATATCTATACCAATATGGTTTTTCTGTAAGTGATCGGGTTCCTTGATGAAAATGTGAAACCAATAATCTTACATCTACGGTTCTTCTATCAAATATCTTTCTAGCAACTTCTCCAATGGTTTCAAATGTATAAAAATCATGGTCATCCAAAGATATAGCAGCACGCCCAATAAATTGCCTTGCGCTTGATAAATCGACATCGCATGTTCTGGCTAAAGAATCTACGAGTTGATCAAAAGGATCCTGATCAAAAAGATTTTGACCGTAATCAAGAAATCCTTCACCGAAAACTGGAGGACTTTGTCCGTCTCTTTGTTCAAAAGTCATAGGAGAAAGATTCTATCAAATTTGAAGCTAAATTTCAACTATAGGATATAGCTATTATTCTTTTTGGGGTGGCAGAGAACTTGATTCAAGCTTATCCAGATCTTCTTTGGTGGCTGGGTTTTTATTCATGTTTTAAAGTATAACATCTGCCAATTCCCTGCTATCAATATATCAAGGAGGCGAATTTGTGGGTGGCCATGGAATCGAACCATGCACCTCTTCTTTATCAGAGAAGCGTTCTACCGATGAACTAGCCACCCGTTCTGCCGTGCAACTAAATGCCCCAAATTATCCAATAATTATACTTGATGAGTGTCTAGTGAAGCAAGAATTAGTGTTGTGGCAATTTAATAAAAGGTTTAAAATATTAGTTTATGCTTATTTCTTTTTACTCAATCTTCTACAAGATTGTCTTAAAAAATATTTTTTTTCAATTTGATCCGGAACTTATACATGATTTAATCGTGAAGATTGGAGAAACCCAAGGAAAAATTAGCTTTGTAAAGAAAATTTTAAAATCACGACTGTCACGCGATTCTTCGCAATTAAAACAGAAAATTGCAGGAATAGAATTCAGAAATCCCATAGGCCTTGCTGCTGGCTTTGACTATAATGGGGAGCTTACACAAATTCTGCCGGCTTTGGATTTTGGATTTCAAACAGTAGGAACAATTACAAATCATCCTTACGAAGGAAATCCTAAACCTCGCCTTGGAAGACTTCCAAAATCCCGCTCTTTAATGGTAAATAAAGGTTTTAAAAATAAAGGAGCGGCGTGGATTGCGCGAAAATTAGCTGGACAAACTTTCGAAATTCCTCTTGGGATTAGCATTGGCAAAACCAATATTAAACAAAGGGAAACCCAAAAATCTGCAATAGAAGATATCCTGTCAAGCTTTTGTACTTTTGAAGATTCGAACATAAAAAGTTCTTACTATGAGCTAAACGTCTCATGCCCTAATTTGTTTGGAAATATCTCCTTTTATCCACCTAAAAACCTAAGTGAGCTTCTTACGGAAGTTGATAAACTAAAACTGAAAAAACCTGTTTTTATTAAGATGCCAATTAACGAAACTGACAAGCAAATTGAAGACATGCTTGATATTATTGTGCGACATAAAATCGCTGGGGTAATATTTGGAAATTTACAAAAAGACAGAAAAGACTCCTCTCTTGATTCTTCGGAAGTTGCTAAATGGAAAATGGGTAACTTCTCCGGCTTACCCACTAAGAAGCGTTCGAACGAATTAATTTCCTTTGCTTATAAAAAATATGGCAACAAACTTGTGATCATTGGTTGTGGCGGAATTTTTAATACGGGGGACGCTTATCAAAAAATCAAACTGGGCGCTTCCCTACTCCAGCTAATCACAGGATTAATCTACGAAGGACCGCTTTTGGTGGCAAAAATCAATAGCGAACTACCCAAGCTTCTCAAAAAAGACGGATTTAAATACATTTCAGAGGCTATTGGAACAGACATTCTTTAATCATTATTCATCAATCATCAATCATTCTATCAGTTCCCAAATCTCCTTCGGCACCATGTCTTTTTTAAGCTGTCCTTTTGGTTCCCAAACCATACACTGAAGAAGAAATTCCTGCATAAGACGAAGCTTTCGCAGATCCTGTAAGAGCTTTTCTCCGCCTCTAGGATTATCTCTCAAAATTTCATAATACATTTTTACCAGCTGATTAAGCCTATTATTTACGGCTTGATAAGTAGCAATTATTTTCCATTGTCTGGATCTTTGCCTATAAGTCTTGAATTTCTTAAGATTTTGCCACTCCCCAGCTCTTATTTCGGCATCAATATCCATCTGACGCTCGAAATAACCGCTTTCATGCTCCTCGGATTTTGACTCTTTTTCCTCTTTTTCTCTTTCCATAGTTTCGCAAACAACCACTTACTAGTTAGAGCTATATTAGTAAATCATCTGTTAGAAGTTAACGAAGTTCTGAGGCGCGGAGGGGAATCGAACCCCTGTATATCTGTTCTGCAAACAGCTGCGTTACCGCTTCGCCACCGCGCCGATTACACATCAGTATATCAAAGATCGAGGCTAATTTAAAGTTTACTAATCCAACAAAAAACCACCCTGAGCGAAGCCTAATGGGGTGGTTTGAAAAATGAACTCAATCCTCCTCATGCTGCAATGTTAGGAGGATTT